>CAZSCC010000001.1:0-2471 GCA_964604905.1 uncultured Planctomycetales bacterium
GCGGACGAAGACGAAGCGGCCGCTGACGGCGGTGACGACGCGCTTGGTCTTGAAGGCCTTCTTGGAGAAGAGCTCGGCGACGACGTCGGCGACGGAGACCTGGGGGGAGACCTCGGCGATGCCGTACTCGGTGATGGAGTAGCGCCCGCTGGTCTCGGTCACCTGGACCGCCTTGACGAACTTCGAGCCGATGTCCAGTCCGATTATGTTCCGAGCGGCCATGAAGGCGACCCTCTCCTAAGGCATGAAAGGTTCGAACTGCCTGAAGTGTACCACCGGGCGGGGGCTTGTCAAGCGACGCGGATTCTCTTGATTTCCTGCGGCAAATCAATAGGATAGGCCGCCGTGATTCAGCCAATGACGAAGGGGCGCCGCTGCGCGCTCTGCAACAAGGGTCCGATCCGGGGCGACCAGATCACCCGCCGTGGCCTCGCGAAGTCCAAAGGCGGCGTGGGCCGGAAGATCACCGGTCGCTCGCATCGCTCCTTCAATCCTAACCTGCAGCACGTCCGGGCGGTGGTGGGCGGGAAGACCGTCCGCCTCAAGGTCTGCACGTCCTGCATCCGCCTCGGCCGCGTCCTCAAGCCTGCCTAGGGATTGGGTGATTGAGCGGTTGAGGTCTCTCCTCAACTGCTGAATCTCTCAATTCCTGGGGGGGTGGGGCTTGAGCGAAGACTTGGTCCGCGACGTCGAGCGCGTCGTCCGCGAGAACGACGACTGGCGACTCCATCGAACCGTCAACCTGATCGCGAGCGAGAACGTCCTCTCCGCCCGCGCCCGCGCGCTGCTCCCGTCCGACTTCGGCCACCGGTACGCCGAGGGCCATCCCGAGAAGGGCCGGCGCTACTACCAGGGCACCAAGAACATCGACGTCATCGAGGCGAAGACCCGCGATTCGATGAAGCAGCTCTTCGGCGTGAAGAACGCCGAGGTGCGGACCGTCAGCGGCACGAACGCCAACGACGTGGTCTTCTCCTCCTTCGTCAAGCCCGACGACAAGGTCATCGTCAACTCCCTCGAGGTGGGCGGCCACATCAGCCACCAGCTCATGGGCGGGATGGGGAAGTACACGCGCAACATCCTTCGCTGGCCGCGCGATCCGAAGAACGGCTACGCCATCGACGTCGCCGCCTCCAAGGACATGCTGGCGAGGGAGAAGCCCAAGCTGGTCATGATCGGGAAGAGCCTGATCATGCTCCCCGAGCCCGCGAAGGAGATCGCCGCCGCCTGCAAGGAACTCGGCGTGATCTGTGTCTTCGACGGCGCCCACGTTCTGGGCCTCATCGCCGGAAAGCAGTTCCAGGACCCGCTTGCCGAGGGGTGCGACATCCTGCTCGGCTCCACCCACAAGACGTTCTTCGGCCCCCAGCGCGGCGTCGTCCTCTCCAACCTCGAGGGCGACAAGTGGAAGCGCATCGACAAGCTCGCCTTCCCGGGCTCGCTCTCGAACCACCACCTGTTCACGCTGCCGCCGCTCCTGGTCGCCACCTACGAGATGATGGAGTTCGGCCAGGTCTACGCGAAGCAGGTCTGCTCCAACGCGCAGGCTTTCGCGAAGGCCCTGGCGAAGAACGGCTTCGACGTCCAGCTCGCCGAGTTCGGCTACACTCAGAGCCATCAGGTGGCCGTCGACGTCCAGAAGCAGGGAGGCGGGCGGGACTGCGCCGAGAAGCTCGAGGCCAACGACATCATCTGCAACTACAACCTCCTCCCTCACGACGACCCCAAGGCCGTCATGAAACCCTCGGGCCTCCGCCTGGGCGTCCAGGAGATGACCCACTGGGGGATGAAGGAGCCGGAGATGGAGGAGATCGCCCGCTTCTTCAAGGAGTGCCTGATCGACGGCAAGTCGGTCCGCGAAGGGGTCAACGCCTTCCGCGCCCGCTTCGTCGACGTGCAGTACAGCTTCGACACGCGGCGCGCGGGCGACGAGGCCCCCACGAGGAAGATGGCGGGGAAGCGGTCGGATCCGATCGAACCCGATCTCGCCGGGTATTGATGCACCCGCATCTCCTCCACCGCGACCGCGCCGTCCTGGTGATCGTCGACGTCCAGGACCGGCTCCATGCCGAGGTGGTCCGTCGCGAGGCCGTCGCCGCCAATATCGTCAAGCTCGCGGAGGCGGCGAAGGTGATGAAGCTCCCGGTCGTCGTCACCGAGCATGCGGTCAAGGCGTTCGGGCCGACGATCGAGCCCGTCCGCACGGCACTGGGGGCCTACGAGCCGGTCCACAAGATCGCCTTCTCCTGTTTCGGCTCCGACGAGTTTCGGAAGAAGCTCGAGACGCTCGGGCGCCCTCAGGTCGTGATCGCGGGCTACGAGACGCACGTCTGCGCGTGCCAGACAGCGCTCGATGCTGTGGCGGCGGGTTACTCCGTGCACCTCGTGCGCGATGCCACGAGCTGCCGCTCGGAGGAGGACTTTGCGGTCGGGGTGGCGAAGATGGCGGGCGCGGGGGTCATCCCGGCGTC
>CAZSCC010000002.1:0-8871 GCA_964604905.1 uncultured Planctomycetales bacterium
CACCCTCGTCCTCTGGGGCGGCGAGTTCGGCCGCACCCCGGTCGCCGAACTGCCCGCCGCGACGGGCCGCGACCACAACCAGTGGGGCTTCTCGGTCTGGCTGGCCGGCGGCGGCTTCAAGGGCGGCACCGCATACGGCGCGACCGACGAGTTCGGCTTCAAGGCGCAGGACAACCCCGTCCACGTCCACGACCTGCATGCGACGATCCTCCACGCGCTCGGCTTCGACCACGAGAAGTTCACCCACCGCTACGCGGGCCGCGACTTCCGCCTCACCGACGTCCACGGGAAGGTCGTGAAGGAACTCCTCGCCTGAGCGTGCGGGCCGGGCGTAGTGGAAGAGGAGGTGACGCCATGACCCCATCCTCGACGCGACGCGACTTCCTTCGCCGCACGTCCGCGGGTGCCGCTGCGCTGGCGCTCGGTCGGAATCTCGCCGCCCAGGAACCCGCCCGGAACCTGGAGCACACGCTCAGCGTCTTCTCGGGAAAGCCGCGCGAGCGGGGCCGGGCCTACGGGGCCAAGTTCAAGGACGCCATCCGCGCCTTCCTCGACCGGGAGATCTTCCTCTCGTTCACGGGGAAGCCCAACGCGAAGGAGCCGCTCGTCCGCTACGCCGCCGCGTGCGGGAAGGAGATCAAGGCCTACGCGCCGCTCATCCACGACGAGATGGAAGGGATGGCCGAGGGGAGCGGCCTCACGTTCGAGGAGACCGTTCTCATCACGAACCACGAGGAACTCTGGCACCGCGGCCTCGTGCCCGCCGTCGACCACTGCACCGTCTTCGGATCGTCGCCCCCGGACACCCGCGACGGCGACACGTTCGTCTGCCAGACCTGGGACTGGATGGAGAGCGTCTACGGCCTCTCGTCGATGCTGCTCTGGAAGCGGCCGGAAGGACCGAGCCTGCTCGGCTACGCCTACCCGGGCCTCTGGGCCGGGGCGGGCCTCAACTCCGCGGGCCTCGCCCTCTGCTGGCACACGGGGGGCGGCGACGGGAAGGAGCCGCGGGTGGGGATCCCCGCCTACGTGCTCATCGCCCAGATCCTGTATCAGGACACGCTCAAGGGCGCCCTCGAGGAGGCGCGCCGCGCGAAAAACGCGGGCTGGTTCGTCTACCTGGTCGGGGACGGCAAGGGCGGCCTGGCCACGATCCGCGGGACGCCGAAGAAGATCGAGATCCAGGAGGACGCGAAGGCCAACGGCGGCCGGATCCGAGCGGAGGGGGATGCCAAGGTCGACCTCGCCCGCCTGCAGGCCCAGTGCGGCAAGGTGAAGGTCGGCTCCACCATCGACGCGATGGTCTTCAACTGCGCGAAGAAGGAGGCGTACGTCACCCGCCGGGCCGGGGGCGTCACTCCCTGGAAGAAGTTCTCGTTCGAGGGATGATTTTCATTCGGAAGCCGATTCTCCTCGCTTCGTGTCCTTTGTGGCTTTGTGGTGAAAGGGTCCTTCCCGATTCCCGTAAACCGGGGAGCCCTCCCCCGGGTTGAACCTCCATTGGGAGGGTCCCTCATGAAGCCGTCCGCCCTTTGGGCCGCGTGCCTCTTCTCCCTCGCTCTGGCCGGCCACGCCGCGCCGCAGGCCAAGAAGGAGACCGACAAGAACCCCGGCCACCTCAAGATGGCCCTCGTCAACATGAAAAGCCTCTTCACCGACGGCGCCGACACGGCCGCGAACCGGAAGAACCTGCAGACCAACCTCGACCGCCACCTCTACTTCATCGACAAGGCCGCCGCCGAGGGGGCCGAGTTCGTGGGCTTCCCCGAACTCTCCCTCAACGGCTATCACTTCAGCAAGGACATGACGTGGCTCAGCCTCTCCGGCCCGGAGGTCCAGGCGCTCGCGAAGAAGGCGGTCGAGAAGAAGCTCACCCTGAGCGCCGGGATGGCCGAGCAGGACGCCGCGGGCAAGCGGTGGAACACCCAGTTCGTCCTCGGGCCCGACGGGAAGGTCGTCGGCTGGCACCACAAGATCTGGCTCACCGCCGAGAAGGGATTCACCGAGACCGGCACCGATCACAACGTCTTCGAGGTCAAGGGGACGAAGATGGGGATCTCGACCTGCGCCGACGGCACCAACCGCGACAACCTGAAGGCCCTGGCGGAGAACGGGGCGCGCATCATCTACGGGCCGCACGCGAACACCACCGGCTCGACGATCGCCGGCTGGTACAACTTCCGGAAAAGCTGGGGCGGCCCCGAGGGGTGGATCTCCGAGTTCAAGGTCCACGCCGCGCTGCACAACCACGCCGCGCTCTACAATCCCGAGTTCAACCCGCCGGTGACCGGCGATTCGAACACCCGTTGGGCCAGCGGCGCCTGGTTCATCGGCCCCGACGGCGCGACCCTCGCCCAGATGCCCACCTCGACGAACAAGGGCGACTGCAAGGAGTTCCTCCTCCTCCACAACGTCCCCATCGCCGCCCGGAAGTGACCGGGCTGGCACGCGGCTTGCTCCCTCACACCGCGGCGTGACGCGGGCGCCGGAGCCGGTACCCAGTGTGCATCCGGCTGCGCACCGCGCACCGCCTTTCCTTTCAAGGGGTCACGATGCGCCCGCAGACCGTCGCGACCGCGGTGGCGTGCGCGTGGTGGTGCGCCCTCGCGGCCGCGAGCCTGGCCCTGGCGTCGCTCGCGCCGGCGGGGTTCCTAAGCGCCGCTCCCCTGCCCTTCTGGGCCCGGCTGACCCTCCTCTGCACCGAACTCGCCTCCCTCGCGGCCGGGATCCTCCTGGTGGCCTGCCTCTCCGGAGTGCTCTCTCGATTCCGCCGTCCGGTGCCGCCGGCCGTGGGCTGGACGGGGCGCGCCCTCCGGGTCGCGCTGGCGGCCACCGCGATCCTCGCATTCTCGGCCAGTTGGGGCTCGTTCTGGTACACCGGCCACTTCCTCGACCGCGAAGCCGTCGGATTCGTGCTGGGCGACTTCCGCACCGTGCTCGGCTACGCGGCCGAGATCAACGGCGCTCTCTTGCTGGCCGTCTCGGCCCTCGCGCTGGCCGCCGGAGCCGCCGGGAGCGAAGCCCTCCCCCGCTGGATCGCCCGCTGCCGCCCGATCCTCCTCCACCGTTTCACCCGCTTCACGACCGCCTCCGCCGCCGCCTGCGCGCTCGTCGCCCTCGGAGGCAACGCCCTGCGCGGCCACGATCTCGCCGAACGGCGCGACTTCGCGTCGGGGCCGTCGGCCCGGATCCTGGCCGACCTTCGCGAGCGCCCCGTCGATCCTCCCGGCACGGCCGCGCGCGTCCCCAGGCGGCCGATGACCCCGTATGCACCGGACCTGGAAGCGATGGACCGCCTGAACGTCGTCGTGATCCTCGTCGACTCCCTCCGCCCCGACCCGCTCCGCGCGTTCGGCGGCGATCGCGAGGTGATGCCGGCGCTCGACGCCCTCGCCCGGGAAGCCCGCCTCTTCACCGACTGCATCACGACCGCCACGCACACCGACTACGCAGCGCCGTCGACCCTCTCGTCCCACTATCCGCTCCGGTCGCGGACGTCCCACCTCACCCCCGAGCATCCGACCTACCCGAGGGTCCTCCTCCACGATATCCTCAAACACGCCGGATACCGGACCGGGGTCTTCTGCTCGCAGGATGAGGGATGGCGCCGAATGAACCGGTACGTGGACACGGGTTCGATCGATCGGTACGTCCACGCGGCCTCCGACCCCGCCTTCCGCACAGGCCGCTCCCGCCTCGTGCACCCGGAAGGCACGATCGACGACGGCGTCACCGTCGGCGAGGCGCTGCGGTGGATCGGGGACGCCGAGGGCGGCCCGTTCTTCGCCTTCCTCAACCTGCAGAACGCCCACGCCCCGTACCCCGTGCCGGCCGACTTCGCGCGGCCGTTCGGGCCCGCGCGCCGCGACTTCCCGATCTCGTTCGGCTGGTATCCTCCCGAGAAAACCGGCATTGTCCGCGATCTCTATGCCGACAGCCTCGCCTACGTCGATACCCAGCTCGCCCGGCTGTTCGGCCACCTGAAGGATCGCGGCCTGTGGGAGCGGACGATCGTCGTCGTCACCGCCGACCACGGCGAGGCGTTCTACGAGCACGGGACCGTGGCCCACGGCGGGCCACTCTACGCGGAGCAGACGCGCGTGCCGTTGATCGTCCGTGTCCCAGGCCTCGCGCCGGGCCCGGACCCTCGCCCCGCGCAGATCCTCGACATCCCGCCCACGATCTGCCACGCGCTGGGCTTGCCCGGACACCCGTCCTTCCAAGGGGCGGATCTCCTGTCGAAGGAAGCCTCACCCGACCGCTCACGCTTCATGGTCGTCCAGACTCCCTTTGCGCGGCAGTATGCGATCGTCCGAGGCAGCCACAAGCTGATCTACGATTCGCATCGGAAGCGATCGCTGCTCTTCGATCTCACGAACGATCCGGAGGAACAGGCCGATCTCGCCGCCCGGCAACCCACCCTCCGCGCCGATCTCGAGTCGCGGCTCGCTTCCTGGTACCGCGCGCAGGTGGAGTACTACGAGGACCGTTCGCGCCACGCGGCCGAGTACCCGCCCCTCCCGGAGTGACCCCTTCCATTCCGGCTGAAAGGAATCGCGCCCTTCCGCAATGTTCCCTGTGAAAGCTTCGACGCCTCAGGAATCCTGTCCCGCGGCAGGCGTTTAAAGCTATGGTAGAAGGACGCCGACCGGGGCCTGGGGAGAGGGAACGGACCCCTCCCGCAGCCCGACGACCCATGGAAGAACTCGCAAAGCCCGTCTCGCGCAAGTCCGCTCCGGCGGACCGCCAGCCGGCCGTCAACCTCCGGCCGATCCTGGACGTCGTCAAGCGGATCAATACCGAGCGCAATCTCCGGCGCCTCATCACCATGATCCTCGACACGACGATCCGCTTCTCGAACGCGACGCGGGGGACCGTGGCGATCTTCAAGGGGAAGCAGTTCAACGCCGAACTCTCCCGCCACCGCACCCTGGGCGAGATCAAGCACGCGGAGATCCCCTCGCTCGCCGCCGTCATCGGGCGGGTCAGCTCCGGCGGCAAGAGCGTCCTCGTGGACGACCTCGGCCGCGAGCCGTCGCTCTGCCCCCCGGCGATCGTGCCGGGCCGCCACGGGCTCTCGATCCTCTGCCTCCCCCTGCGCGTCAAGTCGCGCCTCATCGGCGCGGTCTACCTGGACAACACCGAGGAGACCGCCGCGTTCGGCCCGCGCCACCGCGAGTTCGCCGAGATCCTCACCGACCACGCGGCGATCGCCATCGAGAACGCACTCCTCTACCGGAAGTCCACCCAGGACCGCGTCACCGACATCTACAACCACTCCGCGTTCGAGCAGTTCCTCGACGAGGAGATCGATCTCGCGCGGCGGCAGGGCTACTCCTGCGGACTCCTCATGATCGACGTCGACAACTTCAAGCAGATCAACGACTCCTACGGCCACGCGGTAGGCAACGACGTGCTCCGCAACGTGGCCTACACGCTCTCGGCCACCGTCCGCGGCGCCGACATCGTGGGGCGCGTCGAAGGACGCCCGCAGACCCCCGTGGTCGGCCGCTACGGCGGCGACGAGTTCGAGGTGATCCTCCCCGGCGCCACCAAGGAGGGCGCCCTCGCCACCGCGAAGCGCCTGGCCACGCTCTTCAAGGGCCAGCGCTTCACCTGCGCCGGGAAACGCATGAAGATTTCGATCTCGCTCGGCGTCTCCGTCTTCCCCTTCGACGCCAGCGAGACCCACGAACTCCTCCTCCTCGCCGACGAGGCGCTCTACCAGGCCAAGCGCAGCGGGAAGGGCCGCGCCCTCCCCTGCAAGCCGAAAGAGTAGGTCCGGCTTTCCTTTCGCGCGCCGGCGGCATCCAAGGGGTAGAATCCATCGAACCGAAGGGAGCCCCATGAGATCCGCCCTTGCTTTCCTGGCTCTTCTCGCCGCGTCGGCGCTCGCCCAGGACCCGCTGCCGCAGGAGAAGGACAAGCTCCTCGCGTACGCGGAGGCGCAGCTCCAATCCGGCCGCTACGCAGAGGCGGTCCGCGCCTATGAGGCGTTCCTCGAGAAGTTCCCCGCCGCGCCGGAGGTCGAGGAGGCGCTCGCCTCGATCGCCTCCACCTATCACAGCATCCTCAACCGGAAGGAGGACGCCCGCCGTGCCTACCGCCGCCTCTGCGAGAAGTACCCCGCGTCCGAAAGCTACTGGTACCGGCGGTCCCAGATCGCCCTCACGTACCACCCGAAAAGAGAGCTCAAGCAGGCCCTCGAGGAGTTCGGCGAGATCGCGCGGAAGTCCACCGACCCGAACGTCCGCACTGACGCGCTCCGGCACTACTGGGAGCTTCAGGGGAAGGAGCTCTCCCTTGCCACCGACCGGACCTACATGACCGGAGAGGAGCCCGCCGTCCGCGTCCAGCGGAAGGAGATGAAGGAGGTAACCTACCGCGCCTACCGGATCGACTACGCCGCCTTCCTCCCCTTCGTGAACGAGGGCGAGGGGAGGGGATTCGCGGCGATGGCCGAGAAAGTCGGACGCGCCGATCGGAAGCTCCTCAAGGAGTGGAAGGAGACCTACCCGGTCTCGAACGGCGACGAGATCGTCCCGATCCCCTCGACGGCGGGGGGCGTCTACGTCCTCGAGGCCGAACACGACGGCTTCACGATGGAGGCCGTGGCCGTCGTGGGCCGCTACGGCCTGATCACGAAGACCGCCGCCGGGAAGCTCCTCTGCTTCGTCCAGGAACGCGCGACCTCCCGGCCCGTGGCCGACGCCGAGATCCGCGTCCTCTCCGACGAGCGCCCCTTCCGCGGCACAACCGACTCCCAGGGCCTCTTTGTCACCGAGGGGTTCAAGGGCGGCTGGATCGTCGGCCTGGCGGACGGAGAGATCTTCCTGACCGACGCCTGGAGCCACGAGCCCGCCGAATCGGAGGTCCGCATCCATGTCGCGACCGACCGCCCGATCTACCGCCCCGGCCACACGGTCCGCTTCCGGATCGTCTCCCGCGACGACCGGTCGGGGGAACTCTCCTTCCGGCCCGGCCAGCGGCTGATGGTCAGGGTCGCCGACCCCCGCTACAACCCGATCCACCAGGAGACGGTGACGCTGGGCGACTTCGGCACGGCGGAGGGCTCGTTCCGGCTGGGCGACTCGCCCACCCTGGGCGAATACACGATCCAAGTCCGACCCGAGCTCAAGGCGGAAGAGCGCGAGGATGAGCAGCTCTTCTGGTATCGGGACAGCGGCCGGACGGAGTTCCGCGTGGACGAGTATCGCAAGCCTGAGTTCAAGGTCCTCGTGGACTACGCAGCGCCCCAAGTGCTGCAGGGGAAGAAGATCGAGGGCAAGATCCGCGCCGAGTACTACTTCGGCGGCCCGGTGGAGACGGCCACGGTGCGGTACGCGGTCTTCCGGGCCCGGCTCTCCTGGTGGGGCTGGGGTTGGCCCTACTACTACGACTGGTACTCCAAGGAGGGATTCGAGTTCCACGAGCCCGTCTTCTTCAGCCCCACCTACCTCGGCGACCAGGTCGCCGACGGGGACGGCGTCACCGACCGCGACGGCAACCTCCCCTTCACGATCGAGAACGGGAAGGAGGAGCACGACGCCGTCTACACGGTGGTCGCCCAGGTCACCGATCTCTCGCGCCGCCAGGTCCAGGGCCAGGGCAGCTGTCGCGCACCCCACGCGGAGTTCGGGCTCGCCATGACGCTCAACAAGTACGTCTACAAGGCCGGCGACCGGATGACGGTCAAGGTCCGGACGATCGCCTCCGACGACAAGCCCGTCGCGGAAACGAGGATCGTCCTCAAGGCCAAGGAGCGCCGCTGGAACAAGGACGGCGCCGAGGCGGACACCCCGCTGTATGAGGCCTCGACCGTCACCGACGCCCAGGGGATCGCCCAGTTCACCTACACGCCGGAACTGGCCGGCGGGTACCTCGTCCTCACCGCCGAGGCGAAGGACCGGCATGGAAACGTCGCCACGACTGAGGAATGGGCGTGGCTGGCGGGCCCGGGGGACTGGTACAGCCCCCGCAATCTCGAGGGCTTCAGCCTCACGCTCGACAAGAAAGCCTACGAACTCGGCGACACCGCTCAGGTCCTCATCCAGAGCCCGCAGAAGAACGTCACGCTGCTCTTCACCGTCGAGGGGAGCGAGATCCACCACCGGCAGCTCGTGACGCTCAAGGGCCACGCGGGGACGGTCGAGCTCAAGCTCTCGGACCCCGCCTGGGCGCCCAATGTCACCCTCTCGGCGACGGCGATCAAGGGGAACGAGGTCCTCGCGGCCTACAAGCGCCTGGTCCTCAACCCGTCGCACAAGTTCGTGAATGTCGAGATCAAGCCCGACCGCGAGGAGTACCGCCCGCGCCAGAAGGCGGTCTACGAGATCCGGACCACCGGGGCCGACGGCCGACCCGTCGCGGCTGAAGTGGCGATCGGGATCGTGGACGACTCGATCTACGCCCTCCAGGAGGAGTACGAGGAGGACCTCCGGAAGTTCTTCGTCCAGCCGCGCTGGAACGAAGTGGAAACCTCCTCGTCGCTCATGTACCACCACTCGGGCGGCGCCAAGGGAGGCAGCCCGCTCACCGGGGCGACCTTCGCGCTGGACGAACCCAAGGAAGGGGGCGAGCCCCGCTTCGCGGAGACCGAGGTCCGCTCGAGGTTCGCCGACACGATGCTCTGGAAGATCGTGCGGACCGGCGCGGACGGCCTGGCGAGGGTCGAGGTCGAGATCGCCGACAACCTCACCACCTGGCGCGCCACCGCGCGGGCCGTCACGGCCGACTCCCGCTTCGGCCTGGAGCGCCGATCGGTCGTCTCGCGGAAGAACGTCATCGTCCGCGTCGAGACCCCCCGCTTCCTCACGCAGAACGACGCCTCCACGCTCTCCGCGGTCGTCCACAACTATCTCCCGATCGAGA
>CAZSCC010000003.1:0-2360 GCA_964604905.1 uncultured Planctomycetales bacterium
TCACCGTGTATGTCCCGGCCGCCTGCAAGGACGGCGTGAAGGCGCCCGTCCTCGTGACGTTCGACGGACCCAGCCAGCTGAACCTGGTGCGGAACGCCCTGGACAACCTGACGATCTCCAAGAACCCGGATCGCAGCCTGCCGGCCTTCGTCGTGATCGCCGTCGAAAACGGCGGCAATGACGGCAAGGGCAGCCAGCGCGGACTCGAATACGACACGATGTCCGACCGGCACGCCCGCTTCATCAACGACGAAGTGTTGCCGGCGGTCCTCGCCGATCCGAAGGTCAAGGCCGCGTTTCCGAAGCTCGCCTTCACGGCCGATCCCTGGGGCCGGGGGGCGATGGGCTGCAGCTCGGGCGGCGCGGCCGCGCTCACCGCCGGGTGGTTCCGTCCGGACCTGTTCCGCCGCTTGATCACCTACTCCGGGACGTTCGTCGACCAGCAGGACGACGACGCGCCGGAAGAAGCCAAGTTTCCGCTCGGCGCCTGGGAGTACCATTCCGGCCTGAAGCTCATCGAGAAGAGCGAGAAGAAGCCGCTCCGCATCTTCACGCACGTCTCCGAGAACGACCTCCGCGCCAACGATGCGGAGAACACCTATCACAACTGGGTGATGGCCAACAAGCGCACGGCGGCGGCGCTGAAAGCCAAGGGGTACGACTATCGCTTCGTGTTCAGCCGGGCGACGAAGCACTGCGAGGGCAAGGTGTTCGATCAGACGCTGGCGGACACGCTGGTGTGGATGTGGCGCGGCTACCGCGCCGAGTGATCCGCCCTTCCATCGCGATCCTCGAAACCGCTTCCCCCCCGGGAGCGGTATGAACCCCTGGGGCCTTCCTGATTCCTGATTCTTGTCTTCAAGGGAGGATTCGATGATACGGATGTGGACCGTCCTGGTGTTCGCCTGCCTGGCGGGTACGGCCGTGGGCCAGGACGCGGAACGGAAGGTCAAGGCCGACGACTTCGAGGGCGAGCTCGCCGGCTGGAGCGCGCTCAAGCTGGACGGCGGGGGTATCGCGGAGGACGGCGATGCGAAGCTTTCCATCGCCAAGGAAGCGGCCCACGTCAAGGCGGGGAAGGGCGCCCTCTCCTACGCCTACGAGGTGGTCCCCGGCTCCCTCCGGCTGCTCGCCCTGCAGCGCGAGCTCGCGCTCGAGGGCATGAAGTCGCTCCGCCTCTTCGTGAAGTGCAGCGCCGCTACCGCCGTCGTCGTCTCCCTCAACGAGCGGGGCGGGGCGAGCTACCAGTGCTCCGTGACCTGCGCCGCGGGGACGTGGCAGGAGATCGCGGTCAACCTCGACGAGTTCGTGGTCGACGATCCGGCGAAGGACGACAACGGGAAGCTCGACCCGGGGGAGGTCGTCTCGCTCCACGTGCTCGACATCGCGGGCTTCATCTCGACGATCCTCCCGGAGCTGAAGGGCCCGCGGATGCTCTGGCTGGACGAGATCGCCTTCTCCTCGCGCGCCGTGCCGGCCACGACGGGGCCCGCCCAGGTGACGAAGGTGGTGCCCGCCTACCGGGTGGACTCGTTCGAGACGGCCGTCATCCGCTGGATCCCCATCAGCGTCGACTTCGCCGACGGCCCCAAGTTCGGCCTCTTCCAGGTGCCGGCCTCGATCGACGCGTCGGCGCCCCCGGCGGGAGGCAAGCAGTCGCTCAAGTTCACCTATCCGCGCCACGCCACGAAGGTCCACGGGCTCATGCGCGGCGTGGAGAAAGTCGACCTCTCGAGGGCGCGGTCGATCGACCTGTGGATGAAGACCTCGACGGACGGGACGTACATCCTCAACCTGGAGGAGAAGGACGGCTCGCGCTACAACGTGAAGCTCGAGCTCCATTCGGCCGACGGCTGGAAGTCCTTCAGCTTCGAGCTCGCGGACTTCGTCCTGGCCGACGACAGCCAGGACGAGAACGCGAAGCTCGACCCCGGGCAGATTAAGCAGGTGCTGATCGCCGACGCGACGGGCCTGCTGGGCGGCGCCGCGGCGGACAGCGCGACCCTCTGGATCGACGAGGTGCTCTTCATCCAGGAGTAGCGGGGACCGATTGCGCGATTTGCCATAGTTCCTGCGAAATTCAATAGAGGGCCGCGGGGTATCTTCCATCGGTCCATGATGCGTCGCCTCCTCATCGTCTTCTTCGCCTCCGCGGCCGCGTGCCGCGGCGGGGCCCCCTCGGGGGCCGACGTCCGGCTTCGAGCCGGGGCGGCGAAGGTCGAGATCACGCCCGAGAAGTTCCCCGTCATCGTGAACGGCGGCTTTCTCTCCGCGAAGGCCACGCAGGCGCAGAGCCCGCTCCACGTGCGGGCCCTGGCGCTGGACGACGGATCGGTCCGGCTTGCGATCGCGGTGGTGGA
>CAZSCC010000004.1:0-3343 GCA_964604905.1 uncultured Planctomycetales bacterium
AGGAGGGTCGCTGGTCGTTCGAAGCCCTCAAGTATGGCCGGCCCTATGGTCAGTACTCGCTCGGCGTGGCGGGCGAGCACAACGTATCGAACGCGCTGGCGGCGCTCGCGGCGTCGACCTGGGCGGGCGTGGGGCAGGAGATCGTCCAGCTCGCCCTCTCCGAGTTCACGGGGGCCGACCGCCGCTTCCAGCTGCTCGGCGAGAAGAAGGGCGCGCTCGTGATCGACGACTACGGCCACCACCCCACGGAGATCCAGGCGACGCTCAAGGCGGCGAAGGAGCGCTACCCCGACCGCAAGATCTGGTGCGTCTTCCAGCCCCACCAGGTGTCGCGCACGAAGATCTTCATGAAGGAGTTCGCCCGCTCGTTCGGCGACGCCCACGTGGTGCTCCTCCCCGAGATCTACGAGTCGCGGGATCACGTCGGCGGGAACGGGAAGCGGGTCTCGAGCGCGGATCTGGCGAAGGCGATCGCGGAGAACGGAAAGGCGGTGCTCTTCCTGCCGACGTTTGACGAGGTGCTCGCGTTCCTGAACGACAAGGTCACGCCCGACGTGCTCGTCCTCACGATGGGGGCGGGCAACGTCAACGACATCGCGCGGCGGTTCCTCGCGGACTGACGGGCGCCGGGGCTACCCTGGTTTGAACGCCCCCCCCCCCGGATGCTGCCGGGATACCTCCGCTGGGGCGCGGGGTTTACCGGTCCCGCCCTTCTTTCCCGGAGCATTCCGTCGAGACCTCCGATTCCGGGTTACATTTCTCTTGTCCAGGCTAAGAGAGGATCGGATGGGGCAGCCGCCGATGAGCGAAGAGGCCGATCGGGTCGTGGAACGCGTCCTCAAGGGCGAGGTCGACGCCTACGGAGAGATCGTCCGCCTCTATCAGAAGGACCTGTGGAAGATCGCCTCGGTCGCGCTCCGTGAGCGGGACGCCACGAGCGACATCGTGCAGGAAATCTTCGTCGAGGCGTACTTCCACCTGGGCCGCTACCAGCTCGGCCGCGATTTCGGCGCCTGGCTCCGCGCCGTCGCCCGGAACCATGTGCGCGAGGAGCTCCGCAACAAGTCGCGCGAGTCGCGGCTCCTCCAGTCGTACCGCGACCGCGTCGCCGGGCGCCTGGCCGACGCGGAGATCGCAGAGAAGCACGAGGCCTCGATGGCCGACGCCCACCGCCGGTGCCGCGAACAGCTCCCCCGCCATTCGATCCAGGTGCTCGCCCTCCGGTACGACGAGGACCTCAGCCATCAGGACATCGCCTCGAGGCTCGGGAAGAGCATGGAGGCCGTCAAGCAGCTGCTCTACCGGGTGCACGTCCTCCTGCGCGACTGCATCCAGAAGAGGATGGTCCGGACATGAACCGCGTGGACGAGCTGACCCTCAAGCTCCTGGACGGCGCGCTGACCGGCGATGAGCGGCTGGAGCTGGAGAGTCTGGTGCGCGAGGATGCCGGGGCCGCCCGCGCCCACGCGGAGATGCTGGACCTCGTCGCCGCGATGCGCGGCGAAGGGCCGATGCCCGACGCGGCGGGCGGGACCTTGGACCGCATCCACGGGCGGATCACGGAGAAGATCGAGGTCGGCGTCCTGCATCAGATCCGCGTCCGGGGTAAGGAGCGGGCCTCCGGGCGTCGGATCGTGGCGCCCCGTCGGCGCCGTCACGCCTGGATCTTCGGGGTCGCCGCGGCGGCCGTGATCGCCGCCGTGGCGGTCGCCCTCATGCTCCCGTCGCCGCCTGCCGAGAAGGGCGCCGCGCGCGTGGCGCCCAGGAGGGTCGAAGCGCCGCCTCCGCCGCCGAGGACGGTCGTGCCGGAGCCGCCCGTCCGCGAGACCCCGCCTCTGCCGAAGGTCGAGACGCCGCTGCCTCCGCCGCCGGTCCCGGAGCCGGTCAAGAAGGTGGATAAGCCGGCGCCCGTCCTTCCTCCTCCGGTCGAGGATAAGAAGCCCGAGCCCGCTCCTGAGCCGCCCAAGCCCGGGATTCTCCTGGAGACGGTCGTCGTGGTCGCCACGGTCGAGAAGGCGGAGAACGCGACCGTCCTCGGGAAGGGCGGGAAGGCGGCCGCGAAGGCGGGGCAAGACCTGCTGCAGGGACAGGGCCTGGAAGCGGAGGGCCCCGTCACGCTGAAGTACCCTGACGGAACGCGCGTCGAGCTTCGCCCGAAGTCGCTCGTCCGGGAGTTCACGCTGAAGGGCGGGAAGACGGTCGACCTCGCGAAGGGGACCCTTCTGGCTCAGGTCGTGGATCAGCCCGACGATCGCCCGATGACGGTCGTCACGCCGCTGGCCGAACTCCGGATCCTCGGCACCGCGTTCAAGGTCTCGGTCGATCCGGAGGCGGACGGCGCGACCCACGTGGAGGTCAGCGAGGGCAAGGTGCGGGTGAAGCGGCTGGCCGACGGGAAGACGGTCGACGTGGCCCGCGGGGGCGCGGTGTCGGTCGGCAAGGGGACGGAGGCCCTCGCGGCCCATGCGACCGCCGGTCTCGTGGCCCACTGGACGCTCGACGAGAAGGCGGGGACGAAGGTGCTCGACGTCTCCGGCAACCTCATGCATGCCGAGGCGAAGGGGGATACGGGCTGGGTCCCCGGCCGGCTGGGCGGCGGCCTCCGCTTCGGAGCCGGCGGCGCCCTCACGGTCCGCGGCTTCAAGGCGCCGGAGGTCTTCACCGCCGCCTTCTGGATCTATCAGGCGAAGCTCACGGCCGACCAGGACTGGTTCCTCAATTTCGGCGCGAACGAGTTCATCCTCATGCGCGAGGGGAACATGGATCCCCGCCAGGTGCGGACGGGTTTCGAGAACCCGCAGCAGTTCCTGACGGTGGCCTCGGTGGTCCGCGCGCGCCAGTGGACCCACCTGGCGGTCACGTTCGACGGCGCGGAGACGCGCCTCTACGAGAACGGCGCCTCGGTGGGAAGCAAGAAGATGACCCGCAAGGAGCTGCGTCCGGACGTGACGTTCGGTCGGGTGGGACCCGGGAGCGAAGCGGTCATGGACGACATCCGGATCTACGATCGGGCGCTCCTGCCTGCGGACCTCGCTCGCGTCATGGCGGGGGCGAAGCGATGAAGCGGCTGGCTGCTTGGGCGCTCTTCCTCGTCGGCGGTCCGGGCCCCGCCGCGCAGGAGCCCGCGCCGGCCGACTTCAAGAAGGACATCCGTCCGCTCCTCGAGACCTACTGCTTCAAGTGCCACGGCCCGGGGAAGCCGAAGGGCGAACTCGACCTGACGGCATTCGCCGACGAGAAGTCGGTCCTTTCCAGGCGCAAGGTCTGGGAGGAGGTCGCGCGCCGGGTCCGCGACGGGGAGATGCCGCCGGAGGACAAGGCGCAGCCGAAGGCGGCCGAGAAG
>CAZSCC010000005.1:0-3768 GCA_964604905.1 uncultured Planctomycetales bacterium
CCCATCCGCCGCCGTTTCGAAGGATGGAAGTCCTCCCCGGCACCGAGTGCCAGGTCGATTTCGGGCAGGGAGCCTGGATTGAACTGGAGGGCGGCAAACGCAAGCGCCCCTGGCTCTTCCGGATCGTGCTGTCGAACTCGCGCAAGGGCTACAGCGAGGTCGTCTGGAAGCAGAGCACGGACAGCTTCATCTGCTGCCTCGAAAACGCCTTTTATGCCTTTGGAGGGGTTCCCCAGACCGTCGTCTACGATTTTGTTCCCGGGCGCAAAATCGAGCTTATGCCCCCGGCATGGTTATGGTGCCGCGGCCAGCAATGCCGCTGTGTGTGCCTGGGGTGGAGCACGCCCGTTGGGGAGCATAACGCCTACAAGGAATTCAGCCAGGCCAGTAGGGATTCGTCATTCTTCCAGACTGTGTTTCGAGGGGGCGCCTCCGTAGTCTCGAAATGCGGCTCACAGAGTCGCATCGCCGCTTCCTTGGTTCGAAGGGTGATCTCGGCGTAGCGATTCGTCGTCTGAAGGCTAACATGGCCAAGCCACCCTCGGATCACGTTTACCTCAACCCCCGCCTCGAGCAGACTTACAGCCGCCGTATGGCGGAACAGGTGGGGGCTAACTCGTCGGCCTTGAGGGCCAGATCCGTCGAAGCGCGCAGCATGGCGCCGAACGATCTTGTAAATCCCAGAGCGGGTTAATGGGACTCTCGGGCGCGAGCAGAAGACAGGGGCTTCCGGGTCAGCGGGGCTTCTGCGTTCCTTGAGCAGAAGCTGAAGCTGGCATACGGTTTCGGCCCACAGTGGGCAACCTCTCCACTTGTCTCCCTTTCCATGGAGCTGCACGCGCGGCTGAGCACCGAGGTCCAAGTGTCCAAAGCGCAGATCGGACACCTCCTGAACGCGCGCTCCAGTGTTGTAGAGGAACACGAATAGGGCGCGGTCGCGAATCGCGTGCCGGCCATCCTTGGGAAGCTCCCGGAAGAGGGCGAGAATCTCATCGCGGTCCAGGAAGTGGGTCTCCGGAGGAGGGGTGCGCTTGACCGGGATTGCTTCCACCCGTTGGCTGGTAACCAACGTCTCGGGCAGTCGACTGCCCATGTATTCAAAGAAAGAACGGAGGATCGCCAGTCGCTGATTTCTGGTGCGAACGTGATTCCCGCGGCGTTCCTCCAGATGCTTGAGGAATGCCAGCACTCGATCGAACGTGAGATCGGAGACGGATAGCCGCGTGAGTTTGTGACCGGCATCCGCTGCGACAAAGCAGAGGAAGAGGCGTAGCGCGTCCCTGTAGCTGCGAATCGAACCCGGTCGGAGCCCTTTCTGGACTTTCAGGTGGTCCTCGAAGTACGAGCGGACGATCAGGCCCAATATCGGTGTGTCTGTCATTTCGAAACTCCTTCAGCGAGTAGAGGTTGAGAAAATGCCTCAAACCGGCGGTTGGCTTCCCGGAAGAGATCGCTTGTGATCGTAAGGTAGACCGCCGTCGACATCGGATCCACGTGCCCCAGGAAAGTCGACAGCTTCAGCAATCTCGACGCAGGATCCAGGCCCGAGCGATACCAGCGCAGAAGCGTTCCCACAGCGAAGGCATGACGAAGGTCATGGAGCCGAGGAAAGGAGCAGCCGGGAGGCACTTCTATCCCCAGGTCAGGGATCAATCGGTGGAACGCATGACTGACTACATTCGGATTGATGTGGCCACGTTGGGTGAACGAAAAGAGCGGAGCCTCGTCGCCGAGTGCGCCGATGCGCGTGGCCCTGGCCTTGATGTACTCTCGGAGAAGAGCCTCCATCTTGGGTCCGAACGGCACGAGGCGGCTCTTGTAGAATTTGGTCTCGCGGATCACCAAGAGCCGGCGGATCAAATCAACATCCTTCAGGCAGAGCCGGCAGGCTTCTCCTACTCGAAGCCCGAGGCCGTAAAGCACGGCGAAGATGGTGCGGTACGTTTCCCCCCGCATCGGCGCGCGCGGGTTGTCCTTGAGACGGCTGGCGACCTCCAGGAGTCGCCGGGCGGCCAGGCGATCGAAGATGAACGGGATTCTCTGGCCTGTGTTACGCTTCGGTCGGGCTTGTACGGGAGAACGCGCAATGAAGCCTTGATCGACGCACCAGTTGAAGAGACGCGCCACAGTGCAAAGGAGATGGTTGTAGCTTCGCGGCCTCTTCCGAGGCCTGGATGTCAGAAAGGCGTCGATCAGATCGGGCGTGATCTCCTCAAACCGTTTCGCCCCATGATCAAGCACATACCGATCCAAGAGGCGGAGCGCCCTTTCTTCCGTATCGAACTTTCTCCCCACGGCCCGTTTGTGCGTCACGAACCGCTCTATCCTGTCAGCCAGGAAGCTGTGGAATCGAACCGGAGCCGTGCTCATAGGACCTCCTCTCCGTCACCCAGCGCAACCTCCCGGAGAGCTTCGACGGCGACCTTGGTGTAGATCTGGGTCGAAGCAGGTACCCGATGGCCCACGTAGTCCCCGATCACCTTGAAGGGGATGTCGTTGTCGACGAGGCGCTGAACGCACGTATGGCGCAGCGTGTGGGAGCCGGGTCGAGGAACTAAAACACCTGCCTTGCGCAGATAACGTGCAGTCCGAGAGGAAACGATAGCGCTCTTGACCGGACGGCATGGAGCTACGCTCCGGAAGAAGATGTGGCGATCTTTGGTCTGGGGTCGTCCGTTCTTGAGGTAATCCAGGAGCGCCTGTCCAACCGCGGCGGAAAGTGGATAGGCGGTCGAGTGGCCGGCCTTGCGTTCAGGGATTCGGAGTCGGTCGTTCCGCCAATCGACGTCGTCCAAGGTAAGGGCGGCTACTTCGTGGCCCCGGAGCCCATAGGTGACCAGCAGAAGGAGCATCGCGTAGTCCCGCTTTCCCGCGGGAGTTCGTCGGTCTACCTGTTCGAGCATGCGTCGGACCTCGTCCCAGGTGATCGAACGCGGAATGGTCGAGAAGCGATAGGCAGGCGGATGTTCAGCGATTCGGCTGAAATCCTTGGCAAGAACTCCTTCGCGGTGCAAATAGCGGAGGAAGACTCGAATGACGCCGCATGCATTCCGCAGGCTCGCCCAGGACAGCCCCCTCTTGCCGTACTCCACCACGAAACCGCTCACAACTGGGGGCGAGAGATGCCTGATATCGGTCAGGTTGATCGAGCGCAGGTAGGCGTGGAACCGCCACAATGCATGCTTGTAGTGATAGATCGTACTTTCTCGTAGGCCCCGCTCCTGGCAGGCGTACTCCAGGAAGCGAGGGGCACAATCCTCGAACGGATTGGCCGGCTTGTGCGAACGGCCGAGACCCACGAAGCCGGGTACGATGATGCGCAGGAGTTGCTGAATGGGATTGCGCGCTTCCTTGGCCAGTTGCTTCCGGACCGCAGGCGAGGCACGCCTGGGGAGTCGCTGCTCGAGGTCTGAGGTGAGGAAGTCCTCCACGTGAGCGGGCAACTCCTCCCATTTGGTTGCCCCTCGATCTCGGGCAAACTGCCCGAAGCGCATGATGAGTGGGACACGGCGGAAGACGCACCGAGGCGAGTACTTCTGTTCCGTGAGCCAGACGACGTACTGCTCGATGCCCGCACCGATCCAAGAACCTCGGATTCGGTCCACCGTCTCGGGCTTGATGTAAAAACGCTCCAGCATGGACAACCTCCTTTCTAAAAAGCAGGTCGCCTTGTACTGGAGTCGCCCGTTATGTGCCAGCCTTGGCTATTGAGAGCCTGCTTTGGGCCAAGAGTGGGGTCTCAGGCACATAACGGAGCCGGGGGCATAA
>CAZSCC010000006.1:0-9637 GCA_964604905.1 uncultured Planctomycetales bacterium
CGGTGAGTTCCACGCGAAGCACGGCTTCTGCAGCTCGCCGCTGCTCTACGTGGACCTGGTGATCTTCAACGGCGACCAGGACGCCGTGGCGTACATCGTGGCGCTCGACCAGGCGACCGGGAAGGAGCGCTGGCGCACCGACCGGCCCAACAAGACGCGCTCGTACGTCCCGCCGGTCATCTTCGAGGCGGGTGGGAAGACGCAGCTCGTCTTGAGCGGCAGCCTCTGCGTCACGTCCTACGATCCGGACACGGGCAAGCTGATCTGGATCATCGACGGCCCGACCGAGCAGTTCGTGGCCAGCATGGTCTGCACGGAGGACGTCTTCTTCATCTCCGGCGGCTTTCCCGAATACCACGTCCTGGGCATCCGTCCGGACGGGCAGGGGAACGTCACGAAAAGCCACATCCTGTGGCGCGACCAGGGGGAGGAGGTCTGCTCGTACGTCCCGTCGCCGATCGCGTGGGGATCGCACTTCTTTATCGTCTCCGACATCGGCTTCGCGAGCTGCTTCGAGGCGAAGACGGGAAAGCGGCTCTGGAAGGAGAAGCTGGACGAGACTCCCCGCCGCCCGAAGCAGGGGGCTCACCACAGCGCCTCGCCCGTGGCGGCCGGAGGGTTGCTCTACTTCCTGGACGACTACGGGACGACCCGCGTGCTGAAGGCGGGCGGGACCTTCGATCTCGTGGCGAAGAACGCCCTCGGCGAGGAGTGCTATGCGTCGCCGGCGCTCTCGCGCGGCCGGATCTACCTCCGGACGGGGAAAAGCCTCTTCTGCATCGGCGAGGCGGGCAAGTAGGCCTCAGGCTCCGATCAGGTACGCCGCCGCCGCTCCCAGCGCCGCCGCGAGGGGGAGCGTCCCCACCCAGGCGAGCACGATAGCCCCCACGACCTTCCGGTCCGCCTTCCCGGTCAGCACCCCCACCCCGAAGAGCGAGCCGCAGGAGACCTGCGTGGTGGAGACGGGAAGCCCGAACCCGGATGCCGCGAGGACGAGCGCGGCGGTCACCAGGTTCGCGGCGAGCCCCTGCCCGTGGTTCATAGGGGTGATCTTCCGGCTCATCGTCTCGCCGACCCGGCGGGCCTGGACGATCGCGCCGAGCGCCATCGCCGCCCCGACGAGGATCATCCCGCTCCGGAGGCCCAGCGCCTGGGACGCGACCAGGAGCGCCACGATCTTGGGCGTGTCGTTCAGGCCGCGCGCGAACGAGACCGCCCCGGCGCTGAGATAGTGGGCTCCGTTCACGGCCCCCTCGGCGTCGATCGCGAGGATCGTCCCCTGGTACCGATCCTGGCGGCTGTCGCAGGCGGCGACTTCGAGCCCGGGGGCGGCGGCGACCGTCCCAGCGCCGACCGGGATCCACTTCTCGTTCACGCAGATGCAGGACTCTCTCCGGACCCCGAGGAGCCGGGCGGTCCAGCGAAGGCTCGGATAGAGGAGGAGGGTGAGCGCGAGGGCCGCCACGGGGGATGCGAGGAGGGGGAGGAAAAAGGTCATGCCGAGCGCCCCCCAGCGCAGCTCGGGGCCCGCCAGCACCAGCCCCGCCCCGACGAGCGCGCCGGTGAGGGCGTGGGTCGTCGAGACCGGGAGCGAGAGGAAGGTGGCGAGGAGGACGGTCCCGGCGGCCGCGATCCCGACCGACGCGAGGAATTCCGAGCCCGAGATCAGCGCCTCGGGGACCAATCCCCGGCCGCTGAACGCCCGCACCAGCTTCTCGGCCAGGAAGAGGGAGGTGACCGATCCCGCGAACGTGGTGACGGTGGCCCACGTGAGGGCGCGGCGGTAGGAGGAGGTCCCGCTCCCGAAGAGAGTGGCGACTCCCTTGAACGTGTCGTTCGCCCCGTTCGCGTACGCGACGAGGAGGACGATCCCCACGACGATGACCAGGGTTGTCACGCCTCTATCTTACTCCCGCCGCCTCCCTCGAGCGTAAGAGGATTGATGAGGACGCGATCGATCCGGGAGACCGAGGACGCCGCGCTGGTCTCGCGTTGCGTCGCGCGGGAGCCGGAGGCGTGGAGCGCGTTCGTCGCGAAGCATGACGCCTTCATCCGGGCCGAATCGCGGCGTCAGCTGCTGCGCTACGCGGGCCGCGCGTCCGACGCCGACGTGGAGGACGCCGGCCAGGAGGTCCTCGCGCTCCTCGTGAAGGACGGCGCGCGGACGCTCCGGCAGTTCCGCGGCGAGTCGGCCCTCTCCACCTGGCTGGCCTACGTGGTGCGCAGCGTCTGCCGGCAGATCGCCCGCCACGCGCGGAGCGCCGCGGGAACGCCGCTCGAGATCGTCGCCGCTCCTCCCTCCGAGGAGGACCTGCCGGTGGAGGGGCTCAAGGAGGCCCTCGCCCGGCTTCCCGCCCGCGACCAGAGACTGCTGCGGCTTTTCTTCGTCGAGAGCCGGAAATACCGCGAGATCGCCGTGGAGCTCGGCGTTTCGATCAACTCGGTCGGTCCGCTCCTGGCGAGGGCGGTCGCCGCGGCCCGCCGGCTCCTGCCCCGATAATCGAATTTCCGTACGAAGCGGCCACGTTGCGTCTCTATCCTCGAGATGCGATGCCCTGAGCCCGAGGCCTGGATCGGCTTCTACGGCGGCGAGACGGAAGAATCCCTCGCGCACCGGATGGCCGCTCATCTCCAGGAGTGCGCGCGCTGCCGGGAGGAGTTCGACCGGCTCTCGCGGCTCGGCGCGGGGATCCGCGGCGCGCTCCCGGAGCCCGGCCGACCTCGCGCGAGGCGGCGGAGACCCCTCCGAGCTTCCCGCCCCTCATGGGTTCCGCTGGCTGCCGCAGCCGCGCTGGCCCTCGCCGCGGTGGGGCTGGCCTTCTTCCGAGAGAAGCCGCGGGCGCCGTCCGAGCCCTCGATCGCCCAGGTCCCCGTCGTCGTCGTCGAGGAGCCCCGTCGCGCCGAAGAACCGCCCCCCGCGCCGGAGATCCCCAAGCCGGTCTTCGTCGCGCCGCCGCCCCCGGTGATCCCTGAAGTGCGGCCGCCCGAGCCTCTTCCTCCCCCCGTGGAGCCGCCCCCGGAGGAGCCCGCCGCGAGCCGGCCGGGCGAGACGATCGTCGCCGTGGCGCTCCTCGATCGCGTCGAGGGCGACGTGGCCGTGAGCGGGGCGCCCGCTCGCGCGGCGCAGGACATCCTGCCGGGCCAGGAGATCGCCACCGGCCCGCGGAGCCGCGCGGTCGTGAAGTTCCCCGACGGGACCCGGATGGAACTCGGGGAACAATCGTCGATCGGGAGGATCTCCGATCGCGCAGGCGCTCAGGGGATCGGGAAGTGGATCGACATGACCCGCGGCACGCTCGAGGTCCAGGCGGCGAAGCAGGCGAAGGACCGAGCGATGGCGATCGCGACTCCCGACGGCGAGGCGCGGATCGTGGGGACGACGTTCCGGCTCGCGGTCGCGCCCGGATCGACGCGGCTCGAGGTCGCGGAGGGAAAAGTGCGGCTGACGCGGCCGGGCGCGCCCGGGGTCGACGTGATCGGGTCGCATTACGCGGTGGCGGCGGCGGGCGTCGAGCTGGCCGCCCGGCCGCTTCCCAAGGCGATCGCGGAGACGCTCTTCCGCTTCGACTTCGAGGACGGGAGGCTTCCGAAGCCCTTCGACGGCGGGGCCGTCGGGAAGGGGCCGGACGCGCGCTCCTGCCTGGCGGGCCCGCGGGCGATGCTGCGGGAAGAACCCAACAGAGGGCTCTTCGCCTACGCCGACGACCTCGTCCTCAGCTTCGACTACTGGGCCGACGCGACGGTCCGGACGCTGGACTTCCACGCTTGGAACCGCACGCGGCAGGTCACGTTCGGCTCGACGGCGTGGGAGGTCCCTTGCGAGCGATGGACCCATGTCGTCCTCCCGCTCTCGGAGCTCCTGCGGACCGAGGGCGATCGTTCGTTCCCCATGACGCCCGGCGATCAGGTGGCGACCTTCTGGATCCAGCCCGGTCAGCCCGGCGCCGCGCTGCACATCGACAACCTGGAGCTCGTCCGGCTGCGGTCTCAGCCCAAAGGAGCCAAGCGATGATGGCGTTCCTCCTGGCGGTCGCGGCGGCGCAGGACCTGGCGCCCATCGAGAAGGTCGAGATCGGGAAGAACCGCGAGCTGCGGGTGAACGGGAAGCCCTTCTTCCCGCTGATGTCCTGGGCCCAGGGCACGCGGCGCTTCCCGCTCCTCCGCGACCTCGGGTTCAACGCCTTCTGCGGCGGCAGGGCGAAGGAGTATTGCGACGCGGCCCGGAAGGCGGGCGGCTACGCGATGCCCGGGTTCGACGAGGCGCTCAAAGGCCACCCGGCCCTCCTCGCCTGGACGCAGGGCGACGAGCCCGATCTCGGGTTCGACAAGGGCAAGCCGCGGAAGAGCGCCGAGGAGGTGGTGGACGCCTTCAAGCGCCTGCGCGAGAAGGACGACACGCGGCCGGTCTTCCAGAACCTGACGAGCGCGTTCATGGAGGCCGGCCCGGGCGCGGAGAGGCGGACCCGGGAGGAGCGCAAGGCGTACTACGGCGTCCTGGCCGCCGGCGCCGACCTCTTTGGGTTCGACATCTATCCGATCTACGGATGGAACAAGGATGCGAACCTCGTCTGGGTGGCCGACGGGGTGCGCGACCTCCGCGACGTGGTGGGCCCGCAGAAGCCGGTGATCGCGTTCATCGAGACGAGCAAGGGGAGCAAGTGGATCGACTATGAGCGCCAGAAGGAAGTGAAGCCCGAGCACACTCGGGCCGAGGTGTGGATGGCGATCATCCGCGGGGCGACCGGGATCGCCTACTTCACCCACGCGTGGCGCCCCGAGTTCACCGAGTTCCGTCCCGACGAGGAGATGCAGAAGGAGCTGAAAAGGACGAACGACCAGATCACCCGCCTCGGCCCGGTGCTCCTCGGCGATGCGGCGAAGGCGAAGGTGACGATCGCGATCGCCGGCGGACTCGCGGGCGAGGTGCTCGCCAGGGAGCATGAAGGTCGAATCCATCTGTTTGCCAATAACCTCGACATGGGCCGGAAGGGCGGGAGGGCGACGATCTCCGTCGAGGGCCTTAAGAAGGGGGCGAAAGTCGAGGTGATCGACGAGGGCCGCTCGATCGCCGCCGAGGATGGGAAGTTCACGGACGAGTTCGGGCCGCTCGCAGTCCACCTCTATCGGGTCGAGAAATGAAGAAGCTCTTCTGGATCCTCGTCGCGGCGCTGGGCTGCAGCGGGCCGCAAGCGCGGCCGGTGGGCGAGACCCTCCTCCTCGGGACCGCGATGCGGACGATCAATCCGGCCCTCGGCGTCCCGCTGGTCGGCTACCCGAGCGGGCGTCCCAACACCGGCGTCGCGCTCGACCTCTGCGCGCGGGCGGCGGTCTTCGGCACGCCCGGTCGGGCGGAGCCGGTGGCGGCGCTCGTGGTGCTCGATCTCATCCACGTCGACCTGGAGCTCGGACGCGCGATCCGCGAGCGCGCGGCGGCGGCCGTGCCGGGCTTGGCGCCCTCATCGATCATGGTCTCCGGCACGCACACGCATTCGGGTCCCTCGCGGCTCGACGAAACCCAGCTGGCCTCGGCCGTCGAAGCGATCTCGGCGGCGTGGAAAGCCAGGGAAGAGGTGACCGCGCGGATCGGCCATGCCCGCGCGCGCTGGGGCCACAACCGGCGGGTCGTGGACGCCGAGGGGAAGGCGAAGAACGATTGGAAGGACCCCGACGGGCTCCACAGCGGCCCCTTCAATCCCGACGTGCCCTTCGTGGTGTTCGACGATGCGAGGAGCGGCCAGCCCCGGGCGATCATGGTCAACTACGGCTGCCATCCCGTGGTCTGCGGCCCGGGCAGCGCGAAGGTCAGCGCGGATTATCCGGGATACCTGGTCCGCGCGCTGGAGGCGGCGACGAAAGTGCGGACCGCGATCTTCGTCACGGGCGCGGCCGGCGACATCAATCCGCGCGATCCCCTGCACGCCGATCCTGACCGCGCGCGCCCGATGGGCGAGGCGATCGCCGCGGAAGTGGCGGCGAGCCTGCATGCGACGCGGCCGCTGCGGGCGCTCCCGATCGCCGTCGCGTCGGCGCCGCTCCGGGCGACGGTGCGGCCGGAGTGGGAGAAGCGGTTCGCCGGGCGCCTTGAGGCGGGCGGGCAGATCGTCTCGGAGGTCCAGGCGCTCCGCCTCGGCGACCTCGCGCTCCTGGCCGTCCCCGGCGAGATCGTCTCCGGGCTCGGGCTCTCGATTCAGAATTCCTCGCCCTTCGCGGAGACGATCATCGTCTACACCGCGAACGACCACCTGGGTTACCTCGTTACCGACGCGGTGCGGCGGGAAGGCGGCCACGAGACCAACAGCGCCGCCTGCCCCGAGATCGAGAAGCCCCTCCTCGCCGCGGCGAGGGAGGCGCTGGCGCGGGTCCGGGGAGGGCTGCAGGAGATCGATCTCTTTTCGGAAGGCGACCGCGGCTTCCACTCCTACCGGATCCCCTCGCTGATCGTCGCGCCGAAGGGGACGATCCTGGCGTTCGCCGAGGCGCGGAAGAACGACAAGAGCGACTTCGGCCACATCGAGACGGTGCTGCGCCGGAGCGTCGACGGCGGGAGGACCTGGGGGCCGGTTCAGGTCGTGGCCCGCGACGGCGAGAATGCGATCCAGAATCCCACGGCGGTCGTGGACCGGACGACCGGGACGGTCTGGCTCGTGCTGATCCGCACCGCCGGGACCGGGTTTCGGAACGAGAAGGATCTGACGGCGGGATCGGCGCGGATGAGGCGCGTCTGGGTGACGCGGAGCCGCGACGAGGGGGAGACGTGGGAGAAGCCCCGGGACATCACCGAATCGGTCTGCAAGCCCGAGTGGAGGGACTGCATCCCCGGTCCCGGCGTCGGCATCCAGACCCGCGACGGGCGCCTCGTCATCCCGGCGTATCACTACCCGGTCGGCACCGGGACGGGCGGCTCCCTGAACGCGCCCCTCATCAGCGGCGATCATGGCGAGACGTGGACGGTCGGCGGCGACACCGAACCGGCGATGAACGAAAGCCAGATCGCGGAGCGAGCGGACGGATCGCTCCTGCTCAACATGCGCAGCTATCGCGGCCTGGGCCGCCGCGGGACGGCGCTCAGCCGGGACGGCGGCCTGACGTGGTCGAAGGTGGTCGACGATCCAACGCTCGTCGAACCGGTGTGCCAGGCCAGCCTGCTCCGCTGCGAGCGCGGGTGGCTCTTCTCCAACCCCGCCAACGAGAAGCGGGGGCGGTCGCGGCTGACGGTGCGGCTGAGTCCCGACGAGGGGGCCACCTGGCCGGTCTCCCGGCTGCTCCACGAAGGTCCGTCGGCCTATTCCTGCCTGGCGATCCTGCCGGACCGCGACATCGGCTGCCTTTACGAGCGGGGCCGGAAGAGTCCCGCCGACGTCATCACGTTCGCCCGGTTTTCGCTCGAATGGCTCACGGACGGAAAATAGACAGGGGAGGTTGAGATGGGCATGGTCATGAAGGGGTTGTGGATCGCGGCGCTGCTTCTCGGTCGTCTCCAGGAGAATGCCCTGACGGAAGAGGAGAAGAAGGCCGGCTGGAAGCTCCTCTTCGACGGGAAGACGACGGACGGGTGGCGCGGCTACAAGATGGAGAAGATGCCGCCCGGGTGGAAGGCGGAGGACGGGATCCTCGCGCGGGTCGCCGGCGGCGCGGGCGGCAAGGGCGCGGGCGGGGGCGACGACATCGTCACGACCGACGAGTACGACAACTTCGATCTCGTGCTGGAGTGGAAGATCCGGCAGAAGGGGAACAGCGGGGTCCTCTTCCGGGTCGTGGAGAAGGCGGCGACAGGCTGGCACGAGTCGATCGAGATGCAGGTGCTCGACAACGGTCCCTGGCCCAACCGCTCGAAAAAGGAGCTGGCCGGGGCCTGCTACGACATGTACGCCCCGTCGAAGGACGTGACGAAGCCGGTGGGCGAGTGGAACAAGGCCCGGCTCGTGGCGGACGGAACTCATATCGAGCACTGGCTGAACGGGGAGAAGCTCCTCGAGTACGAGATCGGCAGCGAGGACTGGAACAAGCGGCTGGCGGCGAGCAAGTTCAAGGGCATGCCGACGTACGCCAAGGCCGCGAAGGGTCGCATCAGCCTGCAGGACCATTCCGACCGCATCGAGTACCGGAACATCAAGATCCGGCCCCTGCCGGCGAAGGAGGGAAAATGATCTTCGCGATCCTGGCGCTCCTGGCCTCGCAGGAAACCACGCTGGATCTGGGAGGCCGCAAGGTCGTGGTCAAGAAGCTGGACGCGCTCCCCTTCGTGGAGAGCGACTACACCCAGCGCTTCAAGTTCGACTCCTATGAGAACCCGAAGCTCAAGGAACTGCGGGAGAAGTACAAGCTGGACGAGGTCGTGGCCCCGGGGAAGGACGAGTTCGACCGGCAGGTGCTGCTGCTCGACTGGACCCACCGCCAGTTCAAGAAGTTCGGCCGCCCCTCGGCGAATCCGAAGGGAGCGCTCGAGATCCTGAAGGCGGTCGAGGAGGGACATACCTTCTTCTGCGCGCACTACGCGGACACGCTCTGCTCGGCGGCGGCGAGCCTCGGGTGGGTGGATCGCACGCTCGCCCTCCGGCGCCACCGGGATTATCCGAACGCGGGATCGCCCGAGCACTCCACGACCGAGATCTGGTCCAATCAGCATCGCAAGTGGGTCATGGTCGACCCGACGGGGAACCTGTACGTCGAGAAGGACGGCGTGCCCCTCAACGCCTTCGAGATCCGGACCGAGTGGTTCTACAAGGAGGGGAAGGACCTCGTCTTCTCGATCGGCAAGGATCGGAAGAAGCACCGGAAGGCCGACCTCCCGATCTTCCTGGGACGCTTCGCGGGCTTCGGCGACCTGACGGTCCCGGCGAACGAGATGGAGAAGTACGGCTTCACCGGATACATCCCGAACACCGATCTGATGGACTCGGGTCCGGACTACGGGAAGATGTTCATTGTGAAGGACAAGATGTGCGACGGGACGAAGTGGCACGAACGCAAGCTGCCCGCGGATCCCGCGGTCGACTGCTATTTCCCGATCGGGCAGGCGTCGGCGTCCCTGGCGGCGGACGGGGCGGCGCTCAAGGTATCGTTCCGGACGCTGACGCCGAACTTCAAGGAGTACCGGGTGCGCCTCGACGGCGGCGAGTGGAAGGCGTCGGGCGACTCGGTCGCGTGGAGCCTCCGGGCGGGCGCGAACCTGCTGGAGGCGAAGACGGTCAACCGCTTCGGCGTGGAGGGCCCGGTGACGACGATCGCGGTGGAGGCGGCGAAGTAGGGCCGCCCGGATCAACCACAGAGACACAGAGACGCAGAGACACAGAGGCGCAGAGGCGCAGAGAAGAACCTATTTGAATACCCCGGGACCAGATCGGGCGCGGGTTGAAGGTGGGTTCTTCTCCGTGCCTGTGTCTCTGTGGTTGATCCGTCAGCGTGCGGCGCCGGGGGGAGCCACGACTGCGGCCGCCGGCTTGGGCGGCGGGCCGGGCATGGGGCGGTAGAGCGTGACCAGGCAGCCGCCCACCGCGGCCATGAGGATGCCCAGGACGAACGGCCAGCGGAGGGAGGAGACGCCGCCGGCGGGTGGGTGGATGATCATCGCCACCACGGCGTTCACCACCGGAGCGCCCGCGAAGACGATCGACATCACCACCGCGGGCGTGCCCTT
>CAZSCC010000007.1:0-3106 GCA_964604905.1 uncultured Planctomycetales bacterium
CGTGTTGGAGAAGGTGGGTTAGTAATGTGGGCCGGTTGGCCCCTCCTGGAATCTAACGGAGGATCGGACAACCTCCTTCACGTCCCAACGCGAGAAGGACGATGAGAGCGCGCTGATGCACTTCCGCGCGCGGAGCTACGATCCACGGACGGGGAGGTTTATCGAGAGAGAACCACGCCACAGGCTGCTCCAGCAGGGATTCAATTACGCTCTAAACAATCCTGTCAGCGTCACTGATCCAAGAGGCACAATTGCGCAAGTTGAATCCTCTCCCATTGCGGCATCTCCAAAGGAGACCAAGAATGGTCGCGTACTCTATGGCGGGTTGCACATTCAGGTTACTGCGACAAAGATAGAGAGCCCAGAGATTCTGGCAGATCTGGCGTTCGAAATCCTGAATGAGAGTGGGAGTGCGATGACCTATGCATCGTTCGAAACTACAACCCTAAAGAAACTTCTCCAGCAGGCAAACAATCCTCCTGATTTTGACAATGGCTTGGGCTGGGCTGTCAGCGGTGGTAAGAGCACTCCTTCTTTCGAAGGGAATACGGGCCGCAAGGATCGAGCATCTCGTATCAAGTACGAGTTTGATCTTTACCTCGAAAACAAGAGAGGGATGTTCCGGGTCAACGAGGGTAGACTGGACTGGACTGAGGATCAAAGGCTCTCTGTCCACATTCCCAATCGACTCACAGAACTGTTCCTAAGGCCAATATCTTTTGAGGAAAAGAAGGAGATTATCAAGATTACGCAAGATGCCATCGAAAGCGTTGCTATCGATGTCCGTGACGCTGCAATTCGCAGACTGAGATTCCTAGCTGGAAACCGCGAAGCTGCACAGTTGATCGAGGATGCCTTGCGGCAGGGCAATTTGAGCCCGGAGGCTCGAGTTGGTCTTGAGGAAGCTGTAGTCGAAGGAAAGCGTGCACCAAGGCGAACCTTTCAGTCAAAGGAAGTAGTTGTTCCGAAATCTCCGGCCATCGAATGAAATCCTGGTGAAAAGTACTCTATGACAGCCTCCATCCTTAGCGGGCGAACAGTTGTACTCTTGATAGTTATGCTCGCGTTCGGATGCTCCTCGACAATCGGAACAGGTAATGCTTCCGACCCTTGGCGCCAGTCAACCTGCTTTGGTACTCCCGCAATTCCATTGTCACTGCCCGACATGGGGCCAAAAAATGTTATTGCCCTCCTGGAGAGATCCGCATTCGTTGGTGAAAGAAGTGGGAAAGTCAGCCTACTTAGGGTGAATGAAGTTGATGGTGTAATGAAACTTGCCTACTCTCAGCTCCCCCTCCGGAGACCTCGGCAGATTCAGGCGATAGAGGCCTCTCGCCAGGGGAACCTTCTAGCCGTGGCCGATGTCAATGGGGGGGTGGAAGTAATTGACTTCACCCGCTTTCCCCAGTCCAGTGATTGGAAGGTGGGGGAATGGCGCCTGGATCATGGACCTGTGCTTGCGATGGCTTGGGATACTGGCGGAAGATACCTGTATTGTGGTGGAGTTGGCCATCTGTATGTAGTTGATGTACAGGACAAGTCTGCGATACCTAAAGTCCTCGACTTGAGAGAGCGCGCGGTTTCTTGCATTGCAGTTGATACGGAGAATGAACTTCTGGCAGTGGGGCATGCAGGAACTCAAGATGTTACGATATGGAACCTTCCAGGATTGACCCTAAGGTGGACTCTTGGGGGACATGAGGGCTTTGTATACTCCGTTAGGATGTTCCCCAAAGGACGGCTACTGACAATTGACACAATGGGAGTGGTGCGCGAATGGGATCTTACTACTGGCCTGTCGTCCGAGGTGATCCATACACATGTGCGTCGACCTAGAGTGCAGTGGAGCTCGGACGGTCGCTTTCTTGCCTTAGGAGACTCCAAGACAGTTTCGCTCTGGCAATATCCTCCTCTCCGGAGGATTGCCCAACTGCGAATTGTGGAGCGAGATGGTGAGAAGTTGGTTGGACTGGCGATGGACGGAAACGCAACGTTCTGCATAGGAGTGTTGGAACAGGATTCACGCGATGACGGGACATTCGTTTTGGTGCCGATTCATAAGGAATGAGGCGCGATTCCTCCACGATAGCGGCCCAGCGTGACCTTTGACGCGTAGGGCGCGTCGGAAACGCGACCGCGGGCGGGATGACGATCGCCGGATCTTTGAAAAACGGGAAGTGAAGGCAGACCTTGAGCGTCACAACGACGACTCATCCGGGATGCGAACGCCAAAGAGCAGAGCTACGCCGCCGGTCGGAGCCTGAAGACCGGGAGCCTCCGGTCGCCGTGCAGAAGCCGGACCTCCAGGCGACCCGACTCGATCCGCCGTTTCGGACGAAGTTGCCGACCGCGGAAGACCTCGTCCGGCGTCCGGTAGCCGAACGAGCCGTGAGCGCGTTCGGTGTTGTACCAGGCGACGAACCTCGAGAGGTCCCGCCCGATGGTCCTCAAGGACCGGAAGGGCAGGAGCCCCCGCGCGAACTCCTCCTTCAGCGTCCGGAACCAGCGATCGAGGGCCGGAGCTCCGGGTTTTCCGACGGATCCCCATCGGCGGCGGATCTTCTGTCGCGTCAGGAGCCGGGTGAATCGTCGCGACGTGAACTGGACCCCGTGATCGCTAACCACCCACCGCGGCGTCCCGTGCCGGAGGGCTCGCGACAGAAGTCGGCAAGCGAACGCGGCATCCGGCTCCTGGGATGCGATGTCCAGGGCGACGATCTTGCGGGAGAAGAGATCGAGGACGGCGCCCACGACGACGGTCCTGAAGAATCCGAGCGAGACCCGGGTGAAGTCGATGACGAAGACGTGGCCGGGATGCCGCGCCACGATCGGGCGGCCTGCTCGCGATGCCAGCTCGGGCCGCCGGGGAAGCGGAGGACGTCGGAGGAGCCGCTGGACGCTCGACCGCGAGGCCTTGAGGCCGAGTCGGACCAGGATCCCCGTGATGCGTCGCGAGCCCCACAAGGGCCACTCGCGCTTCAGGCGTCGGGAGATCTCGCCCACGAGATCCGGAAGGGCATTCATCGGGTGCCGGGTCTGAACAAGACGCGCGACGCCGCTCTCGACGTCCCGGGTCCAGTTCGTCACAGTCGTCTGGGTGACGACG
>CAZSCC010000008.1:0-7442 GCA_964604905.1 uncultured Planctomycetales bacterium
CGGCAAGCAGACCCAGGTTCCGTTCCAGCCCCGCGGAGACCGGCCGGTCTACTGCAGCGATTGCTTCAGCAGCCGGAAGTAGGGATCGCCGGCGGTCGTCGCAAGGAGCGGTGCTTCCGGTACGTTGCTCGAGGCGGAACCCGAAAGAGAGGCCAGGAAGGCCTTAGGAACCCCAGCAGGGTCGTCCTCGTCGAACTGCGGATCGAGGATCGTCCGCAAGGCTGCGCCGGAGAATTCGTGGCTGGACCCGGTTTCAAAGGAGATCATCCCATTCACGTGGGCAAGACGGTGGGCGGCGCCCGGATTGAGGCGAAAAAGGGCGGTTCCGTCAAGCCTCCCGAGCGGCCGGCGGACGATGCGGTCGAGAACCTGGGCCCGGAGGTCAAGAACCTCATTGAAAAGGGCAAGGAACGCGGCTTCGTCACGGTCGACGAACTCAACAAGGTCCTGCCCGACGACGAGGTCTCCCCCGATAAGCTCGACGCGGTCCTCCAGAAGCTGGACGACCTGGGGATCGAGATGGTCGAAGCCGCCGCCGAGGAGGGCGGCAAGGACGAAGCCGGGCAGGAGCTCGACGAGGAGGCGCGCGGGTACGAAGGGCCCCGGGAGCGGGAGCCCAAGACGCCGGGCGGCACGGCCAAGATCGACGACCCCGTGCGCCTCTACCTCACCCAGATGGGCGAGATCCCGCTCTTGTCGCGCGAGGACGAGCTTCGCCTGGCCAGCCGCATCGATCTCACGCGCAAGCGCTTTCGCGCGAAGGTGCTCGAATCTCCCGTCGCGGTCGCCGAAGCGATCCAGATCCTGGAAGAGGTCAAGAACGGTGACCTGGCGTTCGACCGGACCCTGAAGGCCGACAGCTCCATCGAGTTCCCCAAGATCAACGTCCTCGAGCGCCTGCCCGGGCTGATCGACCGGCTCCGGCAGACCGTGTTCGACTCTCACGAATGCTTCGAGCGGCTGAAGAATCGCCATCTGGGCTCGAAAGAGCGCCGGCGGGCGGGGCGGCGCCTCCGCGACAACCAGCGCCGTTGCGTCTCGATGCTCGAGGGGATGAACATCCAGACGAAGAAGATCAAGCCGATGATGGAGAGGCTTGAGGGCCTCTCGCGCAAGTTCGACGAGATCGTCACCGAATCCGAGTCCATCCGGGCCGGTCGCGGAAACGCGCGCCGGCTCACGGCGCTCCAGAGGGAGCTCGACCAGACCCAGGCCCAGACGCTCGAAGGGCCGGAGGATCTCCGCGCCCGCGTGCGGGACATCCGCGAGCGGTTCGCCGACTACGAGAAGACCAAGCGCAAGCTCTCCAGCGGCAACCTCAGGCTTGTGGTGGCGATCGGAAAGAGGTACCGGAACCGGGGCCTTACGTTCCTGGATCTCATCCAGGAAGGGAACACCGGCCTCATGAAGGCCGTGGAGAAGTACGAGTACCGACGCGGGTACAAGTTCTCCACCTACGCCACCTGGTGGATCCGGCAGGCGATCACGCGCGCCATCGCGGACCAGGGCCGCACGATCCGCATCCCGGTCCACATGATCGAGGCGATGACGAGGATCCGCCAGGTGGCCCGGAAGCTCGCCCAGGAGAACGGCCGGGAGCCCTCTCTCGAGGAGATCGCCGGCGAATCGGGGATCTCGCTCGAGGAGACCCAGCGCGTCCTCAAGATCTCCAAGTACCCGATCTCGCTCGACCGGCCCGTGGGCGAAGGCGATGACTCCGATTTCGGGGATTTCTTCGAGGATACGTCGGTGGAGAGTCCGATCGCATCGGTGACGCATCGGATGCTGCGGGACCGGATCGAGGCGACCCTGCAGTCGCTCTCGTTCCGCGAGCGCGAAATCATCAAGCTGCGCTACGGGCTCGGCGTCGGCTACACGTATACCCTGGAGGAGGTCGGGAAGATCTTCAAGGTGACCCGCGAGCGCGTGCGCCAGATCGAGGCGAAATCGCTCCGCAAGCTGCAGCATCCGCTGCGTTCCCGGATGCTCGAGGGGTTCATGGAGGGGATGCCGGTCCCCGTCGTCGGGAGCGAAGGGGAGAGCCGGGAGTGAGGACCGGGCTTCAGGCGGGCGGCGCCGGAGGCCCCAGGCGGCGCAGGGTCTCGATGTTCCGCGCGGGGATGCCGGCGGCGTCGGGATGCTCGGCCACGGCGCGCGAGAGGCTGGCTTCCCGCAGGATATGGAGCATGGGGTAGGGGGAACGGTTGCTGCGGTTCGTCACGTCCTCGGGCCCCGTGCCGGCGAACTGATACCTCGGATGAAAGCTCGCGATCTGGAAGACCCCGGCGAATCCAAGCTCCTCGACCGTCGCCTCGGCGACCCCCAGGAAGTCGTTGAAGTCCGGAAAGTGGCCGAAGACGGACGGGTGGATGAGCAGGGTGGTATCGACCTTCGCGGGATCGAGGGTCTCCAGGAGCCGCAGCTCGGAGGCCAGGTCGGCCTGTAGACGATCGGCCGTCTCCGCGCGGCTCACGAAGTAACGGATCTGCCGGCCGACGTGCACCGCCTTTGCGAACGGGCACAGGTTGAGGCCGATGACGTCCGCCTCCAGCCACGCCTGCGTCGCGGCGACGACCTCCTCCTCCGATCCGGCGCGGCTCACGAGGTCCCCCGGGGTTTGATCATGAAGACTAGTGTACGGGTTCCTAAGTCAGGCCCAGTGGATTCGTGAAGATCATTGCACCACAAAGGCACAAAGGACACAAAGGACCCGAATTCCCTTCCTCTTGATCGAGTTTCTTCTTCGTGTTCTTTGTGACTTTGTGGTGAGAGACCGCCTCACTCCTTCCCTTGGAGCAATCTAGCCTGCCACGGCCTCGATCCGCCGGATCTCGTCGTCGGTGAGGGTGAAACGATCGCATTCCAGGTCCTCCTTCATGTGCTGCGGGTCGGTCGTGCCCGTCAGCGGGAGCATGCCGACCTGCCGGGCGAAACGGAAGACGATCGGCGCGAGGTCGGCCCCGGTCCGCTCGCGGATCTCCCGGAAGAGCGGGTCCTGGAGGACGTCGAGGTTCGCCGTCAGCAGCGAGAACCCCTGGTAGACGATGCCGTGGGCGCGGCAGATCGCGCGCACCTCGCGGTCCCAGCCCCGCACCGCGAAGCAGCGGTTCTGCACCATCGCGGGCTTGACCGACGCCTTCGAGCACAGGAGTTCCAGTTGCTCCGCCGACACATTGCTCACGCCGATGAGCCGCGTCCTTTTCTCCCGGTGGATCTCTTCCATGGCTCCCCAGACCGCCCAGTCCTCCGGCGAGAGACCCCGGCGCGTCGAAGGGCCGTGGAGGACGTAGGAGTCGAGAGTGTCCGTGTGGAGGTGATCGAGCGAGCTCTGGAAGGACTGCCGCACCTGGGTCGCCGGGTCGGCCGAGGCGTCGTAGGGCAGCCGATGGTCCTGGCCGCCGAGCGAGGTGAACTTGGTCTGGAGGAACAGGTCCTCGCGCCGGATCCCCTTCTCCCGCGCGGCCAGGAGGGCCTCTCCCACGCCGGCCTCGTGGTAGTGCTTCCGCTGGTTCGCCGTGTCGATCCCCCGGAAGCCGGCCGCGAGGGCCTGCTGCACGAGCTCCGCCGTGGCGTCCTCTTTCCACGCCGTGCCGTAGAGGAAGGGGGGCAGGGTCATGGCCGATACTGTACCGACATCCCCGCCGGGGCGGAACCTTTCGTTGACGCTTCGCCCCGAGGCCGGGCCGACGCGAAGAACCGCAGCAGCCGCAGGGTCAGCCAATCGAGGCGGCCGGGAAACGGGCCGCCGGCGAAGCCCACGTGGCCGCCCTGCGCCGGCTGTTCGAGCGTCAGCGCCGCGCCCACCTCGCCGGGTCCCGGCAGGGATCCGCCCGGGATGAAGGGGTCGTTCCGGGCATTGAGCGCCAGGGTGGGAATCTCGATCCCGCGCAGATGGGGCCTGCTGCTGCCGCGCGCCCAGTAGTCCTCCGCGCTCCGGAAGCCGTGGAGGGGCGCGGTGACCAGGTCGTCGAAGGCGCGGAGCGTGCGCGCGCGCCGGAGCGCCGCCCTGTCGATCAGCCCCGGGAACCGGCGTTCCTTGGCGAGCGCCTTCGGGATCAGCGTGCGCAGGAAGTTGAGCGCGTAGACGCGGTTCAGGCCGCGATCGATCGCCGAACCGCTCGCGACGAGGTCGATGGGGGCGGAGACGGCGGCGGCGGCGGTCAGCCACCGGCGGGCGTTCCCGCCTTCGCGCCCCAGCCAGTTCAGGAGCGCGCTGCCGCCGAGGGAGACGCCCACGGCGAACGCGGGCGCCCGGCCGATCCGCGCGCGGACCGCCTCCAGCATCCAGCCGACCTCGGCATGGTCCCCGGAGTGGTAGGCTCGGGGCCGGAGGTTCGCTTCGCCGCTGCAGCCGCGCCAGTGGGGCACCACGCCCCGCCAGCCTTCCCGCGCCGCCGCCCGCAGGATCGCAGTGGCGTAGTGGGAGCGCGAACTCCCCTCGAGGCCGTGAAAGAGCACCACGACGGGCGACTCGTCCGCGGCCGTTCCGCCGGCGCTCCAATCGAAATCGACGAAGTCGCCGTCGGGCGTGGCGACCCGCTCGCGGCGGTAAAGCACGGGCGGTGGACGCAGGAAGAGGTAGGGGTAGATGCTCTGCGCGTGACGGCCCGGAAGCCAGAGCGGCGCGCGGTAGGCCGGGGAGACCATGACCGATGAGCTTACTCGCTTCCCCCGAGCCGGCGCGAACGGAATCTCGCCTACTTCTTAGCCGCCGCGAGGTACTCGCTCAGGGTCTCGACGTTCCGGCTGAAGACGGCGCTCGAGAGGTAGGCGAAGCCGGCGGCGAACTTCGGCTGGCCGACCAGGCGCTCGCCGGCGAACGTCGAGATCCAGCGGCCCTCGCCGTCGAGCTCGCGGACGATCTTCCGGACCTCCGTTTCGAACTCCGCGGCCGGGCGCGCCTTCGCGGCCGGGACGGCGCCGCTCTTCGCCTCCGCGAAGGCCTTCTCGATCAGGTCGAAGCGGGCCTCCTGCTTCCAGCCGTAATGGTCGGGAGCGGCGGCGTCGTCGTACGTGAGCTGGTACTTCCCGTCCATGTAGAGCGGCTTGTTGGTGCGGAACTCGGTGTAGCGCGCGACGCGGCCGTCGGGGAGGAGCGACTTCCTGTAGTACTCCAGCGCGCGGGGGAGGGGCTCCAGGTACTTCCGGTTCCCCGTGTGGCGCGCGATCCTGAGGAGCGTCTCCATCACGTCCTGCCCCTCCCAGGCGGTGATCGCCGGCGGCTCGAACTTGCGCGCCCAGATCGGGACCATCTCGTAGCTGTACTGCTGGCACCAGCCCGGCTGCGGGTCGGGCATCTGGGCGAGGAGGAGGAAGTCGCCCAGCTTCTCGAGCGCGGCCTTGAACGTCGCGTCCTTATAGATCGCGTGCGCCTCGAGGAGCGTCTCGGAGACGGTCCCGGCGAGGTTGTCGTTCAGCGTGTAGTAGTTCCAGTAGTCCTTCACCCGGCCGTCCGTCTTCCAGTCGTAATCGGGGAATTTCGCCTTGACGACCGGCTTCGCTTCCACCGGCGCGCTCCACACCTGGGGGAAGGCGCCGTTGGGGAACTGGGCCTTGAGGAGCGCGTCCAGGCCGAACTGGACCGCCTCGTGGATCTCGGCGTGCTTGAAGCCCAGCGCCTGGTCCGCGCGGATCAGCATCCGGAGCGCCGCCTGGGTCTGGCCGTCGTCGAGGGACGAGGTGTTCCAGCTCCCTCCGTTCCCCTTCCGATACTTGCCCATCCGGTTGTTCGGGGCGAAGTGGATCGCCTGGGTCCAGCCGCCCGACTGGAGCTGACCGGCGACGAGCGCCCCGGCCGCCTCCTTCGCGGCCTCGAGGTAGAAGGCGTCGCCCGTCGAGGCGAACGCGCTCAGATACGCCATGCCGACGGTCGGCGTGCCCGGCGGCTGGACGAAGATCGTATCGGCCGTGAACTTCCCCTCGCCCCAGCGGTCCTTCAGGTCCGGGCTGTAGTAGTAGAGATATCCGCCGTGGCTGGCGACCTTGGAGCGGTAGAACGCGGCCGCTTTCTTCAGAGCCTGGGCCGCCTCGCCCCGCAGGGTCGCGGATCCCCGGCGCGCCTCCAGGGCGTCCGGGCCGAGGAGCAGCGTCAGGACCCCAAGGGCGATCGCGCGGTTCATGTGCATTTCACTCTCCTAATGGCCTTCGCGGCGGCGTTCTCACCTTCGACGGAGCGGAAAGATCCGTTTCCCCCGGACGAGGAAGGCCGGTAGGATGCGCTCATGGCGCAACGGAGCCGGCGGAATCCACGATGTCTTGGGTGCGGCCTGACTCCCGGGACCTGCGTCTGTGCGACGCTGCCTCGGGTGCGGTTCGCGACCCCGGTGGCGATCGTGCAGCACAACCGCGAGCGGTTCAAGCCGACCAGCACGGGCCGGCTGCTCGCTCGCATGGTCGAGGGCGCGGCCGTGCTGCCTTACGGGATCCGCGGCGTCCCGTTCGATCCGGGGCCTCTCCTGGACCCTTCCATCGAGTGGCTGTTGCTGTTCCCGCGCGAGGGCGCGCCGGCGCTCGATCCCGGAAGGAGGCCCGCGGCGGGTCGGCGCCTCGGGTTGATCCTGCTCGACGGCACGTGGAGCCAGTGCGCCCACATGAGCCGCCGGGTGCCGGGGATCGCCCTGCTGCCGTGCGTGACGCTGCCGGCCGGCGGGCCGTCGATCTGGACCGTTCGCACGCAGCACGACGAGCGCGGCCGGTCGACCTTCGAGGCGGCGCTGCACGGCCTTGAACTGGTCGAGGGCTCCGACAAGGGGGCGCCCCTGCGGGAAGCGTTCGCGCGGATCACGGCGCAAATCCTGCACCTGAAGGGCAAGCTGCGATCGCCCGAGATTCCGGCGGCGTGGGGGGTCTGAGGTTCAGTCCGCCGGCCCGCCCCGCGCCGCCTTCAGGAGTCCGGCCACGATCTGTTTCTCGCGGGACGCGGAGAGGCGGACGAGCGGCAGCGTCACGCTGAGCGCCGCGACCGGCCGGCCCTTCTCCAGGAGGGGCGCCCCGAAGCAGACCACCCCCGGCTCGTTCTCCTCTCGATCCTCCGCCCAGCCGCGCCGCCTCACGCCGCGGAGCGTCGCCTCGAGCGCCGTCCGGAGCCGCGGCGCCGCGCGGTCCAGGAGCGCCCGACGCTCGACGTCGGGCAGGAAGGCCGCGATCGCCCGACCCAAAGACGTGGAGTGGAACGGGTCGCGCGCGTCGGGCCGGGTCATGAGCCTCAGCGGCCGCGTCGTCTCGACCACGTGGACGTAGACCACGTCCGTATCCTCCAGGACCGCGAGGTTGACCGTCTCGTTGAACGTCCGGTGGAGGCGCTCCATGAGGGGAAGGGCCCGCCGGCGGAGCTCCTGCGCCGTCCCGCTCCGCCCCAGGCGGACGAGGCTCGCCGTCGGCGCGTACGCCCGGCTCCCGGACTCCTGTGACGCGTAGCCCGCGTCCACCAGCGTCCGCACGAT
>CAZSCC010000009.1:0-7986 GCA_964604905.1 uncultured Planctomycetales bacterium
CCCCTACAAGTACATCAACGAGATCTGCGTCCGCCTGACCCGGCTGCACGAGCTTGCGGACGATCCTCCGACTCCTGAGAACGGGGCGGCGATCCGGAAGGGGCTCGAGGAGCACGATCGGGCTCTCCTGGACTTCCTGCGGTTCGCCAAGGGCATGTAGCTCTTGCCCCTCTTCACCACAAAGGCACAAAGCACTCATTGTTTCTTCACTCTGAATAGGGTCTTCTTGGTGTTCTTTGTGACTTTGTGGTGAATTTCATCTTTACGTTCTTAGTTGGCCTGACTTAGACTTCCCCTAGACCTCACGGGAAGGAGAAAGCCATGGCCCTTCTGCTCCTCGCGCTTCTCGCGATCCAGGACGAAGCCGCGGACCTCATGAAATGGATGGACGCCCGCGGAGAGCACTACGGCGAGCTCTCGCACAAGATCTGGGAGTTCGGCGAGGTGGGCTACAAGGAGGCGAAGAGCGCCGCGCTGCTCAAGGAGGATCTCCGGGCGGCGGGCTTCCGGATCGAGGAGAACATCGGCGGCATCCCCACGGCCTTCAGCGCCACGTGGGGGAGCGGGCGGCCCGTGATCGGGATCCTGGGCGAATACGACGCGCTCCCCGGCCTCTCGCAGGAGGCGATTCCCGAGCAGAAGCCCCGCGAGGCGGGCGCGCCGGGCCACGGCTGCGGCCACAATCTTTTCGGCGCCGGATCGGCCTTCGCCGCGGCGGCGGTGAAGGAGCTCCTGTCGACGAAGAAGCGCGAAGGGACCATCCGCTTCTACGGCTGCCCGGCCGAGGAGGGCGGGGGCGGCAAGATCTACATGGTCCGCGCGGGCGCGTTCAAGGACTGCGACGTGGTCCTCGCCTGGCATCCCGCGGGCGAGAACCGCGCGAGCCTGCAGTCCAACCTCGCCAACATCACCGCCAAGTTCCGCTACCGCGGCCGGGCCGCGCACGCCGCCGGATCGCCCGAGAAGGGCCGCTCGGCGCTGGATGCGGTGGCGATCTTCACCCACGCGGTCGATCTCCTGCGCGAGCACGTCCCGCAGGCGACGCGGATGCACTACGTGATCACGAACGGCGGCTCGGCACCCAACGTGGTGCCCGACTTCGCGGAGGTCTATCTCTACTCGCGCCACCCCGACATGAACGCGCTCGACTCCATCTGGGCGCGGATCCTGAAGTGCGCCGAAGCGGGCGCGCTGGCGAGCGAGACGCGGCTCGAGGTGGAGCTGGTCAACAGCGCCTACAATCTGCTCCCGAACGACGCGCTCACGAAGCTGTTCGACCGCCAGCTCCGCCGGGTCGGAGGGGTGGTCTACTCGCCCGACGAGCAGGCATTCGCCGAGACACTCCGGAAGAGCATCCCCCCGGGCGAGGCGGGGGCTGCGCTGGGCTCGCAGGCGAAGATCGGCTCCATCGAGGAGGGGGTGAGCTTCGGGTCGACGGATGTGGGGGACGTGAGCTGGGTGGTGCCGACCGCGCAGTTCCGCGCGGCGACGTTCGTCCCCGGCACGCCGGGCCACAGCTGGCAGGCGGTGGCGTGGTCCGGCTCGTCGGTCGGCCGGAAGGGGATGGTGGTCGCGGCGAAGGTGCTGGCGTTCTCGGCCTGGGAGCTCCTGACGGTGCCCGCCGAGGTGGAGGCGGCGCGCGAGAGCTTCAAGAAGCGGTCTGGGGGGAAGGAGTACCGCTCGCGCCTCCCCGCCGACCAGAAGCCGCCGCTCAGCTACCGGGACAAGTAGGGGGTCGCGGGTTCCTGGGAGTGGGGTGATCTCGTGTTTTTTTTGGAACGGGTCGATCAGGTCTCGATTATCGGGCGAGTGGCAGCATTCTGCCCGGTGTGCCGGGGGCTACGTCCCTTCACCCTTCGCGTAACTCGCCGCGTGACCGTCCAACTCCATACCTTCTACATGGTTGGCTTCGTGCATGAAGGCCCCTCGACGCCGATGGGCCACGACCGGGTCTGTGAGGAGTGCAACCTGGACCTCCCCGCCTCTCTCATGGATTTCACCTCCGTTCAGAGTGATCCGAACCTGGGCTTACAGGACCTGATTCGCGAGACGAATCCGGAGCTTCCCGCGAAGGCCGCAGCCCGCCTCGATTTCGAACAGCGGATTCGAGACGGTGCCCTCGAAGAGGCGCAGCGAGGGGACCTTCTCAGGGAACCCTTCCGCCTCCTCGATGCGGGCTGGCGTGTCCGACATCCCTCGAAGTGGAGGCTTCTACCCCTCGCCGGAGGGCTCATCGTCGCCTCGATCCTCGGCCTATGGGGATCCGACCTGGTTCTTTCCCCTGAGTTGGCGATGGCCATGATGCCGATTCTGGGTGTGACCCTGATCTTCTCGGTGATCTGGCTTGGGATCTTGGGGTTTAAGTCCTTGTCGAGGAGATCGAGCATCACGCGTCATCTGCGTCTGGAGATCGAGCCGCTGCTCGGTCGCGCACTCAAGCCGCTGAATCCAACGGTCGGCGAACTCGATCAGGTCAGGGAGGGGTTGGTCCGAGACGGGCTTGCACTGGCGCCTTTCCTCAATTCCCATCGCATTCATGCGGAAATGAACGCCACCCCTCGACCCTGAGGAAGTCTTCGGCTTGATCCAGCCCTCCGATCGCCCCTCCCGACGTGGTCGGAATGAAAGACGCCAGGACCTGAATTAGGGAGAGGGAGACCGCTGCCGTGCGCCCCGGGCTCGAAGATCCTTTGGGCTCTTCGTGCCTTTGTGTTGAAGGGTTGACTATCTCCGCGCGCCGCGGAAGCAGTCGCGGCAGAGGACGGGACGGTCGCCGCGCGGCTTGAAGGGGACCTCGGCGGGACGGCCGCACTGGCCGCAGGTCACGGTGAACATCTCGCGCGGCGCGACGGGAGGGGCGCCGGGGACGAAGCGCGGCGCGTCGCCGCCGCCGAAGCCGGGACGCGGAGGACGGCGGCCGCCGCCCGAGAGCAGTCGGTCCTCGTTGCGCATCCGACTCGCCTGGCGGCAGACCATGCAGCGCTTGGGCTCGTTGCGCAGGCCGAGCTTGGCGTGGTGCTCCTGCTGGCCCGTCGAGAAGACGAACTCCTCGTTGCAGTCCTTGCAGATCAGCTTCTTGTCGGTGAATGGCATAAGAACCCGCGTTTTCCCAGTTACGCCGCCGCCCCGCCCGCCGTGGGCCTTGTGATTACAATCCCAAGAGGCCCTGGAAGCAACAGAAATTGGCCCGGTTCGCCTCTCCTGAAACGCTTCGGCCCCGGGGCGCTATTCCTCCTGGAGGCGCGGAAACTCGGGTCGCGCCCGGGCTGTATACTTGGTGAGACATGAAAACCAGCCGGATTCCGCTCCTCGGCATGATCCTCCTCGGGATAGGGGGCGCCACATCCGGCGCGCCGGTTCCCCAGGAAAAAGTCCCCGCCGACCCGGAAGGGATCGAATTCTTCGAGAAGAAGATCCGCCCCCTCCTGGTCGAGAAGTGCTACGAGTGCCATGCCGAGACCTCCAAGCGCCTGAAGGGCGGGCTCCGCCTCGACTCCAAGGCCGCGACCCTGAAAGGTGGCGACACCGGACCGGCCCTCGTCCCCGGCGACCCTGACAAGAGCCTCTTCCTGAAGGCGATCCGCCAGAAGGACGACGAGCTTAAGATGCCCCCCAAGGGGAGGCTCAGCGACGAGCAGATCGCCGACGTCGAGGCGTGGATCAAGCGCGGCGCCCCCGATCCCCGCACCGGCGCACCCGCCGCCGCGCCGAACATCGACAAGGGCCGGCTGCACTGGGCCTACCAGCTTCCGAAGGACCCCAAGGTCCCGTCCGTGAAGAACGCGGCGTGGGTGAGGAGCCCCATCGACGCCTTCGTCCTCGCCCGACTCGAGGCCAAGGGGATGGTTCCGCAGGCCGCCGCCGACAAGCGGACGCTCCTCCGGCGCGCGGCTTTCGACCTGCTCGGCCTCCCGCCGACGCCCGAGGAGGTCGACGCCTTCATCGCCGATTCCTCGCCCGACGCGTTCGCGAAGGCGGTCGACCGCCTCCTCGCCTCCCCGCAGTACGGCGAGCGCTGGGGCCGCCACTGGCTCGACGTCGCCCGCTACTCGGACACCAAGGGCTACGTCTTCCGCGAGGAGCGGCGCTATCCGTTCTCGTACACCTACCGCGACTGGGTCATCCGGGCGTTCAACGAGGACCTGCCCTACGACCAGTTCCTGATCCAGCAGATCGCGGCCGACAAGCTCAAGCTGGGCGACGACAAGCGGCCGCTGGCCGCCATGGGCTTCCTCACCCTGGGCCGCCGGTTCATCAACAACGTCCCCGACATCATCGACGACCGTCTCGACGTCGTCTGCCGCGGCCTGATGGCGGTCGCGGTCGGCTGCGCCCGCTGCCACGACCACAAGTTCGACCCGATCCCGACGAAGGACTACTACTCGCTCTACGGGGTCTTCGCCAGCTCGAACGAGCCCAAGGAGCTGCCGCGCATCGACCCGCCCGGGAAGACGCCCGAGATCCTCGACTTCGAGAAGCAGGTCGGCGAGCGGAGGGCCGAGATCCAGAAGTTCAAGGACGAACGGTACAAGGAGATCCTGCCGACCCTGCGGACGGCCAAGGTGATCGCGGCCGGCCTGCTCGCGGCGCACGAGGCGCGCGACCTCGCCGACGCCGAGAAACTCCGGCCGATCGCCCAGAAGTACGACATCACCGGACTGACGATCGAGCGCTGGAAGGCCGCCCTGAAAAAGAAGAGCCCGGTCTTCGCGCTCTGGAACGCCTGGGCCGCGCTGCCCGAGAAGGACTTCGCCGCGAAGGCCGCGGAGGTGAAGGTCGAGGGCCATCCGATCGTCGCCGCCGAGTTCGCCAAGCCGCCCGCCTCGCTCAAGGAAGCGGCGGAACGGTACGCGGCGCTGCTGGCGAAGCACGACAAGGAGGCGCCTCTCGCCGACGCTCAGGAGGAGGCGCTCCGCCTCGCCCTCCGCGGCCCCGACGCGCCGCCTACCGTCGCGATCGCGGACGTCGAGAAGCTCTTCAACCGCGCCCACCGGGACAAGCTGAACGACATCACGAAGAAACTGGACCAGATCAACGTCTCGCACCCCGGCGCCCCCGCCCACGCGATGGTGCTGCTCGATAACGCGTCGCCGACCGAGCCCCACGTCTTCGTGCGGGGCAACGCGAGGAACCGCGGCGAGACCGTCCCGCGCCAGTTCCTCGAGATCCTCTCGCCGCCCGGGAGCCGCCAGCCCTTCAAGGAGGGGAGCGGCCGCCTGGAGCTCGCGAAGGCGATCGCCTCGAAGGAGAACCCGCTGACCGCCCGCGTGATGGTAAACCGCGTGTGGATGTGGCACTTCGGTCAGGGCCTCGTGCAGACGCCCAGCGACTTCGGCGTGCGGAGCGATCCGCCCTCCCACCCCGAGCTGCTCGACTGGCTGGCCCTCCGCTTCATCGAGGACGGCTGGTCGGTCAAGAAGCTGCACCGGCGGATGATGCTTTCCTCGGCGTACCAGCAGAAGAGCGAGGAGAACCCGAAGTACCGCGAGCTCGACACGGAGAACCGGCTGCTCTGGAGACAGACCCGCCAGCGCCTCGACCTGGAGGCGATGCGCGACTCGCTGCTCATGGTTTCGAGCTCGCTCGATCCCTCGATGGGCGGACGTCCCGTCGGCTGGAGTTCGTCCTCCGGGATCAACATGAAGATGGACGGGGAGACGATCCGGAATTCGGCGGCGGACGCCGATCCGGGGCAGGAGGTCTTTTCGAAGCGGCGGACGGTCTACATCTTCATCGACCGGCAGAACCTGATGGGGACCTACCGCGACTTCGACTTCGCGAGCCCCGACACGCACAGCCCGCAGCGCTATTCGACCACGGTGCCGCAGCAGGCGCTCTTCATGATGAACAGCGGGTTCCTCATCGATCAGTCCCGGGCGCTGGCCGCGCGTCCCGAGATCGCCGGCGCGAAGGAGGGGGCCGACCGCATCCGCCAGATCTACCGGCTCCTCTTCGGCCGCGCGGCGACCTCCGACGAGGTGGCGCTCGGCCTCCGCTACGTGCAGGTGGAGAACGGGAAGACGGGCGGCCCGATCGCCGAGAGCCCCACGTGGTCCTACGGCTACGGCCAGTACGACCCGGCGCTCCGCCGGGTGACGAAGTTCACGGCGCTGCCGCATTTCACGGGGATGGCCTGGCAGGGGGGAAAGTCGCTCCCCGACGCGAAGCTGGGCTGGGTGCTGCTGACGGCCGAGGGCGGCCACCCGGGCAACCCGCAGCAGGGCGCCGCGATCCGCCGCTGGACGGCGTTGCGGGACGGGGCGGTCTCGATCGAGGGGGTCCTCAGCCACAAGGCCGACCTGGGCGACGGCGTCCAGGCGCGGATCGTCTCGAGCGCGGAAGGGGAGCTCGCCTCCTGGACGGCCCACCACACCGAGGCGGCGACCAAGATGACGCGCGTCGAGCTGAAGAAGGGGGACACGATCGACTTCGTGGTCGAGTGCCGCGCCGACGAGAACTCCGACAGCTTCGGCTGGTCCCCGGTGATCCGGATGGTCGAGGCCCCCGCCGCCGCGGTGGGCGGGGACGTGTCGAGCGAGTGGAGCGCGGCCGCCGGCTTCGCGGGGACGCCCGGCAAGCCCCGGCGGACGCTCAGCCCCTGGGAGAAGTACGCGCAGGTGCTCCTGTTGACCAACGAATTCATGTTCGTGGACTGATGCCATGAGCCGATACGACCACGCGCCCCGGCCCGAGGACGCCTCGCTGACCCGCCGGCAGCTGCTCCACCGCTGCGGGATGGGGATGGGAGCGCTCGCGCTGGCGGACCTGGTGGGGCAGGCGGGGATGCTGGCCGAGGGGCAGCAGCAGTCGATCAACCCGCTCACGCCCAAGCGGCCCCAGTTCGCGGGCAAGGCGAAGCGGATCATCCACCTGTTCATGAACGGCGGCCCCTCGCACGTGGACACGTTCGACCCGAAGCCGTCGCTCCAGAAGTACGCCGGGAAGGCGCTCCCCATGGAGAACTACAAGACCGAGCGGAAGACCGGCGCCGCGTACCCGTCGATGTTCAAGTTCGAGAAGCGCGGGAAGAGCGGCATCGAGGTGAGCGAGCTCTTCAAGCGCACGGCGGAGTCGATCGACGACATGGTCGTCATCCGGTCGATGCACGCGAACGTCCCCAACCACGAGCCCTCGCTTCTCCTCATGAACTGCGGCGAGGCCCGCCTGATCCGGCCGAGCATGGGATCGTGGGTGACGTACGGCCTGGGGAGCGACAACCAGAACCTGCCGGGCTTCATCGTCATGTGCCCCGGCGGCTACCCGATCCAGGAGTCGCAGAACTGGCAGGCGGGCTTCCTGCCCGGCGCCTACCAGGGGACGTACATCGACACGCAGCACACCGACGCGCAGAAGCTGATCGAGAACATCCGGAACAACTTCTCCTCGGTGGAGGAGCAGCGCCGCCAGCTCGACCTCCTGATGGCGCTGAACAAGGACCACGAGGTGAAGCGTCAGAACGACGCGCAGCTCGAGTCCCGGATCCAGTCGTTCGAGCTCGCCTTCCGGATGCAGATGGACGCGGTGGACGCGTTCGACGTGACCCGCGAGCCCAAGCACATCCGCGACCTCTACGGCCCGGGCCTGCAGGCCCGGCAGATCCTGATCGCGCGCCGGCTGCTCGAGAAGGGCGTCCGGTTCGTCCAGGTGTGGACGGGCGCCGGGCAGCCGTGGGACAACCACGACGACATCGAGGTGAACCACCGGAAGCTCGCGCAGGACTGCGACCAGGCGATCGGGGCGCTGCTCAAGGACCGCAAGCAGCGCGGCATGCTCGACGAGACGCTCGTCATCTGGGGCGGCGAGTTCGGGCGGACGCCCACGGTCGAGCTTCCCACGCCGGGATCGAACGCCGGGAAGATCAACGGGCGCGACCACAACCACCACGGATTCACGATGTGGATGGCCGGCGGCGGCGTGAAGGGCGGGACGGTCTACGGCGCGACCGACGAGTTCGGCTTCAAGGCCGCCGAGAAGCCGGTGCACGTC
>CAZSCC010000010.1:0-8288 GCA_964604905.1 uncultured Planctomycetales bacterium
GCCCCAAGTGCAAGGGGCCGCTCAAGGACGGCAAGCCCAGCGACTCGACCCGCACCGATGCCGAGTTCGCCACCCAGGTGCTCCGCGCCGTGAAGGCCGGCGCGCCGGCCCCGAAAACCGAAAGCCGCATCATCCCCGCCCCCGCCCGGAAGATCAAGGTGGCGTGCGTCATCTGCGACCACCCTTTCGAGGCCCCGCTCGACACCACGGGACGCGTCAAGTGCCCCGACTGCCACACGACGTTCACGCCCAAGTAGCCTATTTTTCCTTCGCGAGCGCCGGGGCCTCGGCCTGCCTTCACCGCCTCCGGGCGGAGAATCAGGCGTGACGGATACTCCCCCCGTCGCGAAGAAGACAACTCCAAGATACCGCTGGATTTCCCCCATTAGTTGAGCTACATTGATCCACGGGTACCACCTGTCGTGCTTTGGGGGAGTGATGGAGAGGCGGTCGGAAGGGGGGACGTCGCGCATCTTCGAGCGCCTGGTGCGCCCCGCCCTCGGGGTCCGCCTGGGCGAGAACGCCCACGCCGTCCTCGAAAAGCGCTATCTTTCGCGCGACGACCATGGCCGCGTCGCGGAGACGCCCGAGGAGCTCCTCTGGCGCGTCGCCGGCCACGTCGCCCTCGCCGAGCGCCACTACGGCGCCGACGAGAAGGCGATCGGCCTGACCGCCGAGAAGTTCTACCGCGCGCTCGCCGCCCTCGAGTTCCTCCCCAACTCGCCCACCCTCATGAACGCCGGAAGGCGCCTGGGGCAGTGCTTTGCCTGCTTCGTCCTCCCCGTCGCCGACGCGATCGTGGACGCCAAGGACGAGGGGATCTTCGACGCGATCCGCGCCGCCGCGGCCATCCACCAGACCGGCGGCGGCACGGGATTCGGCTTCTCCCGCCTCCGCGCCGAGGGCTCGACCGTCGCCTCGACCGGCGGCAAGGCGAGCGGCCCCGTCAGCTTCATGCGCGTCTTCAACGCCGCGACCAGCGCCATCCACCAGGGAGGCTTCCGACGCGGCGCCAACATGGGCATCCTCCGCGTGGACCACCCGGACATCCTGGACTTCGTCAACCTGAAGTCCGACCCGCGCGAGATGACCAACTTCAACCTGTCGGTCGCCGTCACGGACGAGTTCCTCCGCGCCGTGCGCGGCAACCTCAAGCACTTCGTCACCGACCCCCACAGCGGGAAGAAGTACGTGCTCCGCGACAAGGTCCGCGACGCGGAGGGGAACCTCTGCGGCACCGGCGACCGGGAATGGACCGCCCGCGAACTCTTCGACCTCATCGTCCACCGCGCCTGGGAGTCGGGCGAGCCGGGCCTCTTCTTCGTCGACCGCGCGAACCGGTTCAACCCGACGCCGCAGCTCGGCGAGATCGAGGCCTCCAACCCCTGCGGCGAGCAGCCCCTCCTCCCCTGGGAGGCGTGCAACCTGGCGTCCGTCAACCTGGCGAAGTTCGTCGAGCCGGGCGGCGGCCTCTCCGCCGCGGCCTCACCCGAGAGCCGCATCCGCTGGAAGGCGCTTGCGGAGACGGTCGCCCTCGCGGTCCGCTTCCTCGACGACGTGATCGACCAGAACGTCTATCCCCGGCCCCAGATCGAGGAGATCGTCAAGGCCAACCGGAAGATCGGCCTGGGCGTGATGGGCTGGGCCGACATGCTCTTCGCCCTCGGCCTCCGCTACGACTCCGAGGCGGCGCTCGCGCTGGCCAGGACGCTGATGCGCTTCGTGCGGGAAGAGGCGTGGAAGGCCTCCATGGATCTCGCGCGCGAGCGCGGTCCCTTCCCCAACCACGCGGCCAGCGCGTGGGCGCAGAACCACCCGTACTTCAACGCCCCCCGCCCGCTGCGGAACGCCATGGTCACGACGGTCGCGCCCACCGGGACGATCTCGATCCTGGCCGGCTGCTCGGCGGGCATCGAGCCCCTCTTCTCGCTCGCCTTCGTCCGCCAGGTCCTCAACGGCGAACGGCTCCTCGAGGTCCACCCGTACTTCAAGGAGGTCGCCGCGCGCGAGGGGTTCGACTCCGACGGGCTCGTCGAGCGCCTCTTCACCGAGGGCTCGGTCCGCGGCATCGAGACCGTCCCCGCCTACTGGCGCGACGTCTTCGCCAGCGCGCACGACGTCTCCCCCGAGTGGCACGTCCGCATGCAGGCCGCGTTCCAGGAGTTCGTCGACAGCGGCGTCTCGAAGACCGTCAACTTCCCCCACTCGGCGACGCCCGAGGACGTGCGTCGCGTCTACGAACTCGCGGTCGAGCTGGGCGTGAAGGGCGTGACCGTCTACCGCGACCAGTCCCGCCCCGCCCAGCCGATGGCCCTCAAGTCGGCCACGGCCGTCGAGGGGCCGCGCCGCCCCGTGCCCGACGAGGCGGAGGGCGCGCGCTACCGCTTCCCCACCAACCTCGGGAACGCCTACATCACCCTCACCGACGACCCGCGCGGGCCGCGCGAGGTCTTCACCAACCTGGGCAAGTGCGGGAGCGACATCAGCGCGCTCGCCGAGGCGATCAGCCGAGTCGTCTCGACCGCGCTCGGTTACGGCGTGCCGCCCGAGGAGCTCGCGCGGCAGCTGCTCGACATCACCTCGCAGCCGGTCCCCCACGCGGGCGGCTGGGTGAAGTCGCTGCCGGACGCGATCGGTCAGGCGATCCTCAAGCACCTCGACCGCACTCCCGGCGAGGTGCGCCGCTCCTCCGGCTCGCTCTGCCCCGAGTGCGGCTCGGCCCTCCGGTTCGAGGAGGGATGCTTCAAGTGCGCCTGCGGATTCACGAGGTGCTGACGATGTGACGGGATCGCGATAAATCTTTCTTCCCCCAAAGTCAGGGCGCCCTCCTACCATCCTTGGGCGCCCTGTTTTATTTCGGAGCGCTTTTTCGAAGCCTGGCCGGGCCATCGTGCGTCTTGTATATTGGGAACCCATATGAAGACGATGAGCGGGATTCTAGCGGTGCTCGTCCTGGCGGCCGCGCCGCAGGACGACCTCAAGGCGAAGTTCGAGGCGAAGCGGGCGGTCGACCCGGTCGAGGCCTTCAAACTCCTCGCGGAGAACCCCGGCGAGCCGGCCCGGAAGATCGCCCGCCCGGCCCTCGCCAAGCAGATCACCGAGGACCTCGCCGCCGGGCTCAAGGCCTACGGCGAGGGAAAGGGCGAGTTCGTCGAGAAGCCCTTCACCCGCGCGGCGCTCCTCGCCGAACCCTACTCCCCCGAGCTCTCCCGCCTCCTCATGCGGATGTACTTCGCCCTCAAGCACGCGAGAAAGACCGTGGTCGCCTGCGCGACCTGCAAGAATGCGGGGGCCGCCCCCTGCAGCGCCTGCCAGGGCGGGTTCGCCCCCGGTCCCTGCCCCCGCTGCGAGGCGAAGGGCACCGTGGTCTGCTTCCTCTGCGACGGATCGGGCACCCTCGACCACCCCGGCTACAAGGGCGAGTTCGTCCTGAAGATCAGCGACACCAAGATCGCCGTCAAGGGCGGGACGGGGACGCTCCACGGGCAGGTGCTGACCTACCGGATGTCCCCCTGCACCTCGGGATCGTTTCAGCTGAAGACGAGCAACGTGATCACCTGCAGCCACAAGGTGGGGCCGCTCTCGTTCGACGGGAGCAAGCCCTGCGCCGAGTTCTGGAGCGAGATGAAGCTGTTCGCCTTCAACGGCCGCGCGAAGATGCAGGTTCACAACAACAAGGGCCAGCTCGCGACCATCAGTCCCGCCGCGGCCCGCCGCTTCTTCTCGGAGTACGAGACCTGCGCGGCCGGCCGGGTGACGTGCGACCGCTGCACCGGGAAGAAGACCGACCCGTGCTCCCTCTGCTCCGGCAAGGGCCAAGCGCCCGTCCTCTGCGCGATGTGCGAAGGCAGCTCCATGATCGCCTGCGCCGTCTGCAAGGGGTACGGCAACTCCACGTGGATCGGCCTGGCGCTCCCCCCGGCCTCCGCCCCCGGCCTGGCCGCCGCCCTGGCGGAGCAGGCGGCGGCGCTCCGCGACTGGTTCGACCAGCGCGCGCGCCACGACTCGCGGCTCAAGGACATCGTGCTCCGGCTCGCCGAGGCGAAGAAGGACCTCGATCCCAGCGCCAAGGCGACCGACGACACCGTCGACATCGTCTGCCCCAAGTGCAAGGCGAGCGGCCGGGAGTGCGAGGAGTGCTGGAATGCCGGGCGCCGCGAGTACACCATCGGCACCTCCCAGTTCGAGCGCTACGCGGTCGCCCAGAAGTTCGACCGGCTGCTCAAGGAGGCCCAGAAGGGCCCGCCCCCGATCCCCGCCCTCCCGCCCCTCCCCGAGGCCGAGCCGACCGCCGCCCTCGTCCAGAATCCGGCCAAGCCCGCGCCGCTCCCGCTGAACCCGGCGGCCGGGCCCGCCGCCACGATCCCGATCCCCAAGACGGTGGAGGAGATGATCCGGAAGGCGGACGAGCTCCACGAGACCGGGAAGTCGCACCTCGAGAAGTCGAAGGCGACCAACGAGAACGGGGTCTGGCAGGACGAGGCGATCAAGGCCCTGATGGACCTCAAGAACGCCCAGATGCTCTACGCCTCCGCGCAGGAGACGCTCGACGCCCGCGGCGCCGCCGTGCCCCGCGAACTCCTCACCAAGTTCCGCACCAACATGCAGGCGCTGGTGATGGCACGGCGGCAGGCCCCTTAAACCCGCTGTCAGCTATCAGCTTTCAGCCGTCAGCGATCACCGGGTCAACTCGAGACGGAGCTTGTCGAGATCGCCACCCGAGGACGTGAGCTCGAAGCGCGGGCGCGCTTCTTCCAGGGCCTGCAGCGCCGCGACCTTCTCGTTCGATTCGGCCAGCCGGCGCGACTTCTTCCGGATCCCGTCGAACTCCTCGCGCGCCCGCTGATGGGCCTTGGCGATCTCCTCCTCCCCCCGCTTCCCTTCCTTCCGGCCCCAGTCCGTCGGCAGCCAGGCCTCCCACGCGCGGACCGCGCCGCCCCAGTCGCGCGGGACGAGGCACTGCTCGCGGATGCGCTCCCGCACGACCTCGAAGGTCGGGTTGTCCCTCACCCGCCTGTCCCGCTCCTTCTCGAGGTCCTCGACCGCGGCCTTCAGCTCGGACCGCCACGGGACGTCCGCCCTATCGACTTCCGAGAGGAGCCGCCGCCCCTGGAGCACCCGCTCGTTCAGGTCCTCGGGCCTCCGCTTCTCCACCTTCGTCTTCCAGCCGTCGAACCGCTCCCGCGCTTCCTTGAGTCCGGCCTTCCGGTCCGCGATCTCGCGCAGACGCGCCCGGAGGTCCGCCAGGTCGGAGCGGAAGCTCTCGTTCCCCTCGACCAGGGCGATCGCCTCCCGGTACTTCGCCGACGCGTCGTCGTGCCGGTCGCGCATCTGCAGCTCCGCTCCCGCGGCCTTGAGCGCGTCGAAGCGGGTCCGAAGCGCCTCTCGCGGTTCAGCGCCGCCGAACAGGATGAAGCCGACGACCGCGACGAAGACGACCCCGATCCCGGCGAAGAGCAGCGCGAGGGGACGGGCCCGCTTCTTCGCCGCCTCGGCATGGAAGCGCTCGGTGGCGGTGGCGCGCTTCGTGACGATCTTCACTTCTCGATCTCCCGGATCAGGGCTTCGAGCTCCTTCGCCGCGACGGCGCCCTCGAAGCGGGGGCGCTGCTTCTTGAGCTCCTCGGCCGCCTCGACCTTCCGCCCCTCCGCGACGAGCCGCTCCGCGCGGGCCTTGAGCCGGGCGACGTCCTCTCCCGCCCTCAGGTTCAGGCGGTGGATCTCCGCCTGAGCCTTGGCCACAGCTTCTCCCGAGGGTTCCCGACCCAGGTAGGCCTCCCAGTCGGCGACGGCCGCGCCGAACTCCGCCGCCGGTGTGGCCAGCTTGTGCTTCCCGTTGATCTCGTTGCGGATCACCTGGAAGTCCATGCGCTTGGCGACGCTCGCGTTCGTGTCGGCGATCTTCTCGAGCTTCTCGCCGATCTCCTTGAGCTCCGCCATCCAGGGGAGGGTGGATTCCCCGGCATCCTTGAGCAGCTCCTTGACGTCGCGGTGAAGGGCACCCACGCCCTCGTCCGTGACCGTCAGGTAGCGGGTCTTGAGATCGTTGAAGCGCCGGTCGGCGCGCGCCATGAGGATCTTGCGCTCCTCGATCTCCTTGATGATGCCCTTGACCGTGGCGGCCTGGCTCTTGAGCTTGTCGTGGCCCTCCACCTTGGCGAGGATCATCTTGTACTTGGCGATCGCCTCGTCCAGCCGGCCGGCGTCGTCCGCCACACCCGCCTCGGTCTCCAGCTTCTTGATATCCTCGGCGAACTGTTCGCGGGTGTCGCCGCTGGGCGAGAAGAGGATGAAGCCCACGACGCCGGCAAACACGAGGGCCGCGACGCCGACGATCGCCAGGAGGGGGTCCAGGTCCCGCTTCCGAAGGCGCCGGACCGGAGGCTCGAGCGCCCTCATCACCTTCTGCTCGATCTCGCGCAGAGGGGCCGCGATCGGCGCGGCGTAGTGGTCGCCCAGCACCTTCTGCTCCCGGAGCAGCTCCTCGAGGACCCCCCGGCACTCCGCGCAGCCGTTCACGTGTCCGGAGGCCTCGTCGCCGGTGCCGAGCGCCAGGTCAAGGAGTCGGTCGCGGTCCGGATGGCTCATAGGGTCAGCCTCTCGCGGAGCTGCCGGATCGAGCGGTGGAGGCAGATCCGGACGTCCTCGTGGGTGAGCCCCATCTCCTCGGCGATCTCGGCCGCGTTCAGGCCGCGGCGGTACTTGAAGTCGAGGATCACGCGGTGCTTCGCGGGCAGCCCGGCGATCGCCTCGTCGAGCCGTCCGGTATCGACCGGCGACAGAGGCTCGGCGGCGGGGTTCCGGGGGGGCGCAGGTGCGGGCTCGCGGCGACGGAGCGCGTCGAGGCAGGCGTTCTGGGCGATCTTGTACAGCCACGACGCGAAGCTCTTCGCCGGGTCGAAGCCGCGCAGGCCGCGGTGGGCCTTGACGAACGCCTCCTGCACCCGGTCCTCCGCGTCGGAGGCGTCGCGCACGAGCCGACGACAGAAGGCGTAAAGCGCGGCCCCGTGGCGCCGCACGAGCGCGGCGAACGCGTCGCCGTCGCCCGACGCCGCGGCGCGCGCCAGTTCGACGTCGGGACGCTCAGCCGTCATGAGCACCATCTTCATGGGGACTACGGCATTGGACGGCGGAAGTGTTACGCGGAATGCGGGAATCCCCCCCCGGGGGGAGAGATCTACTCGGAGACCTTGAAGGTCGACTTGTTCTTCGACCACCAGCCGTCCCAGTCCTTGGAGGTCTTGAAGCTGGTGCGGGTGATGGCCTTCAGGGCCCCGTGGATCGGTTCGGCGAGGATGTCGCGCTCGGACTTCGGCTTGGCCTGGAGGAGGACGGCATTCTTCACGATCGCGGGGACCGTGACGGGCGGGAGTTCCTCCTGCAGGGGATTGATGCCGATCTCGCCGTTCCCGTCGGGGCCCTCGATCCGGCGGAGCACTCGGATCAGGGGATCGATCGAGCTCTTGACGCGGATCGACGCCGCGGCGTCCACCGCGGCCTTGGAGATCCAGCTGTCCTTATCACCGATCAGCCGGTCCACCTCCGGGGCGGCGTCCTTGGCCTTGAGCTGGCCGAGGCTCCGCAGCGCATGGATGCGGATGGGGTTGGTCTTCTTCCCGGTGCTCCCGTAGGTCTTCAGCGCGAAGATGAGCGAGTCGGGGACCCCGTCCACGTTGTGGAAGTTCCCCAGCTCGCGCGCCACCGCCTCTCGCACCTTGACCGGCCCGCGGGTGAGCGAGGGGATCAAGGCCTTGGCGGTCCGTTCGGTCTTGTACTGCGCGAGCGTGCGGACGGCGGCGATCTTGTCGGCGTCACCGGCGCCCGCGCGGGTGAAGTCGTCGCCGAACTTGCGGAGGGCGTCCTGGAGGGACTTGTCGTCCTGGGAATAGACGGGGAGCGCGACGAGAACAGCGAATACCCCAGCCGCGAGCTTCACATTCTCCCCCAAGAAGCTACCGCGAACGCCGGAGGAATTGTACCCCATCCAGATCGAGGATTCCAGGTTTCTTGCCGTCCACGACCCCCTGGAAGTGGATCTCGGCGGCCTCGTCCCCCGGGACGATCTGGGTTCCCTCGAACTCGAAGGCCGCCAGCGTGATTTCCCCGTCGCCCCACTGGTTCGCCTTGAGCCGGGACGTGTAGACGGCCGAGTACTTGCCCACTCGGATCGTGAAGGTCGGGAAGTTCGAGCGGTAGCGGAACCGCAGCACCGTCGTGTCGGGGTCCACCACCTTGATCGCCGCGTCGGGCTTGATCAGGCAGGAGGCGACGGCCTTCTCGCCGGCCTTG
>CAZSCC010000011.1:0-6598 GCA_964604905.1 uncultured Planctomycetales bacterium
TCTGCCAGCTTGCCCATGATGTCCTCCTGGTTGTGGAAAAGAAGAAGACAACCTCGCGGAGGACTCTACGGCAGTGCTTGCGATGTGACTATAGCGGGCGTATGGCCGGTCTTAATCCACCGCCGCAGCGGTTTCGTTCAATCCCCGTTTTGGGAGGTCTCAGTAGCCTGGGGAAGGGCGCGAATGAGGTTCACCCTTTCGGGTGTGATGGCCGGTAGTCCCAGCCACCCTACGAGGGGAGATTCCTCACAATTGTTCCCCTGGAAATAGGAAGACAATACGCGTTGGTTACAAGGCGGAGGCGCAGTCGCGTGCGGTGGCGGCGTCGCGCCGGTCCGCGAGCCTGACGACGTCGCGCCACAACGCCGGCCTGGTGAGCTGCTTCGAAGGGGTGGATGCGGAGCGCACGGTGCTGCAGAACGAGCGGCAGGCCACGCTGATCCTGGGTCAGCGTCTCGTCGCCAGCGTCATCCTCATCAAGGCTCTGGGCGGTGGCTGGCAGGACTCGGCGATCCGCAAAAGCCCCTGAATCACGGCTGGAGACTTCCTGGTGTTATTGAACCTTTCTTTAGTCTCGCTTAGTTTCAAATGTACCTGGCGTGGCTTGACGTGATGTTCAGGCGCCGGCGCCTGTTTATCTCCAGTGACGTCGGTACCCAGCATGCTTATGAGGTTCTCTTCCGCCGGCGTCACGCCCCTGTCCCGTCAGGGGTGAACATCCGTAACCGGCACGGTGCGTACGCGCACATGGGTGAACTGCTCAGTGTCCTCCAAATCGCGAAAACGCGTGTCTTTGCCATGGGTCCAGATCGGTGAGGTGCTGCCGTCGGCATGGCGGATTCGAAGATTGTCGATATAGACTTTGTACGTGCCGGGCTTGCCGCCTTTGAGCACCAGCCCATGGCGTGGCAGCCCGCCGGGGGCGCTGCTGCAAAGGCCGACGATACGATGCTCCCACACGCCGGGGCCTCCTTGCACTTCGGGACCCATGGCCTGCTCTCGACCGAACTGATCAATGCCTTCGCCGCGCTTGAAATTGACCGTCATGGCCTTGCTGTCGTTCCCTTTGAACGGCGAGTAGAAGAATCCCTGGCGCAGGCTGTCTGCAGCAGTGGCGATGTCGTACTCGACGTAGTCGGAGGCAACCTGCTGACCACCGAAGCCGGCGAAGGGCACGATGATTTGGTCCTTCGGCTTGGCCGCTGCGGTAACGGTTACGGTAATTTCGAGCACGTCACCGTCGGCCGCGGCCTTGGCACCGAGCTTCGAGGGCACAGGCTGATGGGTTAGCGCGGCTCCGAGGGAATCCGCCCACGCATTCATCTTTGCGGTGAGGGATTTTACGACCTCGGGATTGGCGTCGGCGACGTTCGTCGCTTCTCCGATGTCGGTCCGAATCTGGTAGAGTTCGCTGTGACTGAAGAAACGGTGCAGGCGCCAGTCGGCGGTCCGGATGGCGTCTTCATTGCGCCAGGACCAGTAATAGCTCTCGACCGGGCTGGCGCTGTTGTCGCGCAGGGCGGGCCAGATGTTTTTGCCGTCGAGCGGGCGCGTCTCGGGCATTTTCAGATCGGCCATCGCCATCAGCGTGGGGAACATGTCGAGCGCTCCGCAAAGACCGTCCCACGTGCGTCCGCCCTTCAAGCCTCCTTTCGGCCAGCGCATCACCGTAGGCAGATGGGTGCCGCCTTCAAAGATCGTGTGCTTGCCGCCCTTGAAAGGCAGATTGGAGCCGTCCTTGGTCGCACCATTGTCGCTGGTGAAGACGACGATCGTGTTGTCGCTCAATCCTAGCTGGTCGAGCTCTTTGAGGATGGCGGCGACGTTCCTATCCATCGCCTGCACCATCGCGGCGTAGGTGCGTTTCGTTTCGTCCGTAACCTTCGGATCCACGTCTTTAAGGTCGGAGTCCTTCGCCTGCAAAGGGGCATGCACGATATGAAAAGGCACGTAGCAGAAGAATGGTCGTTCTTTATTATCGCGGATGAACTCCATGGCGTGCTGCACAATGAAGTCTTCAGTGTATCCTGCGTCCTGGGGGCGAAATTCGCGGTTGTGCCACCAACTCACGGGGCCCTTTCCGCCGGCGGTGCGCCGGGTGAAGTAGTCGGCCCCGCCGCCATAGTAAACCCACGCTTCATCGAAACCGTGCTCATTGACACCGAGTCCGCCCTTCAGTTGTTTGTTTGGCGCGGCTTTGAAGGCCTCGGCAAACGCGGCGCGATACTCCGGAGTTTCAGGGTCCTCGCCGTTATGCCATTTGCCGAAGATACCGGTGCGATATCCGTTCGCCTGGAAGGCCTCGGCGATGGTGGTCTCGGCCTTCTCTAATTCACCACCCGTCTCCGGCCCGGTGCCGACGCGAAATGGATGCCGCCCGGTGAGCAGCATTGCGCGAGTCGGTGAGCACACGCACCAACCCATGAAAGTGCGCAGCTCGCAGCCTTGCTGGAAAAGACGGTCGATCGTGGGGGTCGGGATACTGCCGCCGGAATGGACACTCACGTCACTCCAGCCGAGGTCATCCGCCAGCAAATAGACAATGTTGGGTTTTTCAGACGCCTTCAAGACATCATCACCTCGTGCGAACCCGATAACGACCACCAGGAATAATGCTGAACGCGGCCAACCCCATTTATTCACGATTGATTCTCCAGTTCACGTGTTTGCGCGGGTATTCCGAGTGACTTGACAGCGATGCCATCCATGGCGTCGGGCCCCTCAGTCAAGAATCATGGAGTTCTCCCGGGAACATGGGCAACCGCAATAGCACATTCAACCCTTTAGATGCGTTCTTGTTTCGCCGCCCTTTACTATCCTCTCCCACTTCTCCTGCACCTTGTTGCCCTTCCGGAAATCGCTTCCGGACAATTGATTGGAAAGGGTGATGATAATCGGTCTGTCCTGACCATGGCCCGAGTGGCATCGGGCGCCATCAGCTGTCGTCCTTTCGGAAACACCTGCCTCGGATTAATGAATAAAGGGTAGCGAAACTCGGTGGCCGCCCAGGCCCCCGGCGAGCCTGGCACCTCCCCAATGCCGCTTTTTAGGCTGTCCCCTCGGCCGCCGATTTCCCCTTGCGTCGAGAGCGTCCGTTGCTATTGTGGAAGAGTCGCCCATGGGCGACTGGAGTGAACGCGCTCTTTCCTCTCGTGTCGTCGATCAATCCCTGGGGGATGGACCAAGCGATCGCCGACTGAATCATCATGCCGGCTCTGTCCAGCCGGTGATCTCCAGTGGAGGATGAATGCATGACGAGTGGGTCAGCCGCTTTGTCGACCATCACGCCTGCCCGGCCACGCGCCAGATGTACGCCTCGGATCTCCGCGACCTCGCGCAGTTCCTCGCACGACGCCTCGGCTTGAGCCTTCCCGCGATCACCGAAGAACACGCCCTCGCCTGGCGAACGCACCTTGAAGCTCGGAGTCTCGCGCCTTCCACGATCGCCCGAAAGCTCGCGGTCGGGAGGGGGCTCTTCGCCTACCTGGCCGATCTCGACCAGCTGCCGGCCGGTCTCCCGCCGCGGAACCCCTTCCGTCGGATACGGGCACCCAAGTTCGATCGGACGGTGGGGAAGACTCCGTGTCCCGGACCCGACGACGTCCGCCGGCTCCTTCGCACGATCGGTTCCAGGGACCTGCGCCATCGGCGGGATCTCCTCGTCGCGCTCCTCCTCTTCAACCAGGGACTCCGAATCTCGGAGGTGGCGCACCTGGAGCGATCCCACGTGAAGAAGCACGGACGGCGGACCTACCTGGCGCTTGTGGGGAAGGGGGGATCCGAAATCCGGAGCGTGCTGCCCGACGACCTGGCGGAGCTCTTGGAGAGGCACGTTCGCGGTCGGAATCCGGGAAGCCGGTTCGTCTTCACCCGGATGGACCGGGAAGAGCACGGCGGACGGTCCCCGGATCGACCTCTGGCGGCTCGCACGATCCGCGCCAAGCTCAAGGTCTACGCCGTGAAGGCAGGGCTCGACCCGGCTCTCATCAGGCCCCATTCCGGGCGGGTGTACTTCATCACCCAGAGCTACCTCAAGACCCGCGACCTCGAACGGGTCGCCCGCGCCGTAGGGCACCGGGAACTTGCGACGACCCGGCGGTACCTGCGGCTCGGTTCGGCCCTCGAAGATCATCCGGCCATGCTGATGGATCTGACACCACGGAGACGATGAGAGCGAGCGGAGTCGAGGCCGCGCGAGACACTGCTTATTATAGGCTTGCTGTCTATATAGACAGTGTGTATACTAATGTCCGTATGCGAGAAGACGAGATTCGCACTCTCCTGAGGATGCGCCTGGGGGCGATCCTGCCCGAGGCCACTCCGACCCAACTCACCGCGCGGGACCAGGCCCGGCAAGGGGATGCCGAGCTCGACCTTGAGGTCAAGGGCCATCCCCTCCGGATGATGCTCGGAATCGTGGGCCAACCCAATCTGGCCCGGCTCCAGGAGAAATTCAAGGCGCTGCGCGAGCGCGCACGCAAGGCCCGCGGAGTTCCCGTCGTCGTGGCGCCGTTCCTGAACGCCCAGATGCGGAAGCAATGCGAGGAGTCCGGCGTGCAGTACCTGGATCTATCGGGCAACGTCTGGCTCGAGACTCCCTCGATCTTCATCAGAAAGGAAGTGGCGAAGAATCTCTACCCGCACCAGGCGAAGCGACGCAGCCCGTTCGCAGACCGGGCCAGCCTGATCCTCCGGTTCCTGTTGGCCGAGCCCGGACCCACGACGATGAGCCGGATCGCCTCCGCCACTCACCTCGACTCGGGGTACATCTCACGCATCATCCGGTCAGCGGTCGACCTGCGCTATGCCACCATCGACAGCGACGGCAGGGTGCGGCTGATCAATCAGGAGGAAATGCTGGGCGACTGGGCGGCCGGATACGGCTGGCGCCGCAATCGATGCGTGTCGTACTTCACGAAGGAACCGTCCGAGTCGTTCGCCGAGCGGCTTCGCGTTGTTCTCTCTCGAGCGGATGAGCCCAAGTACGCCCTGACGCTGCATGGGGGGAACAACCTAGTGGCCCCTTTCGTGTCATACGGAATCTGGCACCTCTATATCGGGGATCCCGGGTTGGAACGCCAGCTGGTGGATGGCCTCCACTTGGAAAGCGCGCCGGAGGACGCGGGAAACGTGGCACTCCTGACGCCCTACTACCGCTCCTCGGTCTTCTTCAACGCCCGTGCCATCGAGGGCCTGCAGGTCGTGTCGGACGTCCAGCTCTTCCTGGATCTTCGCCATTACCCGATTCGCGGCGTCGAGGCGAGCGAGGAGATCCTGGCCCGCCGGCTTCGGCCGAAATGGAGCGCGCCATGACCCGGGGAGAGAAAGCCTTCAACGAGGAGAGCCTGATCGTCGCGCTGAAACCCCTGGGGAGCTACCTCCCGAACGTCGTGGTGTGCGGCAGCTGGACGATCTTCATCTATCGGCACTGGCTCTACAAGTGCGCGGGTCCGAAAATGGTCGTCACTCGTGATCTCGACATCGCCGTACCCCGGTTGCTCCCCTTGGTGAACGAGAGGAGTCTGAGGGATACGTTGCTCTCCGCGCACTGCAAGGAACGTCGGGATCCCGCCGGGGTCCGAGGTCTCTTTAGCGAAGAGCTCGCCCCCGATCCCACGCCCCGCGTCGTGCACTTCCAGGTCCACGAGGCCTGTCCCTATCTCGAGTTCATCACGCCCCTCGAAGGGGAGCCGGGCGTCCGGGAGGTACAGAAGGGGCTCACGGCAGCGCAACTCAAGTATCTGGATCTACTCCTGGTCGACCCCCTGGACGTCGCAATTCCGACGACGTCATTGACGCTCCGCGTCGCGGCACCCGCCGCGTGGCTGTTCCAGAAGGGGCTGTCGTTTCCAGATCGGCGCAACATGGACAAGAGGGCCAAGGATCTCGCAAACCTGTTCGACCTCCTGAACAATTTCCCCGAGGAGCAGAAGCGGGAACATCTGAGGAGCCTGAAGACCCTGATCGCGAGGTACCCCGAATGGCAGCAGGTCCTGCTCGACAACCTCCGCGCGGCATTCCCGTCGCTTGACGGTGATGGTGTCAGGATGATCGCGGAACAGAGGGGGGAACTCTACGAAAAGCTCATGAAGGATGATCCAAGAGTGGGCGCGGGTCTCTTCAGACAGACGATCTATTCGGCGTTCAAGGGATTCCTCGCCGATCTGGTCCAGTAATCAGCGTTTTCAGCAGTCGCCGACATGGCCATCGGCTGCTACCGTCGCGCGAGTACTCATGGGCTATGGGGCAACTTTCGACACCATTAGATCCCGCTTTTCCGGAAGGAATTCCGCGTGGACGATAGCGTCGTCCTTGCGAAAATACCTTCCGAGGAATTTCCTTTAAATGGTGACGATAATCACCTGCCTCCCTTTGCGACTGCATCGTCAATGGGGGTAAGGCCCTCGCCGTCGACTCCCCAATGAGGAACCCTTCGCCGCCTGACTCTCGACCTTGTCTGGACGGCCCACGATCTCCGATATCCTCCTCGAGAAAGCTGAGCTCTTCCAAGCTCCATATATAGCCATTGTCCTATATAGGATAGATGCTATACTTTGGACATGTGGGAGGTCGAATTCACCGAGGAGTTCGAAGCGTG
>CAZSCC010000012.1:0-10880 GCA_964604905.1 uncultured Planctomycetales bacterium
GATCATCCTCATCGTCTACTTGCCGATCCTTGCCCTCGAAGGCGTGGAGGGAAAACTCTTTCGGCCCATGGCCCTCACGGTCATGTTCGCGCTCCTCGGGTCCCTGATCCTCTCGCTCACGCTCGTGCCGGCCCTGTGCGCCACGTTTCTCTCACGCGCGGCCGGGGACAAGCGGACCCGCGTCGTGGAGTTCTTCCAGCGGGTATACCGGCCCGGGCTGCGCTTTGCGCTCAGGCGCGGCAAGCTGGTGCTCGGCGTTGCGGCTTTCCTGCTCCTCAACGCGCTCCTCTTGGCCACCCGCCTCGGATCGGAGTTCGTGCCGCGCCTCGGGGAAGGAGCGTTGGTCATCAACACCGTCCGTCTGGCTGGCGTGTCGGTCGACGAGTCCGTGCGCTACGGGCTCCAGATCGAGCGCGCACTCTTGAAGAAGTTTCCCAACGAAGTCGAGAACGTGTGGACGCGCACCGGCACGGCGGAGGTGGCAACCGATCCGATGGGGCTCGAGCTCTCCGACGTCTTCATCACCCTCCAGCCGAGGGAGCGCTGGCGGCGGGCGAGCACGCAGGCGGAGCTCGTGGTCGAGATGGAGGAGCTCGTGACCGACCTGCCCGGCATGCGGGCGATCTTCACCCAGCCGATCGAGATGCGCGTCAACGAGATGGTCGCGGGCATCCGGACCGACGTGGGGGTCAAGGTCTACGGCAACGACTTCGACGTCCTCAAAGAGAAGTCCGCGAAGATCGAGGCCCTACTCCGAACGATCCCCGGGGCGGAGAACCCCTCCGCGGAGCCGCTGGTCGGCCAGCCGGTCCTCCAGGTGAAGCTCGACCCGGAGGCGCTCTCGCGGTACGGCCTCAGGGCGGCGGACGTGCTCGACCTGGTCGAGGCGGCGGGGGGGAAGGACGCGGGCGAGATCCGGGTCGACCAGAAGCGCTTTCCCCTGGCGGTGCGCCTCCAGGACCGTTTCATCGAGAACCCGGACCTCTTCGGCACGCTCCTCGTGCCCGCCCCGGACGGCCAGCGTCTCCCCCTCTCCAAGCTCGCGAAGGTGGAACGGGTGAGCGGCCCCATGGTCATCAACCGGGACTGGGGGAAGCGCCGCGCGGTCGTCACGACGAACGTGCGGGACCGCGATCTGGGTAGCTTCGTCGCCGAGGCCAAGAGAAGGCTCGATAGCGAGCTGGGTGAGGAACTCGGAAAGGCCGGATGTCGCGTGGAATTCGGCGGCCAGTACGAGAACCTGGTCCGGGCGTCGAGGACCCTTTCGTACGTCGTCCCGCTCGCGCTCCTCCTCATCCTCGTCCTGGTCTACTCGACCTACGGCAACATCCCGGACTCCCTTCGCGTCTTCACCGGAGTGCCCTTCGCCATGGTGGGGGGCGTGATCGCCCTCTGGCTCCGCCAGATGCCCTTCTCGATCTCGGCCGGGGTCGGGTTCATCGCCCTGTCGGGCGTCTCGGTGCTGGCCGACATGGTCATGGTCTCGACGATCCGGCAGCTGATCGACTCCGGCCTGGGGGTGCGTGAAGCCACCCTCAAAGCGGCCGAGCAGCGGCTGAGGCCCGTCCTCATGACGGCGCTCGTGGCCAGTCTCGGATTCATTCCGATGGCGTTCAACACCGGCGTGGGAAGCGAGATTCAGCGGCCGCTCGCGACCGTCGTCATCGGCGGGCTCGTGTCGTCCACGCTCCTCACGCTCTTCGTCCTTCCCACCCTCTACGTGGCCCTGAAGGGAAGGACGGCCGCCGGATCGGTCCTGGGCGCCTCCCTAGGGAAGTCGCCCTAGCAAGGAGGTCGGGCCGGGATTGCCGGTGAAGCGACTATGCCTGAGGGCCCCCCTTACCCGTATCTTCGTGAACGGCCGCCGCCGGCCGCAGGAGGAGCCAGGCGCCCGGGATCATGAGTAGACCTCCCAAGGCGGTGATCGGGCGGGGGATCTCGGCCAGCAGCGCCCACGCCAGCAGCGCCGCCATGGCCGGGTTGGTCGCGAAGAGGGCCGACGTCCGCGCCGCGCCCAGGTGGCGGAGGCCGATCACGAAGAAGGCGAGCGACAGGCCGTAGCAGGTGAACCCGATCGCGAGCGCAGCCGCGAGGAACCCGGGGGCGAGCGGCGGCGGGGCTCCCGTTGAGAAGGCGAGCGTCAGGTTCACCGTTCCCGCCGCGAACCCCTTGACGACCGCGATCTGGAGCGGGTCCCGCCCGGAGATCCTCTGCGTGAAGTTGTTGTCGAATCCCCAGCCGAGCCCCGCGCCCAAAAGGAGGAGAGGCCCCTGCCACGCGAAGGCGCCCTTCGCCTCCACGCCTCCGAGCGCCACAAGCGTCGCCCCGACCAGGATGACCGTGGTCCCGAAGCCCTCGCGACGCGACAGGCGGTCGCCGAAGAAGAGGACCGCCAGCAACACGGTGAAGAGCGTCTCGGCGTTCGTGAGAAAGGCGGCCACATGGGCCGGAGTCCGCTCGAGGCCGTGCAGGAGGAACATCGGGCCGGCCACTCCGCCGGATAGGATCGACCCCGTCAGCCACTTGAGGTCCGCACGCCGGAGCGGCGACGAGGCGTCCGACGTCCCGCGCAGTCGTCGGCCCAGCAGGAGGACCGCCGCCCCGAGGCCGCACCCGATGTAGAAGAGTCCCGCCAGCCCGGCCGCGCTGGAGTGGCGGAGGAGGGGCTTCGAGAGCGGGAACGAGGCGCCGAAGAGGGCCGCGGCGAGCACGGCCATCCCAGTCCCGATCCATCGGCTGCGTTCCACGGGGCGATTGTGACGGCACCCGACCCGATCGTCAACGGACCGCGTAAGGGAGTATGGAGGACTCCGCCATGTTCGCACTCACGCTCCTCGCTTTTCTGGCCGCGGTTCAGGAGCCGAAGGAGGAGGTCCTTTACAACGGCCTCCGCCTCCCGTCGCCGTGGCCGCCGAAGAACGGGGACGCCTCCGTCGTCCTTCCTCCCCCCGCGGTCATCCCGATCGACGTGGGCCGCCAACTGTTCGTCGACGACTTCCTCATCCAGGAGACCACCCTCTCGCGCACGTTCCATCTCGCCAAATATCATGAGGCCAGCCCGGTCCTCAAGCCCGATCAGCCGTGGGAGGGCGACACCGCGATGGCCTTCAGCGACGGCTGCTGGTACGACCCGAAGGACAAGCTCTTCAAGATGTGGTACCTGGCGGGGAAGGAGAGGGCGACCTGCTACGCGGTCTCCGAGGACGGCCTCCGCTGGACGAAGCCCGCGCTGGACGTGCGACCCGGGACCAACGTCGTCCAGACGGGCCACCGCGATTCGTCGACCGTGTGGCTGGACCACGAGGAGAAGGACCCGAAGAAACGCTTCAAGATGTTCCGTTCGTGCTCCGGAGGGAGCACGGTGCCCAAGGCGTACGGCCTGGCCCACTTCGTCTCGGAGGACGGGATCCACTGGAGCGACAAGCCGGTGCTCTCGGGCTCGTGCGGAGACCGCAGCACCGTCTTCTGGAATCCGTTCCGGAAAGTCTGGGTCTACAGCATCCGGCATGGCTGGGGCGAGCCGCGCCGCCGCCGCTATTGGGAGCGGGCGGACCTCGACAAGAGCCCCATGTGGGAGCAGCTGGTCGAGGCGCCGATGTGGCTCGCCTCCGACGCCCAGGACCCGGTGCGGCCGGAGTACAAGGTCCCGTGCCAGCTCTACAATCTGGACGGCATCGCCTACGAGTCCCTCATGCTCGGCCTCTTCACGATCTGGCGCGGGCAATTCCCCGACCGGCAGAAGCCCAACGAGGTCTGTCTCGGATACAGCCGGGACGGCTGGACCTGGTCGCGCCCCGACCGCCGCCCGTTCTGTCCCGTCTCCGACAAGCAGGGCGACTGGAACGCCAACAACGTGCAGTCGGTGGGCGGCGGCTGCCTCGTGGTCGGGGACAAGCTCTACTTCTACGTGAGCGGACGAGCGGGCGAAGCGGGATCGAACAAAGCCGGCGTCAGCACCACCGGCCTGGCGGTCCTCCGGCGCGACGGGTTCGCGTCGATGGACGCCGGTGACGTGGAAGGGACGCTTACCACGCGCCCGGTCCGCTTCGACGGGAAGCAGCTGTTCGTCAACCTCCGGGCGTCCAAGGGAGAGCTGTGGGCCGAAGCGATCGATGAGAAGGGCGACGTGCTCGCGCGCGGCGGGCCGGTCACGGGAGATGCCACGTGCCTCGCGGTCCCGGGGGAGTTCGCGAAGCTGGCGGGTCGGACCCTGCGGTTCCGGTTCCGCCTGAAGAGCGGGAGCCTGTACTCGTTCTGGATGAGTCCCGACGAGAGGGGCGCCAGTCGCGGATATGTCGGGGCGGGAGGGCCGGGATTCACCGGCCCGGTCGACCGGGGATCGAAGTAAACCGCAACCGGGGGCCGGGGGATCAAGAAGTGAGATGATGCCGAACCGGCGGGAGTTCCTGGCGAGCGGCGTGGCGCTGGCGGCGCTCCGCCCGGCGCCGCGCGCCATCGTCTCCATCGAGCCCGCGTTCCGACTCGTCACCGACTGCACGCTGCCGGGCGAGACCCGCGCGGACGACGTCGTCCCCGCCCATCCCAACGGACTTCAGGTCAGCCGCGACCGCTGGCTCCTGGTCTACGGCACGAGAGGGTTCCGGGGTGTTGACGACGACCGGAGCAGCGTCTACCAGCTCCGGAAGGACGGGCCCGATGGGCCGGTGATCAAAGAAGGGTTCCTCGCACGGACGAGCGACGAATGGGACCCCTATGGGGAGGGGAAGAAGTTCTCCCGGCAGCAGGGCCATGCGGTCGCGTTCGGGGTCCCGAAGGGGGTGAAGGCCCCGAACGCCAACGTGTTCGTCGCCAAGTGGTATGTCAACGCGCGGGTACTGGATCGCCGGAAGAACCTCCTCGAGCACTCGACCGTCCCCTTCGAGATCGGCGGTCCCCGGCAGTTCGTGGAGTGGATGCAGTTCCGGCTCAACGAGCGCGAGGACGACATCGAAATACTCAAGCCCGCCGGGCGGCTCCGTCAGAAGGGGTTCGAGACGGGTGACCGGTTCACGAGCGCCGAGCCGGTCCGGTCCATGAACCAGAGCTTCACCCCCGCGGTGCCGTTCAACCGGGAGGCCGGCGAGTGGGCCGACCTCATGGCGTTCGACGGCGGCCGCGTCGCGGCGGCGAAATACGCGTGGAACGCCGCAAGCGGCCTCTACGAGTGGGTGAAGACGGGACCCTTCCTCTCGGGCGGCTTATCCGAGGGAAGCCTCGCGCCCCACGCGGAGCGGTGGGCCATGTCCGCCCGGCTGGAGAAGGGCGGGGTCGCGTGGGCGCTGGCGGCCGACCCGTTCGTGGAAGTCCCTGCGCCCGTCTTCGCCAAGGACCCGGCTACGACGTCGCCGCTCACCGCCTGGGGATGCCCCGACGGGGTCCTCCGGCTCCTGACGGGCGACCGGGGCCGCCGTGACCCTCTCTATCTTTGGGACATCGATCCCGCGGAGGGCTTCCGGGCGTCGAACGTGCGGGTGATCTTCGACAGCGTGAAGGCCGGCCTCAAGATCCGGCCGGCCAGCCAGCCCAAGATCGACATGGGGAAACTGCTGCCCCCCCACGGGAGGACGCAGCTCGCGGTATTCCGCGTGAGCGTGCGGGGCTTCAACCATCCGTATCCCAACCGACCGGGCATTCCCATGGCGGACGCGGACGAGAAGGCGGCGTGCGGGATCTATGCGGCGAGGATCACCTATGCCGAGCCGGCCCCGGCGAGGTGGGAGTTCTGAATGAGAATGTTCCTTCCCGTCCTGTTCGCGGCGCTCTTCGGCCCGGCCCAGGCGTCGAAGGAGATCGTGCTCGAGAACGAATGGGTCCGCGTGACGCTCGATCCCGAGGCGGGAGGCGCCGTCACCGCCCTGACGTACAAGAAGGCGACGACGTTCCCGCTCATCGCCGACAAGGGCGCCGGATCGGCCGGGAGCGGATCGTTATTCACCCCCCAATGGAACGGCGTCGCGCTCTCCGCGCTCCCCATGAAATCCACCCGCCGGGAAGAGGCGGAGGAGACGATCGTCGTTCTGGCGGGATGGCCGAAAGACGGGCTGCTCCTGGAACGCAGCTTCCGGATGGGGAAGCAGGAGAGCGGGTTCCGTCTCGAGGATACCTGGAAGAGTTCGAGAGAGACCGCGGGCTCCCTCGGCGCGACCTCGCTCCAGAAAGCCGAGCCCTGGCGGCGGGTGGCGCGCTCGTGGCATGGGGACGCGGACCGGGTCGTGCAGAAGGACCTGCCCGTCTCCGGGGCGGAGACCCGCGATCTCGAAACCAAGGCCGGGCGGTTCTTCTGGCGATCGGTGGGCCCCTATGGAGTGGGGTTCCTGGCGCAGGTGCAGGCTCCCCGCGGGAGCGCGGTGTTGACCCATGAGACTTTCCGGGAGAATGGCGCTGCGGTCGGCTGGCGCTGGAGGACGGCAGAAACGGCGCTCGAGGCCGGAACGCCGGTCTCGATCCGCACCGACGTCCTGATCGACGAGGGAGGGCGGGAATTCGCTGCTTCGGGGAGCCGGTCGGGCCTGTGCGTCGACCTCCGCAGCGCGGGCAGGACGGGCGAGGCGATGCCCTCGTTCGTCACGGCAGTCTCGGCGCGCCCGTTCAAGGGAAAGATCGTCCTGAGGATCTCGGATCGCGAGGAGAAGCAGGCCCTCGACGTTGAGCTTGAGCCCGGAAGGGGGAAGAGCGTCCCGTTCGAGATCGTGCCGGCGAGGAAGGGGACGTTGACCGTCGAGGCGGTACTGGTGGACGGCGCGGGGTTCGCGTTGGCGACAGGGAGCACAAACGCGATCATCGACGGAGAGAAGGAGCCTGCCTGGACGGCCTGGTCGCGCACGATCCCGTCCGCGACGTATCGGGGAACGTGGGCCGAGATCGGGGCCCAGCTCGCGAAGGCGGGCCGGGTCAAGCCTCGCGCGGCCGACGCGAAGGCCGCCGAAAGGCTCGCCTTCTACGCGAGGAAGTTCCCGCTCTACGAGCAGATGATCCGCGGGGCGGCCGAGGCCCTCAAGGTGAAGCCGGAGGACTTGGCCCGGTCGGAAGGCGAGGCGCCGGCGGAGGCGTGCATGAACGTCCTCTTCGACGGCCCTGACGGGCCCATCAGCGCCTTTTCGAAGGAGCGGAGCGGCGCGGGGCTGGGCGGGTTGGCGTATATGAAAGTGCTTCCGGACAAGGGCTACGCCTATCACGTCTACGAGTGCGGCACCTGGACCAACGGGTACGGGGTGAACTCGGAAGGGCTGTCGACGTCCGGCGCGTCGATCAACTGCGACGCCGGGACGACGGCCGCCGGGCGGCGCGAGACGCAGGCGTGGAGGGCGGCGGGGCGGCTCACGGCGCCGCTCGGTTCCCACATGATGCTGGCCGGCTGCCGTACCGTGGAGGAGGCGGTCGCGTTCATCGAGGACCGGGAGGCGCCGTTCGAGTTCGAAGGGAACATGCTGATCGTCGACCGCGCCGGGAACGCGGCCCGGCTCGAGTCGGTGGGGATCAAGCGCCAGATCCAACGGTACGACGGGAAGAAGGACCGCTACTTCGTCGCCGGGAACTACCCGCATGAGTCGGGCGACGGGCTGTTCAAGATCGGGCCCGACTGGGGCTGGGCGGCCAACACGATGAGGCGCGAGCGACGGCTGGAGGAGCAGGGGGGCGTAAGACTGGGCCGGCATTCCCTCGCCGACGCGGTGACGCTCATGGAGACCCACGGTCCCGGCGGGATGTGCCAGCACATTCACGACAACATCGGGGGCCTGTACACCTCGACGTCATTCCTCGCCGTCACGCGGACGGGCGAGCTGTGGCTCTCGCACGGTCCGCCGTGCCGGACCCGGTACGTCCGCTTCATGATCCGGGGCGAGTGAGGCCGCGTTCGGCAGGAGGGGAACCGGCGGGGCGCAGGTCCTTCTTCTCGCCCGGCGTGAGGGTTGATATCATATCGAGCCGTGCTGGAAGAAGAAGCCGAAATCGGGATTCTCGCCCTTGAGAAGGGACTCGTTGGCCAGGACAAACTGAACGAATGCCTGACCGCGCTCTCCGAGGAAGGGGCGAAGAGCCTCCCGGAGATGTTCCTCGAGCGGAAGCTCCTCTCCGCGGAGCAGATCGCAGGCTTGCGCGGCGAGGCGGCCCGCCGCATCAAGAACCGGCAGGAAGAGGTGGCCCCCGTTCCGCCCGGCGTCCCGGAGGCGCTCCCCGAGACCGCAGGCCCCATCTCGACCGCCATTCCCGCCGAGGCGGTCCGTGCCGCGCAGGATCCGCGGAACCTCTTCGGCCGCTTCATCCGGGTCCACGAGATCGGCCATGGCGGCCTGGGATCGGTCTACAAGGCCTACGACACGAACGAGAAGCGATGGGTCGCCCTGCGGCTCCTCAAGGACACCGGCGGCGGCGCGGAGGGCGTGGCGCGCTTTCTCAAGGAAGGTCAGTCCATGGTCGGCCTGGACCACCCCGGGATCGTCGCAATCTATGAAACAGGCCGGGAGGTCGAGGAGGGCGCGGAGCGCGCCTACATCGCCATGGAGTTCGTGGAAGGCGAGACGCTGGACCAGATCCGCGCCCGCGGGATCACCGTCCAGAAGGCGGCCCAGATCGTCCGCGACGCGGCACTCGCCGTGGAGTTCGCCCACGCCAAGCGCCTGCTCCACAGGGACCTGAAACCCCGGAGCATCATGCAGAGCTTCGAGGGGCGGGTCCGGGTCATGGACTTCGGCCTCGCCCAGTTCGCGACGACGCTGGGCCCCTCGGATGACAGCATGCTCTCGCGCACGATCAACGTGCAGGGGACGCCGTCGTATATGTCGCCCGAGCAGGCCCTGGGACGCACGCACGATATTCGTGAGAGGAGCGACGTCTACTCGATCGGAGCCACGCTCTTCTTCCTGCTCACGGGCCGGCCGCCCTTCGAGGGGAGCAACGCGATGAAGACGTGCTTCGCGGTCGTGCGCGACCCGCTCGTCCCGCCCTCGCAGCTGAACGCCTCCGTCAAGCCCGATCTTGAGCGCATCGTCGTGCGCGCCATGGCGAAGGACCCCGTGCGCCGATACGACTCGGCCAAGCACCTCGCGGAGGACCTCGACCGCTTCCTCACCGGCGTGCCGATCCTCTCGGACGACCAGATGCGCTTCACCCAGGGGCTCTCCGCGCTCCACTCGGGCCGCCTGGAGGAGGCGATCCACATGTTCAAGGATCTGGTCCGCCTGGAGGCTTCCGGGAAACTGGGCGCGATGGGCGTGAAGTCGGTGCTCAAGCAGCTGGAGGAGGGCGAGGCGGGCCTGTCGCTTGCGATCAACCAGCAGCAGAAGAACTACGACATCCGGACGCAGCGGGGCGTCTACCGCTTCGCCAAGGGGATCCTGATGTCTCTCGACGGGAACGACCCGAGCGTGAGCTGCAAGAGCGCGCTCGAGGACTTCGTTGTTTCGGCGGATCTCCGGCCCGAGCACACCCCGGCGCGGGTCAACCGCGCGAACGTGCTCATCTTCGGCGGCCGCTATGCGCGCGATTCCGGAAAGGACGTCTCGAGCGTCTTCGGGATGGCGCTGAAGGACCTGGATTCGGCGATAGAGTTCGACAACACCTGCAGCCCCGCCTACCACAACCGCGGGATCGTGCGGTTCTACATGGCCCGCGCGCAGAAGAAGGGGGTGGGCGACCCCGAACCCGACTACCGGAAGGCGATCGATGATTTCTCGCGCGCGGCGGAGCTGGAGATGACCTACGCGTACATCTTCAAGGACCTCGGCGTGGTGAAGGTGGCGCTCGCCAAGCACCTGCTCGCGAAGGGCCAGAAGGTGAAGTCCCTCTTCGTGGAGGCGGTCTCGCACCTGGACATCGCCTGCCAGCTCAACCCGTCCATCTACGGGGCCTTCTACGAGCGGGGGCAGGCGCACTTCGCGCTCAAGGACTTCAAGACGGCGGTGAAGGACTTCAAGCGATGCCTCGAGCTGGATCCGTCGCGCGACAAGAAAGTCCAAATGCTGATCGACGAGGCGCACAAGCACTACGAGACCCGGAGGGCGTAGACCGCCCGGCCCGGGGAGAGAGGGGCGCGCATGTTCACCTGGGTGGACTGGACGGTGCTCGCGGTCTACATCGTCGGCACTTCCTGGCTCGCCGAGCGGCTGGCCGGGAAGAAGGAGACGATCCGGGACTATTTCCTGGGCGGCCGCGCCCTCCCGTGGTACGCCGTCTGCGGCTCGATCGTCGCGAGCGAGATCAGCGGCGTCACCTTCGTCGCCGTGCCGGCGGCGGCCTACCGGGAGGGCGGGAACTACACCTACCTGATGCTCGCGATCGGCAGCATCGCGGCGCGCTTCATCGTGGGCTACCTCCTGGTCCCCGCGTATTATCGTCGCGAGATCTACAGCCCCTACGAGTTCATGGGGCAGCAGCTCGGCCCCGCGGTCAACCGGGTGACGACCGGTCTCTTCCTGCTCGGGAGTTTCCTCGCCCAGGGAGCGCGGCTGTTCCTGGCCGCCCTGGTCCTGAGCACGATCACGAGACTGGAGATCGTCTGGGCGATCCTCGCGATCGGGGCGATCTCGGTCGTCTGGACGTGGCTGGGGGGGATCACGTCGGTGGTCTGGACCGACGTGGTCCAGTTCGTGATCCTCTTCGTCGGCGCGGTCGTGGCGCTCGTGGCCGCCGCATGGGTCGTGCCGGGGGGCGTGGCGGAGATCGTGAAGCTGGGGTCCGAGAACGGGAAGTTCAACGCCTTCGACGCGAGCTTCGACCGCATGGCCGTCTTCACGATCTGGACGGGCCTCTTCGGGTCGACCTGCCTCACCCTGGCCTCGCACGGGACCGATCAGATGATGGCGCAGCGGCTCTTCTGCTGTCGCGACCCGAAGGAGGCGCGCAAGGCGATCCTGTGGTCGACCGTGGTGATCGTGATCGTG
>CAZSCC010000013.1:0-12181 GCA_964604905.1 uncultured Planctomycetales bacterium
CTTCGGCATCGACGCGGGCCACCTGATCGCGGCCAGCTTCATGTCCGCCCCCGCCGCCCTCGTCGCCGCCAAGATGTTCTACCCCGAGACGGCCGTGTCGGTCACCGCCGGAGAGGTCACGCTCAAGCTCGAGAAGACGACCGCCAACGTCTTCGACGCGGTCTGCGTGGGGGCCGCCGACGGGATGAAGCTCGCCCTCAACGTCGTCGCGATGCTGCTCGCCTTCGTCTCGATCATCGCGATGATCGACTGGGCGGTCGGGAAGGCCTGGCCCGGCCACTCGCTCCAGCAGATCTTCGGCTGGGTGCTCGCCCCCGTGGCATGGCTCCTCGGGGTGCCGTGGGAGGACTGCGGAAAGATCGGCGGCCTCCTTGGGACCCGCATGGTCGTGAACGAGTTCGTCGCCTATCTGCAGATGCGGGAGATGGAGCTGTCCGCCCGCGCCTACGTGATCGCCACCTACGCCTTCTGCGGGTTCGCCAACTTCGGGTCGATCGCGATCCAGATCGGCGGGATTTCGACGATCGCCCCCTCGCGCCGGGCCGACCTCGCGCGACTGGGCCTCCGCGCCATGCTGGCGGGCACGCTCGCGTCGTTCCTGACGGCCAACATCGCCGGCGCGCTCCTCTCGGACGAGCAGGTCGAGCGCGACTACCGATGGAACAAGGCCCGCGTGGCCGCGACGGCCCAGGAGCGCGACCGGCACTGCGACGCCTTCCTCTCGAAGTATCCGGCCTCCCCCTACGCGGAGAAGTTCCTCCTGAAAAAGAAAGAAGGCTCCCCCGCCCGGTAGGACGGAGGAGCCTTCGGTTCAGGCCGCTGAGGAACTACGGCTTGGGAGCCGCGCCCTGCTCGCGCTGCAGGCGGCGCTCCTCCTTCTTGGCGGGGTCGTCAGGGAGGCCCTCCTCGTTGGCGCCCGCGCCCGCGCCGCGGATGGCGAGGCGGAAGCCCTCCGCCCCCATCACCTTGCAGAAGTCGGTCAGCACGATATGGCGGAGGGGCTCCGCCACGCAGCCCTGCCACCGCTCCTGCTGGCCGATGCCGCCCACCCAGGAGGCCAACCGCGCGCCGTCCCGGTTGTAGAACCGGATCATGTACTCGATCTTGAGGACCTCCTTGGTCGTGTTCTTCACGCGGACCCGGATGCCGTAGTTGTTGTCCGAGTCGTCCCGGAAGATGTGGTCCACCACGACCGCGTCGTTCCGGTAGGTCTCGCCCAGGTCGGTCGAAACGCCCGGCCACTCGATCGTCTTGGCGATCGGCCGGATCTTTTCCGTGTCCAGCTCGGAAATCCGGAGGCCCGCGTAGAGGTTCGGGTCGATCACGACCTCGGACCCTTCGGGCCCGGGCTGCACGCCCGGCTCGTCCGGCGGGCGGACCGATTCCCCGTAGCAGCCGACCGCGAACACCAGCGCGAAGATCGCGTACCGCATCCGGTTCTCCTTACAGTCCAAGGGCCAGTTTCATGGCCAGGAATCGCTTGGTCCTCTCGGGGTCGACGGCGGACTTGACCCCGCGCTTCTTGATCTCGTCCTGGATGTTTTTCACGCGCCCCTCGAGCTCCGGGTGGGTCGACCAGGCGCCGCGGTCGGACTTGGGGAGCCGCGCGACGAAAGCCCCGAGGGCCGAGGGATCGTAGCGCACTCCGGGACGCGTCAGCAGGTCCACGGCGAACGCGTCGGCCTGGAGCTCCGACTCGCGTCCGTAGCCGTTCACCATGAGCTCTTCGAGCATCCCGTCGAGGACACCCCCGAAGGCCTTGACCACTTTCGCGAGGTTCTCGCCCGCCGTCTTGACCGCATCCCCGGCCTTGCTCTGGCCGAAGTACGTCAGCACGCCCCCGGCGACCGTCCCCGCGGTCCCAAGATGCTCGCCCTTCGACAGGATTCCCATGACGCCCGACTTCTGGGTCGCCTTGTTGGCGGACTCCTCGGGGTGGCGCAGGTTGACGTGGGCGATCTCGTGGGCCAGCACGCCCGCCAGCTCGTCCTCGTTCTCCATCTTCTTGAGCGCCCCGGTCGTCACGAAGATGAACCCGCCGGGCGCCGCAAAGGCGTTGATGGAGTCGGACTTCAACACGCCGAAAAAGTAGCCCTTGTGGGTGTCGGGCCGGTCGGACTCGATCGAGACCGTCAGCCCCACCAGATTGACGTAGGCCTCGAGCTCCCCCTGGACGAGCCCGTCGGTCGCCACGACGGCGCTGGCCGCGACGCCTCGTCCCACGTAGTATTCCTGGCTCTCCGTGAGCTTTTCGGGCGAACCGCAGCCCGCGACGGCCGCGAAGCCGAGGACCCCCAGGACCGCGCCGAGTCTCTTCATGGCACTCTCTTACTTGACGGTGGAATACTGGCCCAACTTGCCGCCCTTCTGGAAGGCGGCCAGGTCCTTGAGGACATCCGCGCGGCTCCGCGTATGCCGCTTTTCAAGGCCGTCGACATCCGCGTAGGCCGCCTTCATCTTCGGGCCCTTCTCTTCGATGTACTTCTTCTCGACCGTGTCGTCGAACCGCCCGGCCTTGTAGTTCTGGGCGCTCAGCCGGACCTTCTCCTCCTCGTTCTCAGGGGCCGGGTCGAACTTCTCCTGGGCGATCAGCGATCCCTTGGTGATGTAGGCGGTCGACCCGTCCTTGGCGCGCGTCACTTTCGCGAAGCGCCCCTCGATGGCGACCACGGTGACCTTGTCGCCGTAGAGCGCCTTGCCCAGGTCCGGGCCCCGGGTATCGGGCCCCGCCAGGTAATAGGCGTTGCGCATCTGGACGACCTTGGCGCCGAGCGGGCTCTCCTTCGCGTCGTCCTGCGGGACGGCCAGAAGGGTCACCAGGATGGAGGCCACCGATGCAAGAGCCATGCGTTCTCCCTCTGCGAGAGGGGATTCTAAGGGCGACGGAACGGGGGTGTCAACGAATTCGGCTCACTTGGTCTCCATCTGGTACGACCCGTCCCAGTCGGAGGGCGGAGGCTCATGGATGTACTCCTCGCAGACCTTGAGATAGGTCTCCGCCGCCCGGTCCTTCCGCTGGGTGAGCGCGAGGAAGATCTCCCACGCCACCTGGAAGCGGCGGGCCCGGAGCTCCGCGAGGCCCTGCTCGAACTTCCGCGCCGCCTCGAGGCGCTCCGCCGGCACCTCCCCCTTGAGCCCGAGGAGCTCGTAGATCCGCACCGGCACCTTCTTCCCCTTCACCTTGATCAGGGCCACCTCGCGGACCTCGAGATGCTCCTTCGCCGGCAGGTAGGTCGCCTCGCTGACGATGACGTCCGTCCCGAACTCCTTGTTCACGCCCTCGATGCGCGACGCGAGGTTGACCTCGTCGCCCATCACCGTGTAGTTCACCTGGTTCTTCGCGCCCATGTTTCCCACGACCCCCATCCCCGTATTGATCCCGATCCGGGCGCGCATCTCCGGGAGGCCCCGCTCCTTCATCTTGACCGCCATCTCCCGGAGCCGCTTCTGGGCGCCGACCGCCGAGAGGCAGGCCCGGAGCGCGTGGTCCTCCTGCGCGATCGGGTCGTTCCAGAATGCCATGATCGCGTCGCCGATGTACTTGTCGACCGTCCCGTCGGTCCGGAAGATCTCTTCCGCCGCCTCGTTGTGGTACTCGCTGATGAGCTTGACCATCTCCGCCGCCTCCACCTTCTCCGACATCGCGGTGAACCCGGCGAAGTCCATGAAGAAGATGGTCAGCATCTTCCGCTCCCCCGCCACGGAGAGCGCGTCCGGGTTCTTCAGGATCTTCTCCACCACCTTCGGCGACATGTACTTCTGGAAATCGCGCTTGATGCGCTGGCGCTGGCGTCCCTCGTAGAGGAAGTTGACCGCGCTCGTGACCGCATACGAAAGGCCGATCGCCGCCAGAGGGGCCACCAGGTCCATCGCCCACCGGGCCTTGAAGAGCGCCGTGCCGGCCGCGAATGTCCCGAGGAACAGGACGACCGCCGCCCCGCCTCCCGCCCCCGGACCGGTGAAACGGGTCACGACCGCCGTCAGGAGGGCCAGCGCCCCGATCACGACGAGCGGCACCGCCCCCTGCACGGGCCTCATGGTCTCGCCGTTGAGCAGGTTCGCCAGCGCGATCGCATGGGTCTCCACCCCCGCCATCGTCTCCGCCACGGGAGTCACCTTGAGATCGTAGAGGGCCGCCGCGTTCGTCCCGATGAAGACGAACCGGTCCGCGACCAGCGACGGGTCGAACGTGGTCATCTTCCCGGACTTCTCGAATGTCTCGAGGCCCTGGAGAACCAGGTGGGCGAGGAGCTGTCGGAACGAGTTTCCCTGCCGGTAGAACTTGAGGAGGATCGTCCCGTCGCGCTCCACGGGGAACGAGACCTTCCCCACCGTGACCACGCCGTTCTTCACTTCGACCGCGCGCGCCTTCTCGCGCGCCATGAGCGAGGCCAGCGCGAACGAGGGATAGTACCGCCCGCGGAACTTCGAAAAGATCTGGTACCGGCGCGTGATGCCGTCCGTCTTCTCGGGCGTCTCGACGTCGCACAGTCCCGCCACCGCCTCCGCGATCCCCGGGACCGGGAGGATCACGGACTTCCGCGATCCCTCCTCCCCCACCTCGACGCTGCCGTCGCTCCTCACGTCGATCGCATGCTTCTCCAGGAGCTTCCCCAGGTCGGCCCGTCGGTCGGCCCGTTTGACTTCGTCCGTCTTGAAGGGGATGGCGAGGTAGATCGGGGTGGGCCCCTTCGCCGCCTCGACCACGGCGGGCTCGCCCTTGTAGGCGTCCAGGTCCCCCAGGGTGAAGAAGTCAAAGCAGATCGACGTGGCCGGGAAATCCTCCAGGCTGCAGGCGCGGAAGAGCTTCGCGAACTCGCGGCGGTCCCAGGGCCACCCGATCCCGCGGTCCTTCATCTGCTCGAGGCTCTCCTCCGAGAGGTTGAGGATCACGATGTCGTCGCGGACGAACTTCGGCTCCTCCTTGGGGTCCGGCTCCGGCGGGAGGGTCCACCTCATGCGGAAGTCGTAGGCCTTGAATTCGAGGGGGCGCAGGAGCCCCGCCGCCTGCAGGAGGAGGATGACGACGGCCGCGGCCCCGCCGGCCATGAAGGCCGAGACGAGCTTCGAACGCTCCTTGCGGGGGGGCATGGGAAGGCGATTATACGGGCCGAATCACGAATTGCGAATCACGAATCACCCCCCGGATGCATTGGCCACAAAGGCCGGGACCGCCGACAGGGCAGGGAACGGCCACCCCGTGATTCTTGATTCGCGATTCTTGATTCGTCGCGCTACTTGAACTTCACGCAGATCGCCGTAAGATCGTCCTCCTGCGTGACGCCGGCGGAGAAGCGCTCGAACTCGTAGAAGAGCGCGCCCAGGAGGTACGAGCCGGGCCTCTCCCACTCGGCCTGGACCACCTTCTGGATCCGCTCCAGGCCGAACTCCTCGCCCGACGGGCTCTTCCCCTCCTCCAGGCCGTCCGTGTACATGAGGAGGAGGTCGCCCGAGACCACCGGCACCACCTCGGGGACCAATTGTGCGTCGAAGACCGTGGGCGGCGCCATCCCGATCATCAGGCCGCCGTTCTCGAAGCTGTGGATCTTCTGCGGCCGCGCGGGATTGTAGATGAAGGGGGGATTGTGGCCGGCCCGCGCCGACGAGAGCGTCCGCGCCGCCGGGTCCCAGACGAGCACGGCCACGGTCACGAAGCTCGACCGGTCCATGTCCTTCACGATGTCGCCGTTGGTCTTCTTCATCGCCGCGATCGGGTCGCCCATCTCGCCCAGCCGGATCGAGAGGACCTTCTTGGTCATCCCCATCAGGATGCCCGCCTCGATGCCGTGGCCCGAGACGTCGCCGATCACGATCCCGATCCGGCCCTCGCCCATATCGACGAAGTCGTAGAGGTCGCCCGAGACCTCCTCCGCCGGCTTGTACTGGAAGGAGATCTCGCACCCCTCGACGTCCGGCGCACGGATGGGGAGGAGCTTGCGCTGGCGGGAGGCGGCGATCTTCACCCCCTTCTCCATGTTGGTCGCCCACTCCTGCTTCTTCTCAAGCTTCTGGACCTGGGTCTGGAGCGCCTGGACGTGGCCCGCCGAGGCGTTCAGCTTCATCTGGTTGGCGGCGTGCACCCGGGCCTCGAGGTCCTCCTTCGCCTTGTACCGCGGGCTCATCGGCGTGTAGCTCGCGCACCCGAAGTTGAGGTGGCGCCAGACCTTCTCGAGCGCCAGCTGGGTGATCGAGACGCGCGAGGCCATCCTCACGTCCTCGCGCAGCTCGCCGCAGAAGGGGCAGACCCAGCAGTACTCGCGGTCCACGAACTGCCAGAGCTGGTTGGACCCCAGTTCGCGGCGCACCTGCTGGAGGTCGCGCTCCATCTTCTCGGCCGCCTGATGCACGTCCGAGACGCGCGCCGGGAGCTGCGCCTCGGAGAGGAGGATCGGGATCCGCCCCTCCGCCCCCACCAGCTTGAGCGTCGAGCGGAGCGAATCGGGCGGATTGAGCAGCACCAGCGCGTGGCCCTGGCTCTTCAGCGCCTGCGCGGCGAAGGAGACCGCCCGCGCCAGCGGCGTCGGCGCCCCCGAGAGCGCGCCGGCATCGATCGCCATGCTCCTCATCTGCATGAACACCTGCTTCTGCAGCACGTCCAGGAGCGGCTCGGTGTAACGGCCGCGGATCGTCACGACGAGGAACGGTCCCTTGACCGCGGTGATGACTTCGAACTCGTTGGTCCGCGCGACCGTCTCGTGCGCCGGAGGGGTGGGCGGCATAGGCAAAGTATAGTATCTTTCAGCGGACTTTCAGGCAAATGGCGGTCAGGTCCGCCTCCCGCGCGGCGTTCCCGGCGAACTGCTCGGCCTCGAGCATCAGCGTCCCCAGCAGGAGCGGCGCGTCGAGCGCGGCGTTCTTCTGGAGCACCCCCGCGACCCGGTCCGCGCCGAACTTCTCCCCGCCCCGGCCCTCCAGGTCCTCCAGGCCGTCCGTGTGGAGCAGGAGGAGGTCGCCCGGATTGAGCGGGACGCTCCGCACGTCGAACCCCTGCTCGAACGAGGCGGTCGGCACGAACCCGAGGACCGGCCCGGACAGCTCAAGGCGCGTCACCGTGCCGTCGTGGACCAGGAACGGCGCCGCGTGCCCCGCCCGCGCGATCTGGAGCTCGCGCTTCTCTCCGTCCACGATCGCCACCGCCGCCGAGACGAAACTCTCCCCGTCGAGTTCCTCGCAGAGGTCGTCGTTGGCGAGGCCCAGCGCCTTCTCGGGATCGGGCGTCTCGCGGAGGCGGATGCACAGGACCTTGCGCGCCACGCCCATGAGGACGCCCGCGTCGACGTCGGCGCTCGACACGTCGCCCACCAGGATCCCGACGCGCCCGCCCGGCAGTCGCACGAAGTCGAAGAAGTCGCCGCTCTGGGCCGGCGCGCCGCGGTAGGCCACCGCGATCTCGCAGCCGGGGATCGTGGGGGTCTCCCGCGGAAGCATCCGGCGGTGGCGGTTGTCCTCCTCCACCTCGGCCTTCCGCCGGATCTTGGTCTCCGAGAGGTCGGGCCTCGACGGCGACGGTTCCTTCACGGAAACCGCGTTGCCCTCCCGCGCGGCGTTGGCGGTCTCGATCGCCTGTCCCAGGACCTCGAACGGCCAGCCGTCGGTCTGCCCGTCCGCGTAGGTGCTGCACTCTTCGGAGAGATGGTGCATCACGCAGTCGATCACCGTCTGCGTCGGCGAGCCGCGGGCGATGAATCGGACGTCCCCCTGCAGCGTCGCGCAGAAGGGGCAGAGCCACCGCGATTCGCGGTCCACCAATTGCCAGCACGGGTGGGAGGCCATCATCGTCCGCACCAGATGGAGCCGATCGTGCGAGCGGCGGATTCGCTCGTCGACGTCGCAGAGTTCTCCTTCCAGCTCCCGCTCGGAGAGGATGATCGTGACCTTCCCCTCCCTGCCCACAAGCTTGACCAGGCCGCGGATGCGGTCGGGAGGGTTGAGCAGGACCAGCCGCCCCTGCGCCGGATCGAGCTCGGCGGCGAACTCGTAGAGGGCCTTGACCAGCGTGAGCGTGACCGCGTCGAGGCGGGAGAGATCGACGGCCAGATAGCCGGGCTTGGCCAGGAAGTCCTGGACGAGGGAGCCCAGGAGCGTCTCGGTGTACTTCCCGGTCGGCACGAGGACCGTGAACATCCCCCGCTTGCGCACGAAGAGGGTGAACTCCTTGTCGCGGACGTGGACCTGGGTGCGCCGGGTCGACGAGCCGCCCTTCGCGGCCATCCTGGTCTCCTTGCCCCGTCGAGGGACTCGACCCGTATATTCTACCCTCCGCGCGGGATTTCGGGTAAAAAAGCCCCCGGAGCCGTCCTCAGTCCTCGGTCCTCGGTCCTTGGTCGGGGTCGCCCCGCCCGGCACCGAGGCCCCGGGACCGTGGACTACCGTTGGGATGACACCGTTGCCTCCAAGCTCGGGGACGAACTCGACCGCCTCGTCTACTTCGCCCGCCTGATCGGCGGCGACCTCTCCCTCTTCCAGGCCGGCGGCGGCGGCGTTTCGCTCAAGCGGCGCGAGATCGACTTCGCCGGACGCGAGACCGACGTCCTCTGGGTGAAGGGGACCGGCGCGTCGCTCACCGGCATGGAGCGGCGCCTCTTCACTCCGCTCCGCCTGGAAGAGGTCCGCCTCCTCCGGCACAAGACGGGGATGGCCGAGGAGGAACTCCGCGACTTCAGCGCCTCCTGCATGCTCGACGTCCGGGCGCCCCTCCCCTCCGTCCAGGCCCCGATCCACGCGTTCCTCCCCGCCCGCTGCATCGTTCACACGCTCGACTTCGCCACCCAGGCGCTCACCGACGTGGCCCGCAAGGGCGAGCTTGTCCGGGAGGCGCTGGGGGAGGACGTGCTCTATCTCGGCTACGTCCGCCCCGGCTTCCCGCTGGCCAAGGCGGTCCAGGGCGTGGGCGATCCCGGGAAGGCCGCGGGCCTGGTGCTCGGGAGGCACGGCCTCGTCACCTGGGGCGAGTCGCCCAAGGCGGCGTACGACTCGCTCCACCGCCTGATCGGGCGCGCCGAGGAGTTTCTCCGCAAGGCGCGCGTGCGGAAGGACCCGCTCGCCAAGGCGCGCCACGCGCCCGCCGCGCCGGAGCCGCGGCGCCAGATCGCGCGGCGGATCCTTCCCGTCCTCCGCGGCCTCCTCTCCCGCCCGAAACGGGTGCTGCTCCGCCTCGACGACTCCGACGCGGCGCTCCGCTTCGCCGGCTCCGAGCTCGCCAAGCAGGTCCACCGCCGCGGGATGGCGGCCCCCGAGCACATCCTCCAGTGCGGCCGACTCCCGATGTACGTCGACGCGAACCTCGCCGCCCTCGCGCCCGACGAGGCGGTCCGCGCCCTCCGGCAGCACGTGGAGACGTTCGAGTCCGACTACCGGACGGCGTTCGGCAAGCACGGCCGCGGAACCGAGATGCTCGGGCCGGGCCCGAAGATCGCGATCCTCCCGGGCCTCGGGATCGTCGCCGCCGGCCGCGACCGCCGGAGCGCCGAGGTCTCGTCGCGCTGCTACGCCCATGTCGCCCGCGTCATCGAGGCGGCCGAGACGGTCGACCAGTTCCGCTTCCTCGAGGAGGCGAGTTCCTTCGAGTTCGAGTACTGGCCCCTCGAGCTCGCGCGCCTCCGCCGGCCGGAGCCGGACCTCGCGCGCCGGGTCGCGCTCGTCACGGGCGCGGCGGGGGGGATCGGCCGCGCGATCGCCGAGCGCTTCGCCGCCGAAGGCGCCCACGTCGTCCTGACCGACCTCGACGGGCCGGCGGTCGAGGAGGCCGCGGCGTCGATCCGCGAGAAGGCGGGGGACCCACACCGCGCGATCGGCCTGCGCGCCGACGCGACGAGCGAGGCCGAGACGGCCGCCGCGTTCGACGCCGCGGTCCTCGCCTACGGGGGCGTCGACATTCTGGTCTGCAACGCGGGGTTCGTCCAGCCTGCCGCGTTCGCCGACGTCACGCTGGAATCCTGGAAGCGCCATCTCGACGTGAACGCGACCGGCTACTTCATCGCGGTCCGCGAGGCGGTACGGATCATGAAGGCTCAGGGATCCGGCACGATCCTCTTCAACGCCTCGAAGGCGGCGTTCGCGGCACCGAAGGAGAACGCCCCCTACGCGGCCTCCAAGGCGGCCACGGCCCACCTGGCGCGTTGCCTGGCCCTCGAACTCGCGCCGGCCGGGATCCGCGTCAACTATTTCAACGCCGACTTCATCGACACGCCGATGCTCCGCACGATGGCGGAGGAGCGCGCCCGGCAGAAGGGGATCACCCCCGAGCAGCAGCTCGAGGAGTACCGGAACCGAAACCTGCTCAAAGTCGGCCCGATCCCCCCCGAGGCGGTGGCGGAGGCCGCGCTCTTCCTCGTCAGCGACCGCTCGCGCTACACCACCGGCGGCGTCCTCACCATCGACGGCGGCCTCCAGGACGCGATGCCCCGCTGACCGGCGCAAACCTGCCTGGCAGATTTACGCCACCGGGGTGGCGTAAATCTGCCAGGCAGGTTTGCGCCAGCCCTGCTCCTTCAGACCCGCTTGAGGACCCGGAGGAGGAGCGCGAAGAGGCCCGAGGCTATCGCCAGGATCGGCACGAGCAGGATAAAGGAGAAGTAAGAGAGCAGGTAGATCAGCCCGAAGAAGAGAGAGAGGTTGCGGGAGACCCCCTCCGGGAACGTCAGCGAGAGGATGCTCATGTGCTCCCGCAGGCCACAGATCGTGAGCACCGCGTAGATGACCACGATCCCCGCCGCCCGCACGAGGAAGCCCGCCGGGGAGAACATCGGCGCCTTGAGCCACGCCTTCATGGCCCGTTCCTCCGCTTCACCTCCGCCCAGAGCGGGCCGAGCACCGTCGCGTAGAGCAGGACCGCGTCCCCCACCTGGTTGCTCCCCGCGTAGCGGAGCCGCCCGCCCTTCCGGACCGGGAAGCCCGCCAGCTCCAGCGACGTGAGCAGCCCCGAGAGGAACTCGGTGTCGCCGAAGGCCGCCGCGCCCATGAGCGCCAGGCCGCTCGCCCCCGGGCTCGCGTCGACGACCGGGATCACCAGCCCCGAGTCGATGTCCGCCTCGCCGCGCGCGGAAAGCGGCCACTCCCGCGAGACGTCGAAGCCGAAGACCCTGCGCCGGAGTTCCTTCCGCGCCCGGTCGTACTGGTCGCGCGCGAAGGGCTCGTCCACCAGCTGCAACGCGTGGGCCGCCATCCAGATCGTTGACCCCTCGGGGCCGTCCAGGACCGAACCGGGCAACGTGTACTCCGAAGCGAGGAGGCCGGTCTTCTTGTGGACGAGGTGCTCCTTCGCACCCGCGACCCACGCGCGGCAGAGCGCCCGGTGGTCGGTCCCGTCCAGAGCGTCCGCCATCCGGAGCGCGGCCAGCGCGTTCGCGTTGTCGAACGTCCAGCACTCGTCGGGATAGCTCTCGGCGGAGAGCATCGGGCGGGACTTCATCCCCTCGACGAGGAACGCGACCCGCTCCGCCAGCGCCCTCTTCCACGCCTCCTTCTCCTCCAGCAGCCGCCGCGCCGCGAGCATCAGCGCGATCTCGCTGTCCACGAACTGCGACCGCGCGGGCTGGCGGATGTACGGCCGGGCCTTCGCGTAGTCCATCGAGAAGTGATAGAAGCCGCGCTCGGCCTCCAGGCGGAGCGTCTCCTCGAGGATGCGGTCCATCGCCTCCAGCGCCTGCGGTTTCATCGCGGGGTCGCGGAGCGACATGTTCGCGAGCGCGAGGACGAGGAAGGTCCGCCCCATGAAGTCCCACTCCGCGTTGCTCCTCCGCATCCCGCCCACCTCACGCTCCCGCTGCGCGGGATCGGTCCAGAGCTCGAGGTGGCGCGCGGCCAGCGCGCGGGCGAAGGGGCTCAGTCCCGGATCCTTCAGGAGCGGCGCCGCGTCGACGGCAAAGAAGAGGTGGACGGAGGGCACCCACGCGAGCGTCGCCGCGAGCAGGCAGGCCGACCCGAGCAGCACGCGTCGGCGGCGCGACTCGTCGGCCATGGGCTCACTCCAAGAGGGCCGGGGGGATCTCCGTGATCGGCCGGATCGCCATCCCCCGGTAGAAGACCTCCGCGCCCTCGGACTGCAGCTGGAGACGGCCCTTCGTGAGCGGCGTCTCCCGGCCGGCCACGCGGTGCCGGAGGCCGCGCAGGACCATCACGACCCGGCCGTTGACGGCGTGCACGCTCGTCGCGCCCGCGCAGTAGATCTCGACCGTGTTCC
>CAZSCC010000014.1:0-10531 GCA_964604905.1 uncultured Planctomycetales bacterium
CCGACGACCGCCCCGAAGGCGCGCGTCTCCTACGACACGGCCTACTATGATATTGCCGACCGCTTGACGGAAGCTGTCTCGGTCGGGACGAACGGCGGCACGGCGTATACGCGCCCGGGCACACCCCCGGCCCGCTCGGACACGACTCTCGTCACCTCGACCGCGTACAACGATTCGGGCTGGGTCGAGACTGTCGCCGATCCGCGCGGCAACCTGTCAAAGACCTTTTACGACCGTCAGAGCCGGATCACCAAGGTGATCGAAGCCTATGTCGACGGCGTCCCCTCCGCTGGAGACGACCGGACAACCTCCTTCACCTATAACGGCGAAGGCTCCGTCCGCACCCAGAAGGCCGAACTGCCGGGGGGAGCGTTCCAGATCACGGAGAAGCTCTATGGCGTAACGATCGCGGGGGGCAGCACCTTCAATTCGAATGATCTCCTCCGCGAGATTCGCTACCCGGACAAGACCACGGGCAACCCCAGCTCCCTCGCCTCGGACCGAGTGACCTACACTTGCAACTCCATGGGCGAGGCCAAGACCGTCACCGACTGTAACGGGACGGTTCACACCTACACGCGCGATGGCCTGGGGCGGCTCGTTTCCGACACCGTAATCACTCTCGGCACCGGTGTGGACGGCGCAGTGCGTCGCCGCGAGATCGCCTACAACACCCAAAGTCTTCCGAATCTCTGGACAACGTACAACGCCGCCTCGGGCGGATCCATCGTCGGGCAGGTCCAGAAGGACTATAACGGCCTCAGTCAGCTCAAGATCGAGTACCAGGAGCCGGCGGCGGCAGTAAATACGGGCACGTCGCCCAAGGTCCAGTATGCCTGGAGTGAAATGACCGGCGGGGCCAATCATTCCCGCCTCACTTCCTTGACCTATCCCAATGGGCGTCAAGTCCGTTACGAATACAACTCCGGCCTCGACACCACGATTTCCCGCGTCTCGTTCATCGCCGACAGCGACCTGGCGCCGCATTACGAGGAGTATTCCTACCTAGGAGCCTCCACCATCGTAAATCGAAAGCGGCCGCAGCCGAACTACGATCTAAGCTACTTCAAGCTTGCTGCAGAGCCCGTAGGCGACGCTGGGGATCAGTACACGGGACTGGATCGCTTCGGGAGGATCGTAGACCAGCGCTGGATCAGAACCTCGAACGCCTCGCACCGCGACCGCTTCAAGTACGGCTATGATCGTCTCCACAACCCTCTCTACAAAGAGAACCTGATCAACACGGCGAAATCTGAACTCTTCCACCTCTCAGGAGCTCCCTCGAACACCTCCTATGATCTTCTTTCCCGCATGATCGAGCACCATATCGGCACGCTCGGGGCAGGGAAGGACACGATGACCGACAGCGATCCCGACACCACCGACCCGGTCTACGGCGCCCAGATCTTCTCCCTCGACGCCTTGGGCAACTGGACGACCGTTACCCAAGACGGCACCGCCCAGACCCGGACGCACAATGCTCAAAACCAAATCACATCAGTCTCGGGGGGAGCCTTCACGCCCACCTATGACAACAATGGCACCCTGACGCGCGACCACACGGGCAAGCAGTTCGTCTTCGACGCCTGGAACTCTCTCAAGCAGGTGAAAGACTCAGGTGGCGCGGTGCTAGTCACCTACACAATTGACGCCTTCAATAGAAGGTCGGCAGCGGGGACGACCACGTATTTCTACTCTTCGAGCTGGCAGGTCCTAGAGGAAAGGGTGAGCGGGACGCCGCGGATTCAGTACGTCTGGGGCCTAGGCAACCTGGACGCCCTCGTCCTGCGCGACCGCGACTCGGACAATAACGGCTCGCTCAACCAGACGCACTACGTGCAGTACGACGCAAACTGGAACCTAACGGCTCTCCTTTCCACGGGCGGGACCGTGCAGGAGCGAATGCTCTACGACGCCTACGGCTCGATGTCGTTCTTCACGTCCGCCTACGGCGCGCGGACTGCGAGCTCGTACGCCTGGGTGCACGGATTCCAAGGAGCCCGCTACGACGGGACCTCGACCACCTACCACTTCCGGAACCGCGAGCTCCACCCCATCCTGGGCCGCTTCATCCAGCGTGACCCGACTGGGTATGTTGACGGAATGAGTCTTTATCTTGCTCTTGGTGCGCATCCCGCAAGCGCGAGCGACCCCCTTGGACTACAGGAAGGCTCACAGAATGCGCGGGTCGCAGAGGTGATGAAGGCAAATGACCTTGACCCTAAGGATTGGAGGGTAGGGACTAGGGCGGAATTCATGGATCGATTCCGCTATGGAGAAGCCTTTGAGAGGGAAAAACTTTACTTCGTAAGCCGAAGGCAGGCTGTCAATCGAGAGACGAGGGCGGCCAGCTTTGATAAAGCCAGCGCGCTTGAAGCAGAGAGCACCCGAGCAGCTATCGCTGGGCACAACGCAGCGGATAACATTATCTTTGACCAGCTGCCTGGGAGGCCCACACTTGCGGCCGTTCGTAAGTATTCTCTGGAGGACAAGGTCAGGCTGGGTTGGGAACATCGATCGCTCTTCAGCGGCGGAGGAACCTTCCCTCTGGTAGCACAGGAACAGGAGGTTGAAGCTTCCAGAATCCGGGCTGGACAAGTGGTGAAGGGGATCGGTGTTTTCGCCCTCACATCTGTGGTGGAGGGCGCTTCATGCGGGATATTCCGGATCGTCAGAGCTGCAAGGGAGACTACGAGGGCGATTCTGAGGGCAAGGTCATGTTACATCCGTGGGCTTGGCAAGGCAGGTGAACGTGCAAGCGGGTTATCTAAGAACCTCGAACGCATTGAATCGGCCACGGATACTGCCCCATTCCGTACCCCGGATGGTTTGGATCACGTCAACAAAGTAATCTCGGAAGTGAAAAACACAGCTCAACAGGCCTACACAAATCAGCTAAAGGACTCGATGTACTACGCCTACACCAATGGATACAGATTAGATCTCATTGTGAGGCCCACAACCCGCTTGACTAAACCGTTGCAAGCACTTGTGGATAGGGGTCTAATTATACGGGTCAACATGAGGTGAACCAAAAGCGAGCCAGCGATGGGTGGCCTACTGGTCCAGAATTCATGGCGGACCTTCTGGTCTATCCTATCTCAATCCTCCGAGAGCGATATGAGCGAACCGGCGAACACTTATAGACTTTCAATGATCTGGTCGTAACGATCATCTGTGCGATTCGTCTGGCTCCCGTTAGGCGGGTTGTGAAATAGCTCCTTACTGTCGGCTTAGAATGGAAACAGAGTCCGTTATGTGCGGAGCTAGACATCATCGCCTTTCAACTCGTTTCAGCGGGATAGTTCAAGAGTTGCGCATTTTCCCTGCCCTTAGCTTGAATGTGATGCGTCTCTGACATGAGTACCGACTGGTTCCGAAGCACGACATGGGATGACGCCGTCGAACGGCACTTCAACGAAAAGTTGCGCCGAGCTAGGGATAAGCATCAGTACCTTCGCATCCAGGCTACCATTCTTGCGAGTTCTCACCCAGAGGTTGCACTTAAGCTGTTGGATCAGTACTTTGCCTTACCTGTCAACTCCGATCATGCCCAAGCACATGTAGATCGTGCGACCGCATTGCTGGCATTGGGCCGCGTCGAGGAAGCCATCGGTTCCTATGAAGCAGCTTTGGAGCGGGAAGCCCAGTACCCCAATACTCTTACTCAGGCGTACGTCGAACTACCGTACCTAATTGCCACGCATGGTAATCGGAAGCGGTATGCCCAGGCAATGCAACTACTGGGGAAGTACAAGTCGCGACTGACATGGCCAGTTGAATATTATTTATGGCACGCCGCGTGCGCTCTGATTGCGGCTGCCGGACAAGATACACTCACTGCGAAGTCTCACGCAAGGAGTGCTCTTGACGCAGCAGCTCTCAAGCAATCGGGTTTTCGCAATCATGCTTCGCTGGGACTTGTGACGAAAGAGTACGATAGTCTCATTGCGAAGTTGGAAGAGTACAGTAAGGCGTGACAACGCCATCTAAGGCCGATGGCACCACTCCCAGCCCGTCAGAAGATGCCGCCGCGAATCGGATCAGAAAGGCTTTCCCGAATGACGAACTTCGTATTGTTCCGAAAAAGTAAACCATGAAACAATGCCTTTTCTTCGCGGTCGAAGATGACCTTCTTCCGGTATTCGACCAGGTAGAGCACGTGATCTCACTGAAGTATATCCGTGCGGAAATCGTTGACCATGCGAACTACGACGGTAAGACGTCCCGGGTTCCCCACTCCCTGCGGTGCTCCCGTTTGAGGCCTGCGTGGCACGCGGTTTGATTGGGGCCGCGTAACGCTGGCCGACCATCGGCCGCTCTGGCACCGGCGTAGACGAGCAGCTCTACCTCAGTTCCTCAGCATCAAGCGAGATCCCCCCGCGCTGGGCGGTATAGCTCGTGAACTGGAAGCTCGCCGTCTCAGCGCCTCGGACCATGCGCTCGGTACTCCCCAGGATCCGGACGTCCATTCGCGTGGGCTTGATCGTGATCCTGTGGGCGGATTCCGGGCTCGCGGCCTTCATCCGTACGACCGCGGTCACCGTCTCTCCAACCTGAGCCTCGCGACCGGGAAGGAGGCGGAGAAGCTCGACGCCGCCGGCCACCTCGTAATCCAGATCCTCCCGGTAAAGGGGCAAGAAGACGAGCGTGCTTGCCTCCGGATCGACCCACCCGTTTCCCGCCTGAACCGCCCCGGGGATGTCTCGATACCGCTGTTCCGCAAGCTGCCACTGCACGGGCTCCCTCTCGACTCCGTCCGGATCGCCTCCCAGGAGCGAACAGCCGCCGGCCGCAAGAGTGGTGAAGACTGCGGTCACCTTCAGGAACGCGCTCCGGCTCATCGCGAGCCCCGCGAGGATCCCACACTGAACTCGAAGCTACTACAGGTGTCGCAGCTGCCCGGAGCGCCTGAAGTTGCAGCATTTCCCGGGCGTCCCGGGGAAGAGGGAGTGAGCGACCCTCGCGCGCCGAAGGCCTTGGTCTGGGCGAGCATCTCCTTCTTGGCGGGCTTCACAGCCACTTTCTCCCGCTCGCCGGCCACGCGGTTTTCGTACTCGCGCTTCTCAAGAGCCAGGACTCCCGTGTAGGCATCCCTCCAGAATCCCTGGTCTACGAGGGCGATTAATGCGGCAAGGAGGCTAAGCGCGATTGCAGCTGCAGGGCAACCGGCCTTTGGCGGACTCAGTCACGCTGGCCAGTACGGAATAAAATCCTACGCTCAGCTCACACGTGCACTTGAAGGCACTGGACTTGCAGCCCATCATCTGCTAGAAAAGAGATTCGCGCAGGTTTTAGGTCAGAATGTTAGTGAGATGTTGTCGGTGGCAGTAACAAAAGGAGAGCATCAGGCGTTCACGAACGCCTGGCGAGCAGCCATACCGTATGGTGCTCAGGGGACAGGTACAGCCACGGGACAGCAAGTTATTGAGGCGGCAAAACGCATCTATGCAAACTATCCGGCCATATTGAAGGCACTGGGGCTTCAGTAGAGCGATGCGCATTGTCCACCGCATTTCCGTAAATGGAACACCCGAGATAGCTCGTGAACTCGTGGCTATGGGAGTGCGGCTACCCAAAGGAAGTGCGATTGCAAGCGACCTGGTGACCATCGAAGTTGAGGAGGGTCAGGACTCTTGGACGCAACTACAAGCTTGGATTGCCATGCGAAGACCACTCGATATCGTCAGTACGAGATTCTCACAGAGCGAGATCCAGACCGCTCGATGGCTTCAGCTTGAGTCTAAGTGGCACCATGGCTATCCACAGCCAAACGAGGAGGAATTCGGCTACAGGAATGCTACGTATGCAACATCGGGCTATTGTCGACAGTGTGGAATCGGCCTGAAGCAAAGGGCACCTTTCCAATTGAAGGGCGAGCCAGCCTGGGGTCGAAATGGCATCCTCCAACTGAACTGGATCTTCGACGAATTCTTCGTTACACGACAGGTTTGGGCGAGCGTTTTCAGACCACACAGCATCAGTTGCCGTCCGGTGATCAACGGGGAAGGCCTGGAACTAACATCCGTTGTGCAGATAGTGATTGAAAGTGAAGTTGGGATCATGACGGAGGGACTTCCTTCCGTGAAATGTCAGAGTTGTTTGAAACCGAAGTACTTGCCAGTTACGAAAGGAAAGTTTCCTCCTCTCGAATCTGAACCAATAGCGCCAATGGCAAGATCACGAGAGTACTTTGGGAGTGGGGCATCTGCCAACAAGGTAGTATTTGTTTCGCAGGCAATTGCACAAGCATTAGCTGCTGAGAAAGTCCTTGGAGTATCCTTCAGGCCGGTGGCGGGATAGAACGAAGGCGCCGGACCTCACTTCATTGTGACATGATAGCGGCCCAGCGTGACCTTTGATGCCGGAGCGGCCGAAGGAACGCGGCCGAGTCCGGGGCGAGCTCGGACGGATCTTTGGTACACGTACGATTACGGGTAGCGGCCCACGCCGGTTTTGAGAGCATCTCCGCGGCAACAGCGGCTGGCGTGTCCTCTCAAAAGCAGGCCGAGATTTGACCGGAGACACACTTTCTCCGAGGGGGGGTGTGGACGGGGGATCGTGACCGTGCGGATAGCGGCCCAGCGTGACCTTTGATGCCGGAGCGGCCGAAGGAACGCGGCCGAGTCCGGGGCGAGCTCGGATGGATCTTTGAAAAGCGGGAAGTGAAGGCAGACCTCGAGCCTCGCAACGAGTGACGCGAATCTGAAAGAACGGGTTACGCCGCGGGGCGCAGCCGGAAGACCGGGAGTCTCCGGTCGCCGGAAAGCAGCCGGACGTCGAGCCGGCCCGCCTGGATCCGTCGGCACGGGAGGACTCGCCGATCACGGAAGACCTCGTCCGGCGTCCGGTACCGGAGCGACGAATGGGGACGCTCGGAGTTGTACCAGCCGACGTACCTCGAGAGGTCACGCCCGATGCTCTGGAGGGGGACCGGAAGGGAAGTAGCCCCCGGGCTCGCTCAAGAGGAGCGCGAATCGATCCCACTCCTTGCCCCGAGAGAACCAAACTCACATTCCGCAGTTCAACCCTTCGATATCTCGCCGAGGGAACGATCGGTTTCCGTGAGGGAGAGTCGCTCCATCTGGCGCACGATGCGCTTGAGCGCCTTGTGGTCGTGGAGCCAGGCCTGGCATAGCTTGGCCTGCTCCTCCGCAGACGCCGCGTGCGGGTCTTGCCGGCGACCTTGTAGCTCCACTCGTAGTACGGGCCGTGAAGTTGGGGCGGCGTCGCCATGCAGCGTCAGCCGGCCTTGCCGCAGGGCATGAAGCGGCGCACCAGGCTCCCGGGCCGCACGAACCCCAGTCGCAGGATCTCCCGCTTCAGGGCCTCGAGCTTCGCCTTCGCGTCCGACGTTGACATGCTTTCTCTTAATGGTGCCTTGCTGACGGCCGATCACCTTGGAGACGGAAATGCGTTAGCGAATTGACGGAAGTGGCGCACTCGATTATACGGGCAGAACGAATGAACGAAGCACATTTGCGTAAAGCAGTCGCTGCTTATCTGAAAGTTTGTAGGACCGGGGGTAAACATCTGGAGGAGCAGGCAATGGCGATTACTACCATGACTTTCATGTCCCCTCCAGAGGAACAATGGACAATGATACTCGAGGCGGTGAGGCAGGCGCTTGATGATGAGGACTTGGCAAATGTCGCCGCTGGGCCAATTGAGGGTCTACTCGGTCAACACGGAAGAGCAAGTATCATTTGGATAGAGTTGGAAGCCGCCGTAAATGTGAAGCTCGCCCGAGCAATGACTGGGGTTTGGAAGCACATGATGCCAGACGATGTGTGGGCTCGGGTGCAAGCTCTAAAGTCCCGGGTTTCCGATCCTTTGCGCAAGAAAGAAGGGCCCAGGACATGACACCAACCTTGGAGTAGAGACCGATGCTTGCTCTCATTGACCTGGCATCGCCTCGAAAGTACTTCCTACTCTCGCATTCTAAGTGTCCTCACATTCCCCTAACAACGAATCCTTGGATCATCGAGCGCTTCCTGTGACTGTCGGCGCACCCTGCCTTTAGGGAGCGTGTTCCCCCAGTATCCTCCGCACCAGATCCGGCCCTAGAGCATCCAGTGCACGCTGGTCCGCAACGTCGAGGTCGGGCTCCGGTCCCTGTCCGGCGCTCTATCTGATTCTCATTGACACTGTAGGCTCACACTGATACTATTAAGGCAGGATGGAGGACCGAGGTATGCTGACCGCGGAGAAGGTGAAGCTGACGGAGGCGGAGGAGAAGGCGTACATCCTGATCTGTCAGCGGCGCGTGGGGACAGACGCCCTGGCCGAAGGCCTCCGCGTGTCGCGCGCCACCGCCGCGCGGGTGGTCGCGCTCCTTCGGCGGAAGGGCTTCCGCGTCGTGAGCGTTCGCGAGGGCGGCGCTTGGCACTTCGAGCTCAGGAATCGCGAGGACGGGGCCCGAGAGCGGTGGCGTCGGCTTCGCGGCATGGTCGGGTTCGTCAAGGATTGGCGTCCGCTGCCGGGGAAGGGCGAGGACGCGATCATCTATGATGAGGACTAGGGGAGGGGGGTGATGGCTGCGATCGTCTTCGTGGACACAAGCGCCTGGGTCGGGCTCTTCGTCGAGAAGGACCAGCATCACGCCGATGCCGTCACGGCATTCGAGGCGCTCGAGGAAGCCGCTCCGGACTTCGTGACGACGGACTACATCATCGCGGAGACGGTGGCCCGGATTCGTCGCCAAGCCAGCCATAAATCGGCCGCAGGGGTCTGGGACCGACTAGAGGGGGGCGACGCAGCGCGTGTGGTGGAGGTGGACCCGACCCATCGCCGGGCGGCCCGAAGGCTTTTCGGAAAGTACGATCAATTGGAGCTCTCGCTCGTCGACTTCGTGTCATTTGTGGTGATGAAGGAACTCGGGATTGCGGAGGCGTTCACCTTTGACGAGGACTTTCGGAAGGCGGGCTACCTGACGATCCCGAGGAGGTAGTTTCGGGCAGGCAAGAGGAGGCTGCGCCGTGCGAGCCGTCTCCTTTCCGGACTTGACGCGCGCTGAGGTATGGAGTATTATCCATATACTTGGATAAGACTCCATGAAGTTCGACCGCCCTCTGGACGAGGTCCTGGGCACCCGCTCGAAGGTCGCGCTCCTCAGGCTCCTCGTCCGGACCCGAGGGGAGCACACGGGAAGCGAGCTCGCGCGCCAGGTCTCGCTCGATGTCAAGACCTGTCACACGGCGCTTCAGGAGCTGGCCGAGCAGGGGGTGATCGGATACCGGAGGGCCGGGGCGGCCATCCTCTACCGCCTCAATGACCGGCATTTCCTGGTCGAAGAGCTCCTTCAGCCCCTGTTTGAACGAGAGTCTGGGAGCGTCGCCGAGTATGCCAAGGATCTTGCGGAGCGGGTGAAGGCGCCGCTCGTGGCGCTCATCCTCTTCGGAAGCGTGGTCCGGAAGGAAGAACGCGCGAAGAGCGACGTGGATCTCGTCTGGGTGGTGCCCGGTGCCATGGCCGTCCGGCCCACCGAGGACAAGGTCGACCGGACGGCCTCGGAGCTTGCCGTCCGCTACGGCAATCCTCCCCAGGTGATCGTCATCGACCGTGACGCCTTCCGTCGCAAGTCCGAGACGGGGGACTCCTTCGTGAGCGAGGTGCTCCGGACGGGCCGCGTCCTCAGGGGCAAACCCTTGGCGGAGATCCTGAAGCATGTCTCCTAAGAAGATTCCGACGAAGTCGGTCCCGAAGGAGGAGTATCGGGATCGCTGGAGGAAGGCGCTCGATCGCCGGGCGGCCATGGAGCGCGAAGAGGCGGCGGGGGCACACGATCCCGCGCTCCTCCTCGCCGTTCAGGGGGTGATCGCGGCGGCAGACGCCCTCACGATCTATCAGCGGGGGGAGCGGGCGTCGGCCGAGCGTCACGAGGATGCCCTCGAGGTCTTGAGCCGGCTGACGCAGCTGCCCGGCCTGGCGGAGGCCTCGGGCCACTTGGCGAAGCTGCTGCGGGTCAAGGGCGAGGTGGAATACACCGGGCGCTACCAGAAGCCGCAGGAGGTGGCGGCCCTCCTGACCCACGCCCGGCGCTTCTATGAATTCGTCGCCCGTCACCTTCCTCAAGGTGCTCCATAGGTACGCCGAACCTGATCCTGAGCAAGAGCCCCCCATATGGGGGTGTCCAATGGGATAGAGCGTCGTTACTATGGTAAGGAGAGTCGGGGTGCTATCCGAGAAGAGACGATTGATGAAGACGCTGGGCGTCCCGACCTTGCTCGTCCTCCTCTCATGGGGAGCCCCGGCCGGGGCCTCGCCTCGGGACGACTGGTCGAAGGCGACCACGGCCTTCCAGGCCGCGCTCGGGACGGGGAAGGACGCCGATGTCGAGCAGGCCGCCGCGAAGGTGGCCGGGGACAACAGTGTCCGGGCGGTGGATCTCCTCCTTAAACACGTGCGAACCGCGCAACCCGGCACCTACTGGGCCATCCTAAGCGGCCTCTCGAGGATCACGGATGCCAAGGCGCTCGACGCTATCGCAACCGAGGTCCTCAAGGGAAAGACGCCAGAGCTTCGGCGTGAC
>CAZSCC010000015.1:0-11866 GCA_964604905.1 uncultured Planctomycetales bacterium
GCCCTCGAACGCCTTGTTCTGCCCGATCTCGCAACGCACGATCCGCGTGCCGCGGTTGTACTTCTTCTGCTGCCAGTTCCCGGGGGAGAGTTTGACCGCGTCCCCGCCGCTCCCCAGGACGCGGCATCCCTCGAGCGCGCAGTCGGACGCGTCGACGTCGACCCCGAAGTTCTGGGCGTTGAGGATGTCGAGGTCGCGCAGGACGATCCCGTCGCCCTTGAGGTAGAAGCCTCCGCGGCCCTCGAAGTCGAGCACCGCGCGGCCACCGGGTTTGGAGCGGACCGTGAGCCGGGCGGTGGTGATCATGATCTGGCCGGGGGCGTAGCGGCCCGCGGCGAGCGTGATCGTGCCCCCGGGGCCCACCCGGGGGAGGGCCTGAGCGAGATCGGCGCCGGGTGCGAGGTCGACGTCCTGGGCCAGCAGGATCAGCAGGGCGATTGCATTCATGGCTTTTTCCTCCAGCTGTCTATGGAGCGGCCGGGGGATTCTAAACAGGGGAAAATGGGCGCCGGCGGAAGAAAATGAGGCTCGCCCCCAGGGCGGCCAGGATCGGCCAGAGGGGGGCGGCCCCACCCGCGATCGTCCCGCACCCGCAGTGGGATTTTCCGTTCCCTCCATCGTCCGCGACTCCCGGGACGGGGGTCGGTGTCGGTGTCGGCACCGGGGTGGGGACCGGGACCGGGCCGCCGGCGGCCGCGAACTCGTCGGCGCCGATGTCCCACGATCCCGTCCGCGTCCCCAGGTCGAAATCGTCCGAGAAGCCCGCGAGGGTCGTCGCCTGGTCGATGCAGAAGCTGCCGGCCAGGAGATGTCCGGTGGCGTCCAGGCCCGGGTCGCCGATCGTGCTCGCGGCGTCCGCGCCATAGGCCGCCTGCCAGGCCGCGAGCGTGAACGTCCCGCCGCCCGGCCGCGAGTCGAGGAACTGCCCGCTGCCGCCGAAGTAGCGGTTGCGGTCCGCGACGAGACCGCTCGCCAGGCCACCGGCATAAATCCAGACGAGGTTCCGTCCGCTCGAAGGGTCCACCCGCACGATGTTGTTGCGGATCTCCACGTCCTGGCAGGCGGTCTTCGTGCCCGGGATGAAGACGATCGCCGCCCGGTCGAGTTTCGCCACGTTGAGGAGGGTGTTGTTGTAGAACTTCGGCCGGAGCGCCCCCTGCGCGCCCATCCCGGCCCCGTTGATGTCGCGCATGATGCAGTTGCGGACCACGCCGTCCTCGTTCTCATAGGTGAACGGGAGCGCGGGGTTGGTGGCCTGGCCCAGGAGCACGCCCGCGCCGTAGGTGTTCGGGTTGAGCCCGCAGCGTTCGAAGACGCAGCGTTCGAAGACCGCGAAGCGGCAGCCTCCCTTGGCGTAGGCGCCGTCGGACTGGATGTCGTGGATGTAGGTGTCCTGCACCGTGAGGTAGTGCGCCATGACCGCGTCGATGCCCTCCGCCGCGGTGGGCGCCAGGTTTCCGAAGATCTCGCAGCCGCGGATCGTCACGCGCAGCGACCCGGGGGAGACCTTGACGAGATCGCCGTCGACCCCCCAGACTTTGCATCCCTCCATGAGGGAGTCGGTGCAGGAGTCGAAGTCGACGCCGTAGCCCGTGCCGCCCTCGAAGTCGAGGTCGCGCAGCACGGCGCCGCTGCGGTGGGAGAGGACCAGGTTGGTGCCCGACCCGAGCGGGGAGTAGAGGCGCGCCCGCTCGCCGGTCCAGGAGCGGATCGTCACGTTCCGCGAGACCACGACGTTGCCCGTGTAGGTTCCGCCCCGGAGCGTGATCGTGTCGCCGTCTGCGACGACGCCGAGGGCGTGTGCGAGCGTCCGGAAGGGCGCCGCGGCGGTCCCGGCCGCCGCATCGTCGCCCGTCGTCGCGACGACGACCTCGGTGGAAGCGGAGACGGCCGCCAGGAGCGACAGGAGCAGGACGTTCATGGTGAATTCCTCCGGTGGATCGCGGCCCGCCCCACGATCTATGGCGCGGAGGGTGGGATTCTAAATACGGAAAATGCGGCGTGCTCAGCGGATGTCGATCGAGAGGATGCGGAAGGAGCCGCCGCCGGCGTTGAACTGGAGGCAACCGGAGCGGGGACGGCCCGTGGCTTCGACGAGGAGGGGAACGCCGTCAAGCGAGGCTGCGACCTGGTCGCCGCGGCAGGTGAAGAGGATCTCGTGTGGGCCGGCTCCAGGGGCGCGGCCTACGATGGAGACTCCGTACTTCCCTTCGCCCCCCTGGCGGATTGCGAAGGCGGCCAGGGACGCCCCGGAGTGTTCGAAGCGGATGCGGAGTTCGCCGTCGCTGAACTCCTCGCGCGTCTGGGCGGCATGCGTGCCGGCGTGCGCCGGCTGGAGGGCGCCCTCCGCCACGCGCCAGACGCTCCGGGAGGAGGAGCGGAGGAACTCGATCGATCGGCCGTCGAAGAGGGATCGCCATCCCGGCGCGGGGAGCGGCGGCGCCGGCGAGGAGGGCGGGGGAGGCGGAGCGAACTTCCTCTCCACAGCTCCGGGAAGCTCCGGCTCCGGCTCCGGCGGAGTCGGCGTCTCGGCGCGGGACTTCGGGAACGGGGTCTCGGTGCGCGCGAGGAAGGGCCGGGGAGGTTCGGGGGTGGGACGAGCCGGGGCGGGCCTCCCACCCGCGGCGATGCCGGCGACGGCGATGAAGAGGAGGCCGGCCGCCACGCAGGCAGTGAGGAGACCGCGCGGAGGGCCCGACCGCGGCGCCCATCGAAGCGGGATGCGGCCCCTCCTCGGACGGAAAGCCGGAGTGGGTTTGGGATCGTCCGCCGCGACGGGGATCGAGGGCTCATCCATCTTGCAGAGGAATTCCTTCTGCTCGGGGGAGAGGCAGTCGGGGCGTTCGAGGGCGCATGCCGTGCAGAGATGGCCGCCCGTGAAGCGGAAGGCCTTTCCGCTCTCGAGATCGGCGGCGAGGACCTGGTGACCGCAGTGCACGCAGTGGGCAACGGGCCGGCCCATGGTCAGCGGTTCCGCTCCGGGCGGCTCACGGGCGCGTCTCCAGCGTCCGGATCGCGTCGATCCAGAGCCCGCCGCCTTTCGGCCCCGGCGTGAAGATCAGCTGGATATGGTCGACGCCCCGGCCGGGCTGGAGCCGGCTTGTCCGGTCGTTCAGGTCCGTCGGCACGAAGACCTTGAAATCGAAGGGGACGGTCTTCCATTCCGCGGAGGGCGCCAGGCGGACGGGGTGATCGAAGTTCTGGGCCGGGTCGACCCCGTGGAGTTGGACGAGGAGATCGCCCCCCTGCGGTGAGCGGTAGACGATCTCGAAGCGGCCCCGGATGGGGACCTGAAAGAGGGGCTTTGCTGACATCAGGTGCAGTCGGCCGGCCGTGGAGCCCGGCGCCGGGACCGCCCGCGCGGAGCCGCCGGCAACCTCCCCCTTCCAATCGCCGGGGGCCGTGAAATCCTCCTGGTAGAGAAGGCGATCGAGGGGGCGGTGCGCGCGCGCCCACGCCAGCCGCCGGAGGTCCGCCTCTCCCGCCGCCCCGACTTCCCGGCCGGCCGTGACCGAGACCTGCTGCCCGGGGGCGACCGTGAGGCGATCCCGCGCGCCCCGGCATTCCACGCGACCCTCTTCGACGAGGACGGTGGTGCGCTCGCCCTGCACCGAGACCAGGAAGACGGTGCCCAGCGGGTCCGTCTCGCAGGCCTTCGTCGACACGCGCACCGAGGGGCCGGGGCCGACGAGTTCCGCCAGCAGATCCCCGTCCTCGAGGGTCACTCCGATCCGTTCGGGCGCCGGGTTGAAGACCACGGTCGCGCGCGGCGCGAGGAGGAGGAACCGGTTTTCGGCGAGGGCGAGGCGGGTCACCGTCTCCGCGCGGAGCCGGTTGCCCGTCGTCACGGAGAGCTCCTTCTTCTGGAGCGTCGCGCGGCGGCCGTCTAAGGTGAACGTGCCGCTGGCTTCGCGAAAGACCGCCACGGCCTTCTCCGCGACGGTGGTCTTCTCCGGGGCGGGCACGGGGGTGGGCACCGGGCCCGGCGTCGGCGTCGGAGCGGGGGACTTTTTCTCGGCCTCGAGGCGTCGGCGTTCCTCCTCGAGACGGGCGAGTTCGAGCTCCATGCGCCGGCGCTCCTCGTCCTGGCGGGCGGGCTCGACGGGGCGGGGGGTCTCGCGGACCTGGCGGGCCTTTTTCTCGATCTCGGCGAGTTCGGCCTCGATGCGGGCGCGGCGGCGCTCCTCGTCGAGGGAGGGGTCGGGAAGGGGGGGCGGCTCGGGGACGACGGTCCGGACGGCCGTACCGCGCTCGGGTTCCTCGGGGCGCGGGCGGAGGGCGACGGCGAGGCCGATCGCGACGAGGAAGATCGCGGCCGCGGCGGCGGCGATCGGCAGGGAAGCGCGGCGGCGCGGCCAGGCGTGGACCTTCCGGCGGGTGCGGGCGGGAAGGGCGGACTCGGCGGCGCGCTGCCGGAGCGCGTCCTCGATCGCCTGCTGCCGGCACGAGAGGGCCACGAAGCGCCGGCACGCCGCCGGGTCGGCGAGGAGGCGGGCGCGGAGGCTCGCTTCGACCTCGGGGGCTGCGGCCCCGTCGAGGACGCGGAGGATGGTCTCGTCGAGTTCGTCGCTCATGCGGTGCCTTCCTGTTCCGAGGCGGATTGGCGCATGCAGGCTTCGAGGGCGCGGTGGACGCGGGTCAGGGTCGCGTAGGCGCTGTTGACGGTGAGGCCCACGCGCTCGGCCAGGCGGGGGCCGGTGAGGCGGTTCTCGTAGCGTTCCTGGAGGATCCGGCGGGCCTTCGCGGAGAGCTTCTCTAGGCAGCCGCGGAGGGTGCCCTGGCGGTCGGCCCCCCACTCGCCGTCCGCCTCCTGCCATGCGGGCTCGAGAGCGGCCAGGACCCCGGGGTCCATGAATCGGGCCGTCCGCCGGTGTTTCTTGAGGGTGTCGAGGGCCGTGCGCCGGACGACCTCGCGGACCCAGCGGCCGAAATCCTCGGGGGTCGGCAGGCCGCTGCCCTTTTCGATGGCGACGATGAGGCTTTCCTGGAAGACGTCCTCGGCGAGGGCGTAGTCGTCGACGATGGAGCGGGCATAGGCGAGGAGTTCGGTGCGTCGCTCCATCGTGAGCCGGACGGCGGCTTCCGTCGCCGCGCGATCTGCGGACATACCTGCCTCCTGAGGACCTATGGCGTGGGGTGCCGGATTCTAAACAGGGATTCTATCACGAATCGTGCGGGGTCATCCTGCGGTCCCGCCCGTGCGAGATGCACGGCAGCGGGGAGCAGGCTCACTTCTTCTTCTCCTCTTGGGTCCATCGAAGAGGGATGTCGCGGAAATCCAGGTCGATCGTTTCCGTGTGGACCTCGATCGGTATCGTGACCCGGACGCTGGCGATGTGGCCGGGTCCTTTGGGCCCGCCTCCTATGGAGAAGCCCGTCTGCATGTACCCCTTGCGGATTCCCATCACGCCGACTCGATGCTCCTTTCCATCGTCGCCGATGAGCGAGAGGAGTACCAGGTCCGACGAAATCGAGCGGCCGTCGGCCAACTGGAAGATCACGCTTCCCCCGGGTTGATCCCCGTTCTGCTCGAACTTGTCGAGTTGGACCGAGACCCCCTGCGAGGATTCCTTCTGCCCCACCCTTCGGGCCGGATCCTTGAACTCCAGGGTCACGGAGCGGAGCGCGAACTCGCACCCGACCCGGAGGGAGAGGCGCGAGAGCTTGGCCGCTCCGGGGGCGGGGAGGATCCGGGACGTGAGCGTGGTCTGATAGCTGTTTCCCCCGCGCGCCGTGGATTGCTTGTCGAACGGGTCTCCGTCGACCGGGTCGCCCAGGAGATCGGTGCCCTTGTCATCCCGCATCTCTTTGAAGGTCCACGTGACCCCATCCGTGTGGATCCCCTCCTCCCAGCACGCCTGGAAGTCGAGGGAGAACTCGCTGGGCGCGCCGGTGGCGGTCTTGACCGCCTCGACGCCCGTCAGGAACACGGCGAAGGGACCTGAGAGGCGGCGCGGCCGGTCGACAAGGGGTCCCGGTTTGAGTCGAACCCCATCCGATCCCACCTCGTACATGATCCGTCCGTTCGCGCGACAGAGTCCGTCGAGCGCCTCCCAGAAGGGGACCTTCGAAAGGGAGAGGGTGACTTTCTCGCCCTCGGGGACCTCCTTCAGGTCGATCGAGGTAGGGCCCTGCTTCGCAAGCTCTTCGAGGGCGCCGCGGAGGGATTGTTCCCTGGCCTCGATCGTCACGAGCTTCGCCGGCCGGAGCTTGGAGCGAAGAACGGCCCGGTCCTCTATGCGGGAGATGGCTTTCAGGAGTCGAGCCTTCGCCTCAGGCGATCCCTTCTTCGCGGCGTCTTGAAGGAGCGGAAGGGCCTTGGGATCCAACGCGGCCAGCTTCTGTGCGGCCTGCTCCCGGAGTTCCAGGGAATCGTCGTCGAGTTGCTTGACCCACTCCGCCACCGCGCGCGGGTCGAAGTCCTCTTGTGGGGTCCCCTGCGCCCCCAGGAGTCCCAAGAGTGCGGAAGCCAGGATGATTCGCATAGGGTTCGGGTATCAGTGTACGCTACGCGGGGCCGTTTTCGAGCCCCCCGAAGCGTGGGGTGCCTGGGCCTGTTCCGCCCCAGCCTCAAGCCATCGTCAGCACGACCTTTCCGATATTCTTCCGGTCGTGAAGGTAGTGGTGTGCCGCCGCGGCCTCTTCGAGCGGGAAGGTCCTGTCCACCCGCGGCTTGAGCCACGTCCCGAGGCCCGCCGAGATCTCTTTCATCGCATTCCCGAACGCTTCGCTGTCGTCCCGCAGGTGCGCCAGATTCAGGCCCATCACCCCCTGGTTGGCGGACATCAGGGCGATCGGCTTGATCGCCGGCTGTCTCATGAGGAACGCGATCCCCCCGAGGAGGCTCCGCTTCCGGCCGGGAAGGATGGAGCTGGCGCCGATGCAGACGATCCGGCCCAGCGGGGCCAGTCGGGCCATGTCCTCGCGGATCGTCCGGCCGCCGGCCGAATTGAGGATGATGTCGAACGGACCGCCGATGGGGTCCCTTCCGCGGACGACCGGCGTCACTCCAAGACTCCGGAGGAATTCGGCCTTGGACTCCGACCCCACCACGCCCGTGATCCGGTCGGTCTTGCGCCGGGCGATCTGGATCGCGGCCAGCCCGACGCCTCCCGCCGCCGCCTGGACCAGGACTCGATCCCGCTCGCGAAGCCGGGCGAGCTCCTCGAGGGCGCACCAGGCGGTGAGGTAGACGACGGGGATCGCCGCGCCTTCCGGGAAGCTGAGGCTCTCCGGCAGCGGGAAGACGTTCCTCCGCGGCACGCAGATCTTCTCCGCGTAGCCGCCGAAGCGTGCCGGTGCCAGGACGCGCCGACCCTCGGCGACTCCGGCCACCTCATACCCCGGCACGAAGGGCAGGCGCGGGGCGCCCGGGTAGAGCCCCGCGCGCATCATCAGATCCGCGAAGTTCACCCCGGCCGCGCGGACTTCGACGAGCACCTGCCCTTCGGTGGGAACCGGATCGGGGCGGTCCACCAGGCGGAGGACCTCAGGGGGGCCGTGCTTCGAGATGACGATCGCGCGCATGATGCGGGGATGAACCCTCTTATCCTGCCTGGCTCTTGTGACGGAGTCGAACGGATGAGTCAGGGGTCGAGCCGTGCATCTCTTGCCCTTGCGCGCACGATCCCTGACTCGAGTCAGCTCCGTCTAGGATCCTTTGCGAGGAGGCGGCGCCTTCGGCTTCTCCTTTTTGGATTTTTTTACTTCCTTCCTGTGGCTGTTGTTGCCCTTGCCCATGTCAAGCTCCTGAAGCACAGGTCGAGGTGACTTGTACCTCGTTGGGCGGAACTTTGCAAGGGGCTGGGGCGATCCTTGTGCCCCTCGGCCCCGTGATGCTGGAAGTCCAGGGTCCTGGCGTCGATGGGTGGGTGCCTATATCCGGCACGAAGGACAAGCCACGTTTCCTTTCCTTCACCCGTCATCCACAACTGTCGGCTGTATCTCGATGTACAGTTTCGTGGAGAGGCTGAGTCTCACCGTGCCGACCGTGTGATCGTTTGGGCTTGGCACGGGGCGGCGACGGCCGTGGAATCGACCCAGTCGGGAACGGCAGGTTGAAGGAGGTGTTGCATGAGGCGGAACATCACGCTCAGCGCGGCGTTCGCGCTCGCGCTCGCGGTCCAGGCGGTCGCACAGGAGCAGAAGCCGTCGGAGAAGACGGTCGTTACCGGCGCGCAGGCCCCCGAGTTCAAGATCAAGGCGGCCGACGGGCAGGAGGTGGACCTGGCCAAGCTGACGGCCAAGGGACCGGTGCTGGTCCGACTCACCTGTGGCTGCTTGGGGTGCGACAAGGAACTGGACTACTTCAAGGCGATCAACGCCGCTTACAAGGAGAAGGGCTTGACCACGCTGGCGGTCTTCAAGGAGCCGCAGGCGAAGGTCGCCGAGTACGCCAAGCAGAGGAACATCGAAATGCTCTATGCGGTCGATACGCAGGGCGAAAGCTGGAAGGTCTTTCAGACCAAGGCGATGCCGACCAACGTCTTGATCGCAAAGGGAGGGCGGATCGTCTCGATCGCCGTCGGCTGCGACCCCGGGGGCCTGCTGGCCAATATGATCTCGGAGAAGGCGGCCGTGCTGGTGGAATCGGAATCGGTAGACGTGAAGAAGAAGGCCGAAGCCAAGAAGGCCGAAGAGAAGAAGACCGAAGAGAAGAAGACGCCGCCCAAAGAGTAAGGGGGAAGCCAGTCGAGAGACCCCCGCGGATTCCGCCGTGCTGCAGGACTCGGCCCGGAGTTCATGCCGGCCCCCGAGTGCGAGAAGCGCAGGGGTTCACCCAGCCGATCCCGGCGGCGAATCGGGCCGGATGAGGTCGAAGAGCACTCAGCCGGCGCGATCAGCCCGCTGTCGGGACTCTGGCGTCCGCCTTGCCATCGACGCGGAGTTCGTTCGTACTTTCGCGGCCGCCTCTTTGCCCAATCTCGGCGGCCTACGGGCATGGAACGGTCGTAAGCGTCCGATCTCGGACGCTCACGGATCGGTGTTGGACATCTCGGGCAATTATACCCCTCGCGCTGCCACGCGAGGGCACCCTGGCCATTACAGCTGGCCTACCAAACCCAGTACGCGTCATGCATTGCGCCGGCTTGGGTAGCCTAGACCTCAGCGGGTTCGGGAAGCCTGCAAGGACGCCCGTCTCAATGACCGCTTTCTAGGGTGCTTTCTAGGGTTCCATGTTACCGCTTGAGTTGATAGAATACCGGACAGGCCGTAGGGCAGGGTGGACCCTGCTTTTTCGGAAATTTTTTAGGACACGTTTTTAGGAAATTGGCAAATGGCGGAAGGCACCATCAAGCGACTCACGGACAAAGGCTTCGGATTTATCAGCACCGGGGGCGAAAAGGACCTGTTTTTTCACTCCTCAGGCCTGGAAGGTGTGAACTTCGACCAACTCCAGGTAGGACAGCGAGTGTCATTTACCGAAGGGGTTGGAGAGAAAGGGCCACGTGCAGAAAACGTCAAGGTGATCTGAGAGAGTTGAGAGGAACAATACGCCGTATCGGGGCGCCCGGTCGTAGCCCTTCCTCGACCTGCTCGATGAATGGCCAGGGGGCTCAAGGTCGAACGCTTCAAAGCCCGACGCCGATCGTTCGATTTCTACGCGGAACCGCGACCTACCGCAGTCGACGCAAGAGCCTTTCCATCGGCGTGGTTCTTGGAGTCCGCCGCATTTCTCGCAAAGGACCCCGGTGAGCTGGAACCGCTTCACGCCCCCATGACGTCGCTCGGAGCTCAGCCGTTTCCCCGGACCGACAAGCCACCGATTGCTGGACTCGTCGACCCCCATCATTAAAGCTCACAACTTTGCATCAGAACCGCGATTTACTCCCTTTCGACGCTACGGTATTTATGGAAACTCCACCCTGCCTGCAGCCCCGACGCGCTATACACTTGGGTAGTGGGGTCACCGACCCCTTCCTCCTTCGCCAAGGCTTCGGTGGACAAGTCAAAGGGGAAATGAATACTATGCGACGAGATCTTGAATGGAAAACGAAGCGGGATGACGACACGTTTTACGAAGTTCGTGTGAGCTTTTTTGGAGCCAAGTATAAGTTTCAATTCCGCGAGAGCGCGAATCCCTTGTGGGACCATAATCGAGTTCCGTCCAAGGAAGATTTGGAGATGCTTCTCAATCTGGTCCAGCGTCGATATCAACGGCGGCGCGGGGCCACCGAGCGGGAAGTGAACGAAGCCAAACGATTGATCGCGGAAGCAGCCCGGAGTTAGCTCAAGGGCCTACTGGAACCAGGGTGGGGGGCTTGGATGTGGTCGTCCCCTTTTTTGGGAGACCCCTCGCTGATTGTCACCATCAGGCAGGTCGCTTCCGGCGCGCGGCTGCGCGCCGGAAGCATCCCGCATAGTGGTGACAGTCAGCGAGGGGTCTCCATCTCCGTGCGGTACTTATCAAGAGCCGACTTCACGTTCCTCCGCACGACCTTCCCTTTGGGCATCGTTCTCCTTCTTCGCCGGATGGGATTGTAAGCGGTACATAACAGCCCGCGATTAATTCTACCGGCAGTGGGCCCTGGAGAACTTCTCGGGGGCGCTCTGTATCGACGAGGTCCACGATTGCGGCCGCGCCATCCTCGTGGCCACCGACCCGGTCAACGACTTCATCGTGGCCTTCCTTGTGGTCCCCAGGAACAACCAGCGCAACATGAACCGCTTCCTGGATCTCCTCAAGAGGCGGGGGTCCGCGTCCGCGTGGCCGTCACGGCCGGGTCGCGGCTCTACAAGCAGGCCCTTTTTGACCGCTGGAAGGGCCTGGCGCATCAACTCTGCCTCTTCCACTTCCTGCACGACCAGATGACGGTGACAATCAGCGAGGAGTCTCCGTAATCTCGCAGTGTTTCGCTTCTCCTCCAAGTCCAAGGATTGATGTGGGAGAATGGCTTCGTGCCGATCACCGATGACGACGTGGCCTGGTTCGAGCTTCTGCTTTCCGACCTGTCCGCACGCCTGAAAGCGTGGAACGCCCCGCTGGACGCCTTGATCCAAGAGGCGCTGAAGAAGGGGCGGCCGGGCGACGGGCTGGAGGCGGCGAAGCGCCTGGAGGCGGAGCGCGGGAAGGGTGGCAAGGGAGTCCCCCAGGAGATTCAGAAGGCCGTCGGGGATTTGTGCGAGGCCTACTTGCAGGCGACGCCGGAGCAACGGGAACGGATTCGCGGCCTGCTCGATGGGAAGGACAACCTCCGCAACCACATTTACAACTACATCAGCGCATCGGCAACGTGGATTCGTTCCTCGGCCGATCGCCGGCCCCTCGAGCGGGCCCTCGCCGCCGCGGCGATCGAGGACTCGCGCGTGGACTACCGCGATCTGCTGATGTCGCTCGGCGATGTCTGGCTCGCCGCCGAGCGGGCCGGCATCGCCCCCGGCCCCGCCTTCCGCGATGCCTCGATGCTCGCCAGTCCCGTGAGCCGGGGCCGGAGCGGCTCGACGCAAGGCCTGCTGCGAGACTTCCACACTTCGGCCTATCTGAGTTCGATCAAGGGTGGAAGGTCATAGGCTTGAAGCCAAGGGCGCGGAACCCAGCGTTCCAGGCCAGGATGCGGGAAAATCGGGAACTTAATAGGCACATCGATGAGAGAGCACCCCCGACCGGCGACCAGTCCTAAACCACATGGTTCGGGACACACGAGGCACTCGGTGTACCTTTGCGCCCACCGGGCGCGAAGGGTTTCGAGGGGGTGGATTCCACGGCCCCTTCGGCCACCTCCGCCCTAGCCCAACTTCCGCAGCAGGTCGAGCAAATTGGGCTTCTGATGGCCTATAGGCCAAAAGAGCCTTCTGGTTGGCACTACATTTTGCGAAGACCTGCCGGGGGGCGAAGCCGATCCGGGAGATCGAGCCCCAGGCGCCC
>CAZSCC010000016.1:0-3764 GCA_964604905.1 uncultured Planctomycetales bacterium
TGAAGGACGTCGGCGTCCCGATGCGCGACCGCGTGAACCTGGCGACCGACGTCTATCTCCCCGCGAAGGACGGGCAGCCTGTCCCCGGAAGGCACCCCGTCGTCCTCGTGCGCTCGCCCTACAACAAGAACGGCGAGAAGGGGAACGCAGACTACTTCGTGAAGCGCGGGTACGCGTTCGTCGCCCAGGACACCCGCGGCCGCTACGGCTCCGAGGGCGTTTGGAGGTTCCTCCAGGACGACACGCGCGACGGGAAGGAGTGCGTCGACTGGATCGCCCGTCAGCCGTGGTCGAACGGGAAGGTCGGCACGATGGGCACCTCGTACGTCGGAGGCACGCAGCACGCGATCGCCCTCTCCCGCGCCGACGGCCTCGCCACCGCCATCCCCGTCGACGCCGCGTGCAACATGGGCCGCCAGAGCATGAGGAACGCCGGGGCGTTCGAGCTCCGCTTCTGGAACTGGGTCATGCTCAATTCGGCGAAGGGGAGCCTCGCCTCGCGCGACCCCGAGACCCAGAAGATCCTCCAGGAGATGTGCGACAACCGCCGCAAGTACCTCGCGCAGCTGCCGCTCCGGAAGGGCACCACGCCCCTCAAGCTCGCGCCCGACTACGAGGACTGGCTGATCGAGGCGATGAAGCACGGCGCCAACGACGACTTCTGGCGCGCCTGCAACATCCTCGACTACCCCGACCGGTACAAGGACATCCCCCTCTACCTCGTCGGCGGCTGGTACGACTCGTGGGCCGGGAACACCACGGCTAACTTCATGGCGCTCGCGAAGCAGATCAAGGGGCCCGTCTACCTCATCATGGGCCCGTGGATCCACGGCCAGCAGGGGAAGTCCGCGCACGGCCAGGTGAGCTTCGGGAAGGACGCCGCGATCGCCGACCCGCTCGCGTGGCGCCTCGAATGGTTCGACAAGTGGCTCAAGGGGAAAGATTCCAAGGTTGGCCGCGAGGCCCCCTTCGCCAAGAAGGTCCGGATCTTCGTCATGGGGACCGGCGACGAGAAGAAGGGCGCCGACGGCCACAAGAACCACGGGGGATATTGGCGCGACGAGGACGAATGGCCGCTCGCCCGGACGAAGCTCACCCCCTACTACCTGGGCCGCGCCGGAGGGCTCTCCCCCGTCGAGCCGCAGGTCGACCGCGCCTCGACCAGCTTCGTTTTCGACCCGAAGAACCCCGTGCCCACGATCGGCGGCTGCATCTCCTCGAACGACGGCATCCTCCTCCAGGGCGCGTGGGACCAGAAGGGCGGCCCGCACGTCTGGAACTTCCCCGACCCGATGCCCCTCTCCGCGCGCAACGACGTCGTCGTCTTCCAGACCCCTCCTCTCGCGGAGGACACCGAGGTGACGGGCGAGGTGGCGGTCAGGCTCTGGGCCTCCTCGCTCGCCGTCGACACCGACTTCACGGCGAAGCTGGTGGACGTCCATCCCCCGAGCGCCGACTATCCGGGCGGGTTCGACATGAACATCAGCGACGGGATCGTCCGGGCGCGGTTCCGGGAGACGCTGGACCAGGAGATCCTCATGGAGCCGGGGAACGTCTACACGTTCACGATCAAGCTCTACCCGACGTCCAACGTGTTCAAGAAGGGCCACCGGATCCGCGTGGACGTCTCCTCGAGCAACTTCCCCCGCTTCGACGTGAATCCCAACACGGGCGAACCGCTCAACGACAACCGGCGCTGGCAGGCCGTCACGAACACGATCCACCACGACAAGCACCACCCCAGCCAGATCCTGCTGCCGGTGATCCCGAAGCCGTAGCCGCTACGGGGCGAGTCGCAGGCGATCCCGCGGATCGGTCAACCCCTTCCCCCGCGCGGTCTCCTCGGCGCGCCGCGCCTCATCCTCGCGCCCCAGGCCGCGCTCGCAGCGGGCGATCCAGAGCCACGCGTCGGCGGGCTCGGCCCCGCCGGCGACGCCCGCTCGGAACTCCGCCAGCGCCTCGCCGTACCGCTCCCCCTTCATGAGCCCGTACCCCCGTTCGAGGCGCTCGAAGGCCTCGTAAACCGCGCGGCGGGTGGCCACGCCGGCCTGCTGGCGGACCGCGAGGAGCCCCGCGGCCGCGATTCCCGCGAGGAGGACCGCCGCCGCCGCCCTCCTCCACCGCGAGCACCCGCGCTCGAACCGCTCCCCGGAGCGGGGATCGGCCTGCGCGTCGAGCAGCAGGTTGATCCGCTTCTCGATGCTGAAGTGGCGCCACGACCACGCCCACGGAGGCACGCGGTTGAGCTCGGCCACCCGGCCCAGCGCCTCCGCCATTTTCCGCGCCGCCCCGTACGGCGGCTCCGACTCGGGCGGCGCCATGCGGGCCGCCGTGAGGTCGGCCTCGGACTCGAAGCGGCGCGAGACCCAGCCGAAGACGGCCGCCCAGAAGAAGGCGGTCCAGCCCAAAAAGAGCAGCGCGATCAGGACCACGGGGACCTTCGCCGCCTCGAAGAGGTCGAGCGCGGCCGCGTTCAGGAAGGTGAAGCCGAGCATGGCCGCGAGGAAGCTCAGGATGTGCCGCCGGGTCGAGTGGGCGATCTCGTGTGCGAGGACGCACTCCAGCGACTCGGGGGGCATCCCGGCCAGGATCGCGTCGGTGAAAAAGACATACCGGAGCGGCGCCGCGATTCCCACGATGAAGGCGTTGGCGAGGCGCGCCCCGCCGGTACGGAGGACCAGGATCCCCGCGCAGCGGAAGCCGGTCTCGCGGCAGAGGCGCTCCATCCGGTCCCGGAGCGGTCCAGGAGGGAGGGGGCGCGCCCCGAAGGCGACGCGCAGGAGGAGCGGGAGGAACGCGATCAAGAGGAGCATGCACCCGATCGCGAACGCCCATTCCGCGGCGGGATAGAGGAAGACCGCCCGGCGAAGGGGCCCGATCCACCGCATCGCGACGTCCATCCCGAGCATGAGGAGGATCGGGAGGAGCGAGAAGCCCGCGAAGCCCCGGAAGGCGAAGGCGACGGCGCCCCCGAACGAACCCTGCCGCCGCGGGTCGTATCGCGCCCCCAGGAGGGCCAGGATCGAGAACAATCCCAGGAGGGGGGAAAGGGTGAGGAGCGGTCCGACGAAGACGCTCTCCTCGAACCCGAGGCCCCAGACCCAGAGCGGGAAGTGGAAAAGGTAGAGCAGCGTCGCGTAGAGGGTCAGGGCCAGCCAGCGCAGGCCCAGTCGCGCCAGGCCGAGCCGGTGGGGCGCGGTGCGGCGGTGGACGCCTCCAGCCAGGAGGGAGAACGCTCCGAGCAGGCCGGCCGCCGCCCAGGGCCCGGCGGGCTCCCCGGCGAACCGGAGGGGCTCGATCCCGAGGGGGTACAAGACGGCGAGCAGCAACCCGACGACATAATAAAGGGGGTTGCTCATGGGGAGGCCGGCGGGTTCTCCTTGTTCTCCGGCGCCGAGGTCGGCGGCGGTGGCTTGGGGATCTCGTCCCCCAGGATCGGCCCGGCTCCCGGCGACTTGGGCGGAAAGTGCAGCTTTCCCTGGTCCCTCTTCAGGTGAAACAACTTCATGCGGAGCGAGCCGTCGCCGTACTTCCGGGACATGAAGCCCGCCACGAGGACGATCGTGATCGTGATCGCGGCGATGCCGGCCACGCCTCCGTAGAACCAGCCGCGCCAGTCCTTCATCTCGGGCTTCCGGGTGAGCCTCAGGTTCTTCGCGAAGAGGACCGCGGCGCGCGCATGGATCGTGGTCCCCTTGTCGTCCTCGAACTGCGACGGATAGATGTACTGGCGCAGGAACACGCCGTCGACCTCGATCCAGTCG
>CAZSCC010000017.1:0-7880 GCA_964604905.1 uncultured Planctomycetales bacterium
CGGCAGGCGGGGCAGCTCATGATCCTCTTGAGCTGGCGGCCCAGGAGTTCCTTCACCTGGAGGGGGGTCAGGTAGCCGCGCTCCACCAGGATCTCGCCCAGCGAGCGCTGCTCGTCTTTGCGGGCCTGGAGCTGGAGGCACTCGTTGACCTCCTCCTGCGTGCAGAGTCCCTCTCGCGCGGCGAGCTTGCCGAACAGCACCGCCTCCTTGCGTTTCTTGACGAGCGGGTCCACGGTGTCGAGGTTCGCGCGCTGCGTCCGGAGGACCTCCTCGCCCTGCTCCCGGGTCAGGTACCCCTTCTCGATCAGGATCTCGCCGAGCTTGGGCGCGGGCTGGTGGGGGGACTGCATCTGGAGCTGGAGCCTGGCGCACTCGTCGACCTGCGTCTGGGTGCAGAAGCCCAGGGAGACCGAGATCTTCCCGACCAGCAGATCATCGCTCGCAGGCACTGCTCACCCCGGTCGCTGGACTCCCTGAGGATTGTACCGCCTATTCCCATTCGATGGTGGAGGGAGGCTTCGAACTGATGTCGTAGACCACGCGGTTGATGCCCTTCACCTCGTTCACGATGCGCGAGCTGATGGTGCCCAGGACGTCGTACGGGACGCGCGCCCAGTCGGCCGTCATGCCGTCCAGGCTCTCCACGATCCGCACGGCGATCGTCTCCTGGTAGGTCCGCTCGTCGCCCATCACACCCACGCTCTTCACGGGGAGGAGGACCGCGAAGTACTGCCAGAGCTTGTCCTGGATCTTGGCCTTCTCGATCTCCTGGACCACGATGTCGTCCGCCTCGCGGAGGATGTCCAGCCGCTCGGGCGTGAGCGGGCCGGGGCAGCGGACGGCGAGGCCCGGGCCGGGGAAGGGCTGCCGCCGGACGAGTTCCTCGGGCAGTCCGAGTTCGCGGCCGATCCGGCGCGCCTCGTCCTTGAAGAGGGTGCGGAGCGGTTCGATCAGCTTGAAGCCCAGGTTCTCGGGGAGACCGCCCACGTTGTGGTGGGTCTTGATCTTGGCCGAGGGGCCGCCGGTCGCCGAACGCGACTCGATGACGTCCGGATAGAGCGTGCCCTGGGCGAGGTACTTGACCTGCTTGAGGGGCTTGGCCGCCTGCTTGAAGACGTCGATGAACGTGTGGCCGATGATGGTGCGCTTCTTCTCGGGATCGCTCACGCCCTTGAGGGCCTTGAGGAACTTCTGGGCGGCGTCGATCACGACGAGGTTGACGTGGATCCGCTTCTCGAAGAAGTCGCGGACGCGCTTGGCCTCGCCCTTCCGGAGGAGGCCGTTGTCGACGAAGACGCAGGTGAGGCGGCTCGTGATCGCCTTGTGGACGAGGGCGGCGACGACGCCGGAGTCCACCCCGCCCGAGAGGGCGCAGAGCACGTGGTCCTTGCCGGCGGTGCGGCGGATCTCCGCGATGGCGTTGTCGACGTAGGACTTCATCTCCCAGTCGCCGCGGCAGCCGCAGATGGCGTAGAGGAAGTTGCGGATGATCTGGACGCCGAAGGGCGTATGGGCCACCTCGGGGTGGAACTGGACGCCGTAGAAGGGCCGCTTCTTGTGCCGGACGGCGGCCCAGGGGCAGTTCTTGGTGGAGGCGAGCGTGACGAAGTCCTTGGAGGTCGCCTCGACCTTGTCGCCGTGGCTCATCCATACCTGGGTCTCGCGCGGCACGCCGCGGAAGATCTTCTCGTTGTCCTTGATCACCAGGTCGGTGCGGCCGTACTCGCGGTCGGCGGAGGCGGCGACCTTCGAGCCGAGGATCTTGGCGCCGAGTTGCATGCCGTAGCAGATGCCGAGGATCGGGACGTTGAGGTCGAAGATCTTCGGATCGCAGGAAGGGGCGCGCTTCTGGTAGACGCTGGCGGGTCCGCCGGAGAGGATGATGCCCTTGAGGCGGTGCTTCTTGAGCTCCTCGATCTTGACGTCGGGGGCGACGATCTCGCAGTAGACGCTGGCTTCGCGGGTGCGGCGGGCGATGAGTTGCGTGTACTGGCTGCCGAAATCAAGGATCGCCACGTAGTCGTTATCGGGCATGCACGGGGACCCTTATAAAGCGTGGAAAGGCGGTCTAAACCCCGGATTCAGGCCCGTACACTATAGTCTTTGCGAAGGACGGTCAAGAGTTCTTTGAATGTTTTGAGCTCGTGGGACGGCTTCGATTTTCCCTGCTCCGGGGCATGCTTGCCGCGTCGGATGTGGACGGTGACCATCCCGAGTTCGTTGGCCGGATCGATGTCGTGGGTCGGATGATCGCCGACGTACATCGTCTCCTTGGCGTGGACGCCCACCTCCTCGCAGGCCCGCTGATACAGCTTCGGGTTGGGCTTCGAGACGCCGATCTGGTCGGAGATGAAGATCGCGGTCGGGGTGAAGCATTCGTAGAGCCCGAGGCGGAGCAGCTTGTCCGCCTGCTTGACGGCGAGGCCCGCCGTGATGACCCCGCGGACCAGGTCGGTGCGGGCCAGCCTGGCGAGGACGGGCGGGACGTCGGGATAAGGCCGGAGCTGGCGGACCTTCGCGTCGTGGTACGCGTGGACGGCGGCGGCCACGAGGACCGCGGGGTTCACGCCGTCGAACGAGCGGCGGGGGAGGCGTAGGAGCAGCTTGTCGAAGTGGTGCTCGTAGTTCGATGAGAACTCGGCGATCACCTCGGTGAGCTCGCGCAGGATGTGGTCGGCGGGGAGCCGGAGGCCGCACCTTCTCATGGCGTCCACCGCGCCGCGCCGCGCCCGGTCGGCGAAGTCGGTGGTCGAAAAGAGCGTGTCGTCGATGTCGAAGAAGATCGCTTTGAGGCTCATCGAAGAGAGTGATGGTACCCGAAGGCGGAATCAGGAATCAAGAATCAAGAATCACGGCGGGAAGAGAAAAAGGCCCCGGGCTTGCGCCCGGGGCCTTCTCGGATGAAGCAGGCTTAGAACGTCCGGTCCTCGTGCTCGGCGAGGTCGATGATCTCGGGGGTCACGAGCATCAGGAGCCGGCGCTTCTCGTCGGCCTTGGCCTTGCGGGTGAAGAAGAAGTTCAGGACGGGGATGTCCTCCAGGAAGGGCACGCCCGACTGCATGTCCCGCATCAGGATGTCCTTGAAGCCGGTGATCATGAGCGTGCCGCGGTCCGGCACCGTGACGGTGGTCTCCGCCTTCTGGAGCACCACCCAGGGCAGCTGCAGCAGGATGTTGAGGCCGGGCCGGATGTTGACCGTGCGCATCACCTGGAGCTGGGCCAGCGCGGGCCGGAGCTCGAGGGTGACGTACTTCCGGTCGTGGGAGACGATCGGGCGGCCGTCGAGCACCGCGCCGTGGGTCAGGATGCCGATGATCGGGTCGTACGCCGCGGCCAAGGTCGAGACCTGGGGCTCGTAGTCCTGGATGTAGGCGATCTGGGTGAGGAACATGACGTGCGAGCGCTGCGTGTTGAAGACCGTGATGCGCGGGGCCTGGACCAGCGTCGCCTTCTGGCCCTTGTGGAGGGCGCGGAGGGCGATCTGCAGGGCCTGTTCGCCCAGCCACTGGTACTGGAGGCCGAGGCCGCCCTGGTTGAAGAGGCGGTTCGAGAACGGGTCCACGCCGATCTGCGTCAGCGGGTCGAGCTTGCTGAACGTGTGGAAGGTCTGCGCCCGGATGTCCCAGAGCTCCAGGCGGGCGACCTCCTGCGACGAGAAGCCGGCGCCGATCTGGCCGGTCGGCTCGTCGATCGACGTGTTCCCGAGGCCCGGAACGTCCGAGCCGGGGAGCGCCGCGTTCGCGCGGTTGATGATGTCCACGCCCACGTCGTCGAGGAAGTCGTCGTACGCCGCCACGAACCGGCAGGTCACCGAGACCATGGTGCCCGTGTAGCTGCGGATCTTGCCCAGGAACTCGCGGAGGTCGCGGTGCACCCGGGGCGGGGCGTTCACCAGGAGCTGCTGGTTGGGCGTCTTGTCGATCGACTGCTCGCCCTCCCACGTGCCGGGAGAGATGTTCTCCTTGATGAGGTCCACGATCTGCTCCTGGCCGATCGAGGACTCCTTGGGCTCGTCCAGCGTGAAGGTGGCGCCCGTCAGGGGGCCGCCGCCGCCCTTCGAGGGCGACACGAGCTCGACCTTGGGGCCCTGGAAGTCCTGCAGCTTGACCAGGATGTCGCGGATGTCGTGGAGTTCGAGGATGTTCCCGCCGCCCGCCTTCTTGGGGTCGGTGAGCAGGACGACCTTCTCCTCGGTGATCCGGTAGTCCAGGCCGATCTGGGTCAGGAGGAGTTTCAGGACGTTCTTGAGGACGAGGTCCTTGACCTTGAACGTGATCGTCTTGTTGGGGTCCACCTGGGCGTTCACCGCGGCGTCCACCACGATGTTGAGGCCCGAGAAATCGCGGATGAAGGCCAGGATGTCGTCGAACTTCGTGTTGTCGAACGACAAGTCGATCTTCATGGTGTCGAGCTTGCGGTTGATGGCGAGGATATCGGGGTCCTCCTCGAGGCTGCCCGATGCGCCCTCGTGGCGGAGGACGCTCTCCGTGATGCGCTTGGAGATCTCGGCCCATTCCTCGCGGGAGGGGAAGCGGACTGTCTGGGACCAGGGGATGATGGCCCGCTCGTCATCGTCGGTGAGCCGCTTCCACTCCTCCACCTTCTTGGCGATGATGGCGTAGTACTCGTCCTTGTGCCGGGTCTTCTGCGAGTCCTCGCGGAGTTCCTTCGCGACGGTGTAGTGGGGGTCGATGATGAGGACCTCGTCGCAGAGCTTGATGCAGCGGTCGAAGCGCTTCTGGTCGAACGCCATGTAGGCGAGTTCGAGGAGGCGGGCGATCTTGCGCACGATCTCGCGCTTGATCGCCACCTCGTGGGCGGTGGCCTCGGACTCGGCGACGGCCTTCTTCTCGGCGTCGACGCGCCGTTCCTCGATCGCCCGGGCGTTGCGGCACTTGACGACCGAGTCCTTGACGCGGGGCAGCAGGTCCTGCATCGCCTTCACTTCGTAGGGGATGTTGACGATCTTGAACTCCGCGTTCTCGAACTCGCGGATCGACTCGTCGTACATCTTGGCGTTGTAGTAGCGCTCGCCGTCGCGCACGTGCTTGGTGATCTCGATCTGGGCCTGCTCGATCTGGACGCGGAAGGTGCCGGCGGCATCCTCCGCGATGGATCGGGCGCCGAACTCGGCGCGGCCGCCGACCGTGATCTGCTGCACGTCGTTGAGGAGCTTGCGGGCGGCCAGGTTCTCATGCCAGGTCTCGACGGCCTTCTGGGCCTCGATCTTGGCCTTCTCGAACTCGCCGCGGTTGTGGTAGGTGAGGGCGATCTGGTAGTGCTGCTGGGACTGGGCGATCCGGGCCTGCTCCTCCTGGCTGCGGCCGCGCGCGACCTCCTGGATGATCTTCTCCATCTCCGGGTTGGCAGCCTGGAAAGTGACGGGCTTGGCGGGATCAGCGGGCTGCTGCGGGGCCGCGACGACGGGCTCGACGCCAGGCGGCGCGTCCTGCCTCACGGGCGCCTGCTGCGGCGTGCTGCAGCCGACGCCGGCGGACAGCGCCACGGCGACGAACGCCGCGAAGAACCTCAGGGTCTGCTGACGCATGGTTCCAGTCCTCCACCTACCCCAACCGGGCTGCTGCAACGATAGTAAAGGGACGCGAACACCGGCAGCAACCCTGCAAAATTCTACAGGAATCGAGGAGGGAGGCAAGGAAAAGAACGAGGTCCGGGACGAGACGCCCGGCGTTCCGGTCTACTTCTTCCCGGGCTCCCGCTGGAACTGCCCCTTCTCGTAGGAGCCGTAGTAGCGGTCGTGGCGGGGATTGGCCACGAACTCGACCCTGTCGAGCTTCGCCTCCTTGCAGGCGTTCAGCACGCCGATGATGTGCTCGTAGGGGACCTCGCTGTCGGCGTCGATGATGACCGGCGCGGGGAGCGGGCCCGTTCGCGGCAGGGAGGCGTGGAGTTCGGCGGCCTTGGTGCCGAGGGCGCGGTACACCGCCCGATTGGCGCCGGACTTGCCCGGCTGACTCTCGGTCTTGAAGAGGTCGCCGATCTCCAGCTGCTCGACCAGGCCGCGGCAGACGCTCCCGTCCTTGTCCACCCTCTCGTGCTTCCCCTTATCGTGGAGGTGGGTGCGCCAGTCGCTCCCGGCGCAGAGGACGATGCGGAGCTCCTCCTGAACCTCGGGCCTGCCGGAGGATTGGACGCCCCGTTTCGGCAGCTGGGACAGCAGCTTGCCCTCCACCTCCTTGAAGTGCATGGACAGCATGAAGAAGATGAGGAGCTGGAAGACGACGTCGATCATCGGCGTCATGTTGAGGGCCTCGGGCTTGGACTCGTCGGGGCTGCGGCGGCAGCGGCGGCGTCGGAAGATCATGGCTCACTCCTTCTTCGCGCAGAACTGGATCCGGGTCACGGCCCCGTGCGTGGTCGCGACCATCATCACCTTCTGGACGTGCTCGAAGGGGGTCGAGCGGTCGGCGCGGAGGATGACGGGATAGCCGCTCCCGCGTTCGGCTTTGACGCGCCGCCCCTCGAAGATCGACTCCAGGGTCTCGTCCCGGACCGTCTTCCCGTCGATCCGGATCGTTCCGTCGGGCATGACGTTGACGACGAGGCCGGCTTCCTTCGGGTCGATGCCTTTCGCGGTGGGGAGGGTCATCTTCTCCGTCTGGACGTTCGCCATGTCGGTGACGAGCATGAAGAAGATGATGAGCTGGAACACGATGTCGATCATGGGGGTCATGTCGAAGCCGTCGGATTCGACCTCGGGCGGGGGCGCGCGCCGCCGTGCCAGGATCATGAGGACCTCCTCCGGCACGCAGGCTCTATCAACGAGGCAGGCCTCGGAAGGTTCAGGGAGTTGTTTCCGGCTCGCTATTTTTTCTTTTTCCCCTCGGGGCGCCGCCGGGGATCGCGCCCCGAGGGGAAAAAGAAAAAATCTTCTCAGAGATAAAAAAACTCCCCCGTCCTCGCGGACGGGGGAGTGGTTGGTGCTGGTACAGGCTTCTCTTACTTCTTGTTCTTCTCGAACTGGCCCTTCTGGAACGACCCGTAGTACTTGTCGTGGCGCGGGTTCCCGACGAACTCCACGTTGTCGATCCCGACGTTCTTGCAGGCGTTGATGGCCCCGATGACGTGTTCGTAGGGCGTCTCGCTGTCGGCGTCCAGGATGACGGGGGGACGCTTGGTGGCGTCGTCGCGCCCGCCCTTGGAGGAGGGAGTGGCCTGGTACAGCTCGGCCGTCCTCTTGCCGAGCTCGATGTACATCGCCCGGTTGGCCGCGGCCTTTCCGGGCTGCTTGTCGGTCCGGTAGACCTTGCCGATCTCGACCTGCTCAACCATGATCGTGCACTCTTCGTTGGGCTTGTCCGCCTTCTCGTGGGTGCCCTTGTCCTGCTTGTGCTTGCGGGTGTCCCCGCCGGCGCAGATCACGATGCGCACCTCCTGGAGCTCCGGCTGCAGGACGTTGGTGGGCGCGAGGCCCTTGTCCTTGGGCAGCTGGGAGAGGAGCTTGCCCTCCACCTCCTTGAAGTGCATCGACAGCATGAAGAAGATCAGCAGCTGGAACACGACGTCGATCATCGGCGTCATGTTCGTCGCATCGAACTTCGCCTCTTCGACGGGCTTACGGCGCTTTCGTCTGGCCATGCTATTTGACCTCCTGCTTGGCTCCCAACTGCACGCGGGTCACCCCGCCGTGGTGGGTCGCGATCATCAGGATCTTCTGGATGTGCTCGAACGGCGTCGACCGGTCGGCGCGGATCAGCATGGGATACTTCACCCAGTCCGTCTTGCCGGCGACCTCCTGGTACTGCTTGTTCTGACGGCGCGACTCGAAGAGGTCCTCGAGCTTCCTGGCGTCATCCTGCGACTTGGGGCTCCAGTAGGTCTTTCCGCCGATCTTGATGGTGCCGTCGCCCATCACGTTC
>CAZSCC010000018.1:0-8313 GCA_964604905.1 uncultured Planctomycetales bacterium
AGGGCGAACAGACGGTGGTGTTCCGCTTCCGTCCCGAGCCGGCCCGGAACGGCGCGATCGGCTCGGCGCTCTTCCTCCTGATGGGGATCGGGTTCGTCGCGATCCGGAGGTTCAGGAAGGCCGCTTCCGCGCTGTCAGAACCGCCCCGTTGAACCGGCGGCAGACGAGCCTCGAGGCCTCGCGCGCCCAGGGCACCCGGAGGAGGGGCGCGAGGGGACGCCAGGGAAGGCGGTACGCCAGATAGTGCTCTTCCGCCGCGGTGATGGCGAACGCCTTCTCGAACGATCGGAGCGTCTCGGATCGAGTCCGGTAGAAGACATACCGGTCGACCCAGGCCACCGCCTCTCTCGCCCAATCCTCCGCGGACTTCTTCTCCTTTTCGAAACCGCTGCCCCAGCGGCTCCAGCGCAGGGCGTGCGCGACCCGCTCTCCCCTGGGACGCCAATGCAGGAACGGCACTCCGCAGTGCGCCTCGCGGACCACCTCCCGGGTCGGGAAGAGGGCGACGAGCATGCCGTCGGGCTTCATCACGCGCCGGACCTCGGCCAGCGTGCCGTCGAGGTCCTCGACGTGTTCGAAGACCTGGTTGCTCACGACGAGGTCGAACGTCGCGTCGTCGAACGGGATCCTCCCGTCCCGGATCTCACGGACGACGTTTCCCAGCAGTCCCCGGGCGACGACCTCCTGGCGGTCCTTCTCTCCTCCGTAGAAGACGTCGGCGCCGCGCGCATCGAGTCCGAGGGTCATCGCCGCCTCGACGAGCTGGCCCGGGCCGCATCCGAAATCGAGCAGGCGCATCCCGGAACGCCGCTCCGCCAGCGCCTGCGACCATCCCAGCAGGTACCGATAGTTGACGTGGAGGCTCCCCAGCGCTGGAGGGAGGGACGCCGCGAGCACGTCGCGTAACAGCAGCGGGTCGAGCGTATTCATGGGCGCGGTCCGCCCTTGATGTTAAGCTCCATTCCCGGAAACCGCAGCAAAAAGAGGGAGCCCATGGCCGATATCGTCAAGGGCCTCTGGCGCGCCGCGAAAGGGGAGCCCTTCTGGCGGTACCGCCTCGCGGAGCGAATCGCCCGCTGGATCGCCCCCTCCTGCATCCTGAGCGAGTACGGCCGGAGCTGGCCCCACGACGAGGCCTTCCTCCACGCCCTGGAGCCCTTCGAGGGCCGCGGAAACCGGCGGGCCCTGGATCGGAAGTGGATGCTCGACCAGCTCCTCAAGCTCGCCCGGAAGGTGGAGGGCGACACCGCCGAATGCGGCGTCTGGCGCGGAGGTTCGTCTTGGCTCATCTGCCGCGGGCTCGGCCGGACCCATCACGCCTTCGATTCGTTCGAGGGCCTGTCGCAGCCCGGAGATCGGGACGGGGAGCATTTCAAGAAAGGCGAGCTCGCCGTGACGGAGGAGGAGTTCCGCTCCCGCATGGCCGGCTTCGAGGGCCTCCGCGTCTACAAGGGCTGGATCCCCTCCCGATTCCCCGAGGTCGCCGACCGGCGCTTCTCGCTCGTCCATGTGGACGTCGACCTCCATCAGCCGACGCGGGATTCGGTCGAGTTCTTCTATCCGCGGCTCAATCGCGGAGGGGTCCTGCTCCTGGACGATTACGGCTTCCGCATCTGCCCGGGCGCCCGCGAGGCGGTGGACGCCTTCTTCCGCGAGAAGCCGGAGGCGGTCCTCGAGCTCCCCACCGGGCAGGGGCTCGTGATCAAAGAATAGGGCGGCGACGGGGAAGCCGGGCTATACTGATTCCAGATGTCTCATCGGCAGGGGTTCACGCTCGTCGAACTGCTGATGACGATCGTCCTCGCGGCGGTCGTCATCGCCCTCCTGACCCCGGCGATGGCGCGCGGCGCCCGCCAGAGCAAGATCGAGGCCTGCGCGGCGAATTTGAAAGCGATGCACGAGGCGCAGTCGAGCGGATACGCCGCTTCCACCGTCGCGGCCCCCGAGCTGGGCAAGGCCTATTGGGAGAAACTCCTCAAGGCTTCCCCGCCGCTCCTCCAGCCCAAGACCCTGGCCTGCCCGCTCGTCCATCATGAAGAAGGCGTCCCCGCCGTCCAGTACTACGGCCCCAACGTGAATCCGAAGTCCATGACGACGGACGATCCGATCGGCTGCGACCTCGAGTCGAACCACAGCGACCACGGCCGGGAGGGGGGCAACATCCTCCTGCGGTCGGGCGCGGTGGTGAACGACAACAACCACCTCGATGGGGGGTTGTGGGGGGGCGCCCTCCGTCGCTGGTGCAGACCCTGAGGAGATAAGAGGATCGCGGAAGATCCGGTGATGGGGACGAAGACCCGGATCCGCCTCTCCGGTCGTCCCGGGATTCCAGGATAATCCGGGTGACGCGCCTGCGGGTGCCGTAAGACCCTGTGGCGTCGCCCACGAGATAGAGGTCTGATCGGTTCTTTGACAATGCGAAAGGAGGTAGACATGCTTGCATTGTCTCCACGCAGGCGCTCCGGCGGATTCACCTTGGTGGAACTTCTGGTGGTCATCGTCATCATCGGTATTCTTGCCGCCCTGTTATTGCCCGCCATCGGAAACGCCATCTGGTCCGCGAGGAACACGCACTGCGCCAGCAACCTCAAGCAGCTCTACACCATGGGCCACGTGTACTCGACCACGCACAGGGGTCAGTGGCCCGTCGAGAGGGGAGCGGCGCTCTGGCTGAAGTTCCAGTCGATGCAGCCCCCCCTGCTCGAAGAGGACCTGAAGGAGATCTACTTCTGTCCTCTGAGAGGCGAGATCGGGGACGTAGGGCAGACGGACTACCGAGGCCCGTCGGGCAACGTCAACCACGCGAGGGTCAGCGAGCCCATCGGTGCTGACACGCCCGGCAACCACGGTGACCCGAAGCCCCACAACGTCCTCCGCAAGGCCGGCGACGTGCAGACGGTGGATCCCATCGATCCCCTCTGGCTCCTGGCCGCCGAGAAGCTGACCCAGTAGTAGGTCCTTCTCCGCTTTTCACTGCCCGACCCCGGGGGGATAGTCCGCCCCGGGGTCGGGCCCTTTTACCCTCAATGGAACAACCGCCTCCGGGCGGAATGCCGGGAAAAACTTTCGCCCTGACCGGCGATTCCCTGTCGAGTTTTCGAGGGGTGGCGGCACTCCCGGGTGGAGGAGACCCTCAATGATTGAAGCCCCCCACCCGTTCTGCTATCCTCACTCGCCCGATGCTAAAAAGGATGTGCACGGCGAAGATCGCCAACGCCTTCATCACCCAGTCCCAGCTCCACTACGACGGGAGCTGCGGGATCGACTCGGGAGTCCTCGAGGCGTCGGGCATCCTCCCCTACGAGATGGTCCTCATCGCCAACGTGACCAACGGCCGGCGCTTCGAGACCTACACGATCCCGGAGCCCAAGGGGAGCGGCAACTTCTGCCTCTACGGAGGTGCGGCCCATATGGGCGCGCCGGGGGACGAGATCATCATCATGGCCTACGGGTACCTCGACGCGGCGGACCTGGCGGGATTCAAGGCCCCCAAAGTCGTCCGGCTCGGCCCGAAAAACACGCTCGCGTAGGAGTGGCCGTGAACGCCTTCGCCCTCCTGGCCCTCTTCCTGGCGCTTCCGCGGCAGGACGACCGCGTCGAAGTCCTCTTCGCCCCCACGGGCGAGAAACGCATGCTCGAAGAGCGCATCGCCGGCGAGATCCGGAACGCCGAACGCGAGGTGCGGGTGGCCATGTTCCACTTCACGTCCGACCGGCTGATCCGGGCGCTCGCCGCTCGCCGGCGCGCGGGGATCGAGGTCCGCCTCCTCCTGGACGCCGCTCAGACGGACCCAGGACTCCTCGAACGGCTCCGCGCCGCGGACCTCGACGTCCGCCTCGTCACCCCCAGGACCGAGAAGGCCCGATTCCACCACAAGTTCTGCGTCCTGGATGCTAAGGTCGTGGTCACGGGCTCGTACAACTGGACGATCCTCGGGGACGTGGCCAACCACGAGAACGTGATCCTCGTCCGCCAGGAGCGCGCGGCGGCGGCCTATCGCGACGAATTCGACCGGATATGGAAAGACAAGGACCTCTCGCGGCCCTGATCCTCCTCCTCGCCCTGGGAGGCTGCACCCCGGCAGGAACCCGGGAGGGCGGCGACGCCTCGGGCGAACTCGAGGTGACGCCGGAATTCATCGATCTCTCCACCTCCCGCCCCCGCGAAGGGGACCTCGTGACGCTCGCCTTCCGGATCAGGAACGCGACCCGGAACTACGTCATCCTGCGGGACCTGACCTATCTCGCCGATCCCGACCTCAAGGAGAGCGCGAGCGCCGCCGCGTCCTGGCAGTTCGGGATGGCCGGGAAACTCACCTACGCGCCGGCCGCGAACGAATGGGCGTACGACCGCTCGGACCGGAAGAAGCAGACGGCCGCCCTCTTCAATTCCGGCCTGCTCGTTCCCACGGAGACGGTGACGGTCCGCACCCGGATCCGGCTCCTCAGCATGCCCAAGTACTTCCAGATCCTCTACTTCGAGCTGCCCTTCGACAAGGTCCGCTCGGACGTCCACTTCGAGGCGCGCCAGGACCGCGAGATCCGGTACCGCGCCCTGATCGGAGAAGAGCTCCGCATTCGCCTCACCCCGGGCCCGAAGTCGGACGGGATGAGCCACCGGACCGTGCTCTACCCCTTCGCCGAGCGCGTGGAGCCCACGGCCAGGATCAAACCCCTCAAGGTGGACGCCGACCTCCAGGCGCGGCCGTTCTCGCTCCTCGACGCGGTGCGCAAGTCCGGCGGCGCCGCGCCGGAGCAGTACACCTACTGCTCCTCCGTGGACGCGTGGATCCTCAAGCGGGGCGGCGCGTTCTCGATGGTCACGCCCGCGGCCGTGGTCCCCCTCCCCCTGCTCCGCCAGATGGACCGGACGTTCTTCTTCATCGACAGCCTGGGCATCGGCAAGATCGAGGTCGAGCTCGGGGACGACGCCGTCGCCTCGATCATGCAGCTCGAAAGGAAGTACTCAGTGGTCGTGAGCAAGCTGCCGAAGGAGACGAAGTACTTCCTGTTCCTCGCCGCCCATGATCTGACCAAGTTCCTCGCCGACGTACGGTCGTCCAACCTGGCGATCGACGTGGAGATGACACCTGACGGCGGGGGCCGGCTGCGTCTGGTGCGCTGACCTTCAGATGCTGGCGCCGGGCAGGGCGACCACGTCGTCCACCTGCATCACCTCGCGCTGGACGTAGCCTTCGCCGTACGTGGCCCCGATCGTCATCCCGTAGGTCCGGGCCCTCGCGCGGAGCCATTCGGTCGTCTTGTCGCGATCGGGGAACTGCGTCCGGTAAGCGAGCACGGCCGCGATCTTCTTCCCCATCACCGCGGTAACGTCGACGACGAAGCTCGGGCGACGCTCGTCGAACTGGGAACTGTGGCAGTAGAGGATCTTGGTCGGCCGGTGCTTCTGACCTTTCCCGAACTTCTCCAGTCCGGCGAAGAAGCACGCGTCGAAGACGAGTTGCGGCGTGATGCGATGGTCGGGGTGGCGCTGCTCGTGACCCGGGAGGACCACCACCTTGGGTCGGTGCTCGCGGATCACCTCCACCAGGCGGGACTGCTGCTCGCGGACGTTGAAGAGACCGCTGTCGGGAAGCTCGCAGTTGACGCGTACGGCAAGGCCCAGGATCCGGGTGGCCTCCTCGCATTCGGCCTTGCGCTCGGCGGCGGAGCCGAGAGTCCCCATCTCGCCCTGGGTCAGGTCGCAGGCGCCGACCTTGTAGCCCTTCTCCACCATCCGGAGAAGCAGGCCACCGCAGGTGATCTCGGTGTCGTCCCGATGGGCGGCGAAGGCGAGGAGGTCGAGGGGCATGACGGGTGAGCGGCCGCTACTTCGACTCGGCCGGCGGGGCGGGCGGTTTCTGCTCGGCGGCCTTGGCCGCGTCCGCCTTGGCCGCCTCGGCCTTCGCGGCGTCGTCCTTTGCGGCGTCCTGCTCGCCTTCCTTCAAGCCTTTCTTGAACTCGTTGATCCCCGAACCCACGCCCCGCATGAGTTGGGGGATCTTGGTCGATCCGAAGAGGAGCACGACGATCAGGATGATGACCAGGATCTCCCAGCCGCCGAGGTTCCCGAGGAATGCCAGCGCGTGTGCCATGTCATCTCGCCTTCTTGGAAACAGTCAGGACATTGCCGCCTTTGGGATGGTTCTTCAGGTCGAACCGGTCCATCACCCTTCGGGCGACCGCGAACAGGTCCCCCTTGTCGGCGCTCATCGACGTCCCGTAGTCCGCGAAGCGCATCTCCAACTCCGAGTCCACCGACACGAGGAGGACGTGATAGACGTTGTTGTCGTTCCCCCCATACGCGTGGCGGCGGATCGCCTCCACCGTATCCTTAACGGCCGACTGGACCTCGGCGATTCCCGTCGCCGAGAAGCCGCTCTTCTGCGACAGGCGCCGGACGAATTCGAGGAGACCGTCGGTCGCCTCGGGACTGAAGTTCAGGCTGAGCTGAACGGGCAGCGACTTCTGGCGCGGAAGAAAACTGACGCGGCCGCCGCCCGCGTAGTTGAACGGAGTCATGCAGCGCGGGCACTTGTAGGTCCCCACATCCTTGACCGCGAGGAGGGCCCGGCACGCCGCGCACTCGATATGGAGCGTCTCCCCGGCCGAGGTCCCGTGATGAGCGGGGGCCTGATGGACGGGGGGAGGCGGCGGGAGCGGCGGCGGCATCGGCATGGGAGGCTGGACCGTGTGGCGCGCCGTATGGGTCTGCTGCGGCGCCGGCACGGGGCTCTTCAGGACCACGGTCTGGTCCGCCGGGTTCGCCGCCGACTCGGAATTCAGGTGTTTGAGGGCCTCCTCGCGCGTCGGAAAGATCTTGAAGAACGCGTTCAGGCCGAGCATGTCGAAGACGACCTTGACCTTGGGCTGGACTTTGACGAGCGAGATGCCGCCTTTATCCGGGCCCACCGAGTCCGACAGGTTGATCAAGTATCCCAACCCCGTGGAGTTGACGTACTTGACGTTCTCCATGTCCATGATGAAGCGCCCTATGCCGCGCTCCTTGACCGAGTTGAGGTGGGTCTGAAACGTGATGACGGTCTTGGCGTCGATCGAGCCGTTCAGGATGACTATCGCGGTGCTGGGAAGCCCCTTGACTTCCTGTACCTGGATGGTCAGATCAGGCAATCGCGTTCTCCCAAATCGCGCCCCAACCGACGAGGGGCCGTAGATTCAAGCGTAATGATAGCCCCGCCGGAAAGGGGAGTCAAGCGATGGACCCGAATAGCCGTCCCGGAGGCTTCGGAAGGCATAAAAATAAAGGAACGGCCCCGCGCCGGAAGGCGGCGCGGGGCCGTCAAGTCTGTTGTTTCCCACTTCGAAGGAGCGGTTATACGTCCGAGGCCTTGATCGTCTGGCGCTTGTTCGCCTTGGCGCGAGCGCCTGCCCCGACGATCAGGTTCTCGACCTGCTTCGACAGCTGGTCGATCGCGTCGCCGCTGCAGCGGAAGCCCTTCTTCTTCGCGAGCGCGCGGACCTTGGACTGGACCACGTAGACCTCAGCCATTCCTGTCTCCTTCCTGCCCCCCGTCGGGAGCAAAATCCAATAAAACAGTACAGAACGGTCAAAATATACGGTTATACGAAAGGTCGTGTCAAGCCAAAAAGGAGATACGGAGCTCATGGCGATAGGGGGGGGGGCAAGAAGAACGGAAGAAGAGGAGAAGATGAGGAAGACAACGAGAACGGGGACGGCGTCAAATATTGTGCCGATCGTGAACCTTATGGCCTATAATCCCGTTACTTGAGGGAGCCCGATGCCTCTCCTCTCGACGACATCTTCGATGCCCATTCAGCGACAGGACCTCGATCTCATCAGCTCGCTTCGCCGTAACATCGAAAGCGTGATCCTCGGGAAGAGCGAGGTCGTCAAGCTCACCGTCACCGCCCTCCTCGCCCGCGGCCACGTCCTGATCGAGGACATCCCCGGCCTCGGCAAGACCGCGCTCGCGCGGGCGACCGCGCGCTCGATCGCCTGCGACTTCCGGCGCGTGCAGTTCACGCCCGACCTCCTTCCCTCGGACGTGACGGGAGTGTCGGTCTTCGACCCCGACCGCAAGGACTTCACCTTCAAGAAGGGGCCGATCTTCACCAACATCGTGCTGGCCGACGAGATCAACCGGGCCACCCCCCGGACGCAGTCCGCCCTCCTGGAGGCGATGGGCGAGGCCCGCGTGAGCGTCGACGGCACCACCCATGCGCTCCCTTCCCCCTTCATGGTCATCGCCACGCAGAACCCCCTGGAATTCACCGGCACCTACCCCCTCCCCGAGTCGCAGCTCGACCGCTTCCTTATGATCCTCCGGATGGG
>CAZSCC010000019.1:0-5972 GCA_964604905.1 uncultured Planctomycetales bacterium
CGACCTCATCGACCCCGCCTTCGAAGCCATGCTCATACTCCTGATGGAGAAGGACGACCCGATGGGCGCGGCCGCCTTCGAGATCCTTACCCATTACTGGGCCAAGACGAAGACGTTCAACCCCACGCCGAAGTACTTCGAGCGGCTGCAGAAGAGGCTCCCGACGGCCCGGTGGGAGCTGATCGGCCCGCTGGCGGTTCTCGCCACAAAGCACACGGACCGGTTCCTTCCGGTCCTGCAGGCGGGCTGGCAGAGCTCCAATCGCTGGTGGAGCTACCTCGCCCTGGGAACCGCCCGCGTGACGTCGCGACGGGAGATATACGATCGCACGATGCTCGACTTCCTGGGGAGCCCCCTCCACGACCTGCAGAGGGAAGCCGTCCTCGCCACGCTCGCCGTCGCCCCGGCCGCAGAGCTGCCGCCGGAAGCCGTGGTCCGGGCTGCCATCCGCTACAACCCGCCGGAGACGTTCATCCAGGCTTTCCGATCCCGCAAGGACGAGCGCCTGGGGGTCGAGCTCGCACTGCAGGTCCCGACGCATCTCGGATTGCCCCTCCATGTGCTCGACCTCTACGCCGATTCCTCCGACGTGGCTGCCGCCTTCACCGCGGCGCTTCCGGAGTCCGTGCATTGGTATTATGCCCACCGGGTCGTCGATCTGCTGGGAAAGTTCTCTGTCGGCGGACACTACCGAACTGTCCACTCGGCGCTGCGCCGATTCCTCCGCCATGAGGATGCGGCCGCCGCCGACCGGGCGCTCCGTCTCCATGTCGCCGGCGGGAGGGCGGACGCGGTCCCCGAGATCGAAGGCCTTCTCCGCTCGACCCTTTCGGAGTTCCGCCGGAGAGGAGTGGAAGGGGTCTATGCGCTTTGGCTCCTCTCGGAGAATGACACCGCCCTGAGAGGCCTCCTGCGGGATCTGCTGGCCCCCTTCGTGCAGCGGGAAAAGGATGAGGACGTCGCCCGGGTCGCCCAGCGCTACCACGGGGTCATGACCGGAAAGCGGGATCCGGTGGCTCCCGACGAGAGGAAGCCGAAGCTGTTCGGAGGCTCCGGGTGTGACGTCGGGACTTACGAAACCGGCTGGAAGCCGGTGATCGCCACGCCGTTCCCCAGGCCGTACTGGAGGGAGTAGGAAAGGCTACGCGCCCCTGGTGCGCGCCCCGTCGGAGTCAGGGCACCCAGTGTCTAACTTCCGCATTCAAGCGTCCGCTCGAAACTCACCAGCCTGCGGATCATCGCGTTGTAGCGGGAGTGGGCGTCATCGCCGAACTCTCGAGCCAGTTGAAGATACAGCTTGTGGTCGGCGTCGGGCACGGCGGGCGGGATCCGCAGGCCCGCGCGCCGCAACCGGGGCGCTCCGATCGAAACGAGCAGGGCGTAGAGCGACTCCTTCCCGTCGGCAAGGTCCTCGATCCCCTTGTGGATCATGTCCTCCCCCGGGAGGACACGCGATGCATCTCCCATCGGAGCCATTCTACCGGACCGGAGGGCGAATTCCAGCGGCGGCCGGGTCAAAGGACGAATTGCGTTAACCTCCCGCGGGATGGCACAATCTACCCACGCATGGCGAGCCCGCACGAGATCGACGAGGCCCTCCGGCGCGCTCAGGCGGGCGACCCGGACGCGTACGCCCCCGTCGTCGCCGCCTTCCAGGCTCGGCTCCGCGCCTTCCTCGCCGGATACGTCCCCCAGGCCCAGTGGGTCGACGACCTCGCACAGCAGTCGTTCGTCAGCGCGTACGGGGCGCTCCGGGGATTCCGCGTCGGCACCGACTTCTACGCATGGCTCCGCCAGATCGCCTACAACCACCTCCGCGCCGAACTGGAGCGCACGAGCCGCCGGCGGAGGCTCGAGAGGGACTACCTCCTCGAGGTCGGCGCCGCCGAGATGGAGCGGCGGGTCGACCCGGAGGACGACTCCTTGGACGCCCTCCGCGACTGCGTGGGCCGGCTCCCCGACGCCTCCCGCGACCTCGTCCGCCGCTTCTACGCGGACGGGCTCCCTCTCGCCCGGATCGCGACGGCGCTGGGCCGGCCCGCCGACAGCCTGAAGGTCACCCTCTTCAAGATCCGCGCGCGGCTCAAGGAATGCGTCCAGCAGGCGCGCGCCGCGACGTCCGGACCCTGACCATGAGAGAAGAGCTCGAAGCCCTCGTCCGGGACCACCTCGACGGCTCGCTCGACGACGCCGGCCGCGAGCGGCTGGCCCGCGAACTGGAGCGCGACCCGCAGGCGCTGGCCGAGTTCGCCGACCAGCTCCAGATCCACCACCGGCTCGGCGCCGCGCTCGGACGCGAGGGGCCGTCGCTCGTCGAACCGGTCCTCCGCGAGGTCCGCCTCCTGGGGGACTCCGACCGCTTCTCGCAGGGGGTCGTCGGCCGGCTCAAGAAGCAGGGCGTCGTCCGCCGCCGGCTCTGGGAATCGCTCGCCGCGGGCGCGGTGCTCGCGATCCTGGGATTCCTGCTCTTCAAGGGACAAGATCCCACGCCCGCCGCGAACCCCGGGTCACGGGACGCGCTCCTCGTGGTCGGCCGCCTCCCGCTCGATCCGGGGGACGCGCGCATCCGGGAGCGGCTGGAGTCCCTGAACTTCCGCGTCGCGACGAAGACCGCGCAGGAGGTCGAGTCGGCGGACGCCGCGGGGAAGGCGTTCGTCGCCCTCTCCTCGACCGCGCTCGCCCGCGACGTCCTCACCGTCTCGGGAGAGCTGACGGTCAAGTTCCGCGACAGCGCCGTCCCGGTCCTCACGTGGGAGCCGCGGCTCTTCTACGATCTCGGAATGATCCCCGGATCCACGCATCAGAAGGACTGGGCCGCCGCGCGGCAGCAGACTCACCTGGCGATCGCGAACCCCGGCCATCCGCTCGCGGCAGGCCTCGCGGGCCGCGTGCGCGCCTCCTCCGACCCCGTCCAGTACAGCTGGGGCCGCGTCCGCGGGGACGCCCTCAAGATCGCGACCCTGGCCGACGACCCCGCCCGCGCCGCGATCTTCGCGTACGACCGGGGCGCCGCGATGCCGGGCCTGCACGCCCCCGCCCCCCGCGTCGGACTCTTCCTCTTCGACACGACGTCCCTGTCGCTCACGCCCGAGGGCTGGGCGCTCTTCGATGCGGCCGTCCTTTGGTGCTCGGATCCCCGGAGGTCCCCATGATGCTGATCGCGATCTTCCTCGCCGCGCTCGTCCAGGAGAAACCCGATCCCCGCTATCCCCTCAAATACCCGCCTGCGCTTCCGGACGGGAGGGAGATCGTCACCGACCAGTCCCCGGACTTCCTCAAGCCTCCGCCCAACCTCCGGGCCGGCGTGGAGATCGCGAAGACGGCCCCGGTCGTGGACTTCCTGTTCTACCCCGGCCAGGACCATCCCGGCGTCCCCTGGTCCGTCTGGGGCGACGGCTGCGCCGCCGGCGACAAGTACTACTCCGCGATCGGCGATCACCGGAGCCCCAAGGGGACCGCGATGGTCTGCGAGTACGACGCGACCACGAAGAAGCTGCGCATCCTGGTCGACCTGAAGAAGTTCTTCGAATCCTCCGGCGCGATCCCGGCGGACATGAACTACGTGCCGTCGAAGATCCACAGCCGGGTCGACCTGGGGAGCGACGGCTGGCTCTACTACTCCACCCACCGCGGCTCTCCCGGGACGACCACCGACAAGAACGGCTACAAGGGCGACTGGATCCTGCGCACCCATCCAGAGAGCGCGAAGACCGAGATCGTCGCCGCCTACCCGGTCGACAAGCACGCGATCCCGATGAGCGTGCTCGACCCCGAGCGGCTGATCTTCTACGGCGGCACGGCCTCCGGGAAGGATGCGGCCCTCAAGGACATCATGTTCTTCGCCCTCGACGTCCGGAGCAAGAAGATGCTCTTCACGTCCGCCGATGGACCGGAGCGCTGCGCCATCCTCTCCGCGTCGACGGGCCGCCTCTACTGGGACCGCCGGATGTACGACCCCTCGAAGTCCCACCTGCTGCAGGAGAGCGTCGCCCCCCGCGTGCGCTCCGCCACCCGCGAGACCCCCCAGGGGATCGTCTACGGGACCAGCGACAAGACGGCCGACATCTGGGCCTTCGACGTGAAGACGGAAACCCTGTCCAATCTCGGCCCCGGCGCGGTGGGCAAGCAGGAGTACACGACGACGATCGATGCCGACCCGACGGGCCGGTACCTCTACTACATCCCGGGCGCCCACGGCGGCGCCGCCGGCGACGGCGCGCCCGTCGTCCAGTTCGACGTCCAGACGAAGAAGCGGAAGGTGATCGCCTTCCTGCACTCGTATTACTTGGAGAAGTACGGCTACACGCTGGACGGCACGTTCGGCTCCGCGGTCGACCCCAAGGGGGAGAAGCTCTACGTCACCTGGAACGGCATGCGGAAGGGCCAGCCCCGCTTCTGGGAATCCTGCGCCCTCACCGTCATCCACATCCCCGCGTCGGAGAGGTGATAGGATGAATCAAGCCGCTTATTTCATCCTATCCCTCCTCGGGGCCACGCCCCAGGGGGAGACGCCGTTCGCGTTCAGGGACGTTGCGGGCGAGGCGGGGCTGCTCCCCCACGCCGCGGGGATCCGCGGGCACGCCGCGGGATGGGGCGACGTGGACGGCGACGGCTGGGCCGATCTCTACGTGGCGACGTTCCACGACGAAGGCTCGAAGGCCAACCAGCTCTTCCGGAACGCCGGCGGGAAGTTCCGGCTCGACGAACAGGAGAACCTCCGGATCTCCACCCGCGCGACCGCGGCGCTCTTTGCGGACCTCGACAACGATGGAGACCTCGACCTCTACGTCACGAGCATGCCGACGGTCAAGGCGGGGACGGTGATCGTTCCCTGCGCGCTCTTCCGGAACGACGGCGCCGGGAAGTTCACGGACCTCTCGAAGGAGAACGTCGCGTGCCCTGCGGGGTTCATGGGGCGGAGCGCGGCGGCCGTGGATTTCGACGGCGACGGCCTCCTCGACCTGCTGGTCGGCGAGGACCCCTTCTATTCGAAGACCAAGACCTCGCGGCTCTTCCGGAACAAGGGCGGCCTCCAGTTCGAGGACGCCGGCCTGCAGCGCGGCGTCTCGGGGCTCGGCGTGGCGGCGGCCGACGCGAACAACGACGGCCGGCCGGACCTCCTCATCGCCGGACGCGACGGCGGCAACGTGCTCTTCCTGAATGACGGAGCGGGGAAGTTCCGCGAGTCGCCCGGCTCGCGGCAGGCGTTCGCGTGGACGTTCAGCACGGGCGACGACTCGACCTGCGGCGTCGCCTTCGGCGACGTGAACCGCGACGGCCTCCTCGACGTCGTCATCGGCCAGCACTTCAAGCGGCCCTGGACGGCCCCCGTTCCGGTGCGCCTCTACCTCAACCGCGGGATCAAGGAGGGCGTGCCCACGTTCGAGGACGTCACCGAGAAGGCCGGGCTCAGGCCCATCCCCATGAAGGCCCCGCACGTGGAGATCCAGGACTTCGACAACGACGGATGGCCCGACGTCTACGCGAGCGTCGTGACGTTCGAGGGCGGCCGGCCCCATCCGCTCATCTTCAGGAACCTCGGGATAAAGGACGGCCTCCCGCAGTTCCGCCAGGGCGCGCTGTCCGCGAACGACTTCCCGACCGCCGAGGACAAGGCCCTGACGAACACCGGAAAGTTCTTCGACAAGGTGCTCAAGGAGAAGAAGATCCTCTACACGGCTCCCGGACCTTCGTGCGACTTCGACAACGACGGTCGCCTCGACCTCTTCCTCTGCAGCTGGTGGCTCGAGGCGCCCTCGCTCCTCCTCAGGAACGAGACGCCGGGCGGAAACTGGATCGACGTGCGGGTGCAAGGCCCCGAGGGGGTCAACCGGATGGGGATCGGCTCGCGCGTGAACGTCTATCGCGCCGGGACGACGGAACTCCTGGGCTGCCAGGACATCAGCGCCGGGTACGGCTACGCCTCCGGCCAGCAGGCGGTCGCCCACTTCGGCCTGGGCAAGGAAGAGTCG
>CAZSCC010000020.1:0-9611 GCA_964604905.1 uncultured Planctomycetales bacterium
GTGACCGCCGAGGTCGAGGCAAGGGGCGGCAAGACCGTCCGTCATTTCATCAACGGCGAGGAGGTGATGAGCTACGCCGAGCCGCAGTTCGACCCCACCGACAAGGACGCGCAGAAGCTGATCAAGGACGGGAAGCTGCCGATCGAGGGCGGCAGCATCTCGCTTCAGGCCGAGAGCCATCCGATCGAGTTCCGGAAGGTGGAGATCCTCAAGCTCAAGGAGTGATCGGTATACTTTGGCCGGGGCCGGAGGGCAGTAGCGTGATGAGACGTTCGAACGCGGTCCTTCTTGCGATCCTGGGACTCGTGGGCCGCTCGTGGGGCCAGGCCGCCGCCGCCTACGACCCGCAGGGCGTCCACCTGGACGCGCAGGGCGTCCTCCGCAGCCGCACGGTCGATCCGGACCCGCGACTCGAGGCGATCCGGAAGAACGCGAAGGCGTTCCAGAGGGACGGCAAGCTCCTCTACATCTCCCTCCCGCGCCTCTTCGCCGAAGCGCGGCGGGTCCTCGAGACCGGCAAGCCGCTCCCGGAGGAGATCCGATACCTCGGCGGCCTGACGAAGCTCCAGTACGTCTTCCTCCACCCCGACGCGAAGGACCTCGTCATCGCCGGTCCGGCGGAACCCTTCGACGCGAAGGAGGCGTTCCGGCCGCTCGGCCGGATCACGGGGCGCCCCGTGCTCCACCTGGACGACCTGGCGACCGCGCTGCGGGCCTTCGGCCCCGGGAAGAAGCCCGACCGTCTCGGCTGCGACATCGAGATCACGAAGGAGATCCAGGACCGCGTCGCCGTGAAGGCCCGCGCGGTCGGGCCGACGGCGCAGATCATCGGCTTCAAGAAGGCCTGCGACCAGATCGCGGAGGCGGGCGGGTCTCAGCCGGTGAAGTTCTTCGGGCTGGACGAGGAGACGCGCTTCGCCTTCGTGTGCGTTGAGGCCGACTACCGGCTCAAGCAGCTGGCGCTGGGGGTCCTCCCCTCTCCCGCCCCGAAGGTGCTGAGCTACCGGAGCCTGATCGAGAAGCCGGAGGCGCAGCTCCGGTTCTCCCTCGAGTCGAACTACGACGCGCTCGCCGTCTCGCCGGACGGGAACGCCTTCGAGCTGCGCGGCCCGTCGCTCAAGGTGAACGGAGGGCTGCTCGGGAAGCCCGAGAGCAAGCCGGAGGACATGACCCCGGCGGGCCGACGGTTCGTCGAGCTCTGCAACGGGAATTTCGACGCGCTCGCGCGCTCGATGCTCTCCTGGAGCGACCTCTGCAACCTGGGGGACCTCTCGGTGCTAGCCGCCCTCGTGGCGGAAGACCGGCTCGCGGAGAAGGCCGGCTGGGACCTCGCGTGGGTCCTCGATCCCAAGGGATACCCCGTTGTCCGCATGGCGGCGCCGAAATCGGCGGCGACGCTCTGCAGCGTGATCGTCTCGGGCAACTCGGCGATCTTCGTGAGCGGCGGCGTGTGGATCAAGCCAGCCGACTGGGCGGCCAAGCGGTCGAGCGACGCCAAGATCGCGGAGAAGGCCTCCCGGCCCAAGGAAGGATGGAGCGCCGCGCAAAAGTAGTGGGCCTTGCATGGGAACCCAGACGGGAGTATTCTGGATCGGATGAACGGGAACGGCGAGAAGTCCGGGGACAATTCTCTCGCGGGCATCCGGTTGGTCCTTGAAGAGATCCGCGACCTCAAGAAGGAATTGGCCGAAGATCGCAAGCAGACCGCGGAGGACCGCAAGCAGTTCGCCGAGGACCGCAAGCAGTTCGCCGAGGACCGCAAGCAGGCGGCCGAGGACCGTAAGCAGGCCGCCGAGGACCGCAAGCAGGCCGCCGAAGATCGCAAGGGATTTCGAGAGAGCATCGATGGAATCCGTGATGCGCTCGTCGTGATCGGCAAGGTCGGGCGACGGATCATCCAGACCCAGGAGAAGCACACGGGTCTGCTCGTCGAGATCCGCGACATCCTCAAGTCCCAGCGCAGGAACGGGCGCAACGGCGGCAGCCACTGACCGCTACGCCAGGATCTCCTTCACCACCCGCGCGTCGACCGTGATCGTCGTCAGCCGCTGCTCCAGGCTGTTGTGGCGGTAGGTCAGCTTCTGGTGGTCGAGCCCCATGAGGTGCAGGATCGTCGCGTGAAGGTCGTGGACGCTCACGCGGTTCTCCTCCGCCTTGAAGCCGATCTCGTCGGTCGCGCCGTAGCTGACGCCGCCCTTCACGCCCCCGCCGGCCATCCAGACGGTGAAGGCGTGCGGGTTGTGGTCGCGCCCGGGCTTGCCCCCCTTCTGCGCGATCGGGAGGCGCCCGAATTCGCCGCCCCAGATGACGAGCGTGTCGGCCAGGAGGCCGCGCTGGTCGAGGTCGGCCAGCAGCCCGGCCACCGGCTGGTCGGTCTCGAGCGCGAAGCCCCGGTGGTTTCCCTCGATGTCCTTGTGGCCGTCCCAGCTGAGCTGGTTCTCCATGCCGCCGGAGTAGATCTGGACGAACCGGACGCCGCGCTCCAGCATCCGGCGCGAGATCAGGCACTGCCGGGCGAAGTGGGTGCAATGTTTCTGGTCGAGGCCGTAGAGCTTCTTGATGTGTTCCGGCTCCGAATCGAGGTCGAGGGCCTCGGGAGCCGCCGACTGCATCCGGTAGGCGAGCTCGAAGCTCTCGATCCGGGCCGCCAGCTCCCTCTCGCCGCCGTTCTCCGCCAGGTGTTTCCGGTTGAGCTGCGCGACGAGGTCGAGCTGCGCGCGCTGCTTCTCCCCGGCCAGCTCCGGCGGCGGGACCATGTTGTCGATCGGCACGCCGGAGGGCTTCAGGTAGGTCCCCTGGTAGACGCTCGGGATGAATCCGGCGCCCCAGTTCTGGGAGTAGCCCTTCGGCAGGCCGCGCCCGAGCGGATCGCTCATGACGACGAAGGCGGGGAGGTTCCGGCTCTCGGACCCGAGGCCGTACGTCACCCACGAGCCCACGCACGGGTGGCCCATCCGGATCTCGCCCGAGTTCATCATGAAGAGCGCCGGGGAGTGGTTGTTCGATTCCGTCCAACCCGAATGGATGAACGCCATCCGGTCGACGTGCCTCCCCAGGTGCGAAAAGATCTCGGAGACCATTTTCCCGCAGTTCCCCCGGGGGGAAAACTTGAAGGGCGACTTCATGAGGCCGCCCACCTCGTTGGCGAAGAATCCCGTGAACTTGTTGAAGCCGGCCAGCTCCTGGCCGTCGCGCTTCTCGAGCTCGGGCTTGTAGTCCCACGTGTCGACCTGGCTGGGACCACCGTTGATGAAGATCCAGATCGCCCGCTTCGCCTTCGCGGGGAAGTGCGGCTTCCGCGCGCCGAGCGGGTCCTTCGCCTCCTGCGCGAGGAGCCCCTCTTCCCGGAGCAGGCTCGAAAGCGCGAGCAGGCCGAATCCGCTCCCGGCCCGGGAGAGCATCTGACGGCGCGAGCAGAGGTCCATAGGCGTCAGTCCACGTAGACGAATTCGTTCAGGGACAGGATGGCCTGGCACAGGTCCGCCGGCGAGAGGCCCTGCGCGAGGGACTTCCCCGCAAGCGCCGCCTCGTCCGGCGAGGGCGGGCGCCCCAGCGCCAGACGGTACGCCGCGGCCACGGGATCCTCCGCCGGCAGCCGCTTCGCGAACGCCGCCGCGTACCGGCGCACCTGGGGGTTGTTCATGAAGTGGAGCGCCTGCGGGGCGATCGTCGTCGTCGGCCGCGCGCCGATCGAGACCTGCGGCTCGGGCGCGTCGAAGACCATCATCGTCGGGATCAAGCGGCTGCGCTTGACGAAGAAGTAGACGCTCCGGCGGGTCATCGCCTCGTCGAGCGTCCCGGGACCGTACATCCTCCGGTCGAGCAACCCGCTGACCGCCAGCATCGAGTCACGGATGGCCTCGCCCTCGAGGCGGCGAAGGTCGCGCCGCCCGAAGAGCCGGTTGTCCGGGTCGAGCTTCGCGTTCGCGGGATCGGTCTCGGTCGTCTCCCGGTAGACGGCGCTGGTCATCAGGAGCTTGTGGACCGCCTTGAGGCTCCAGCCGCTCCGGATGAGCTCGCCCGCCAGCCAGTCGAGCAGCTCGGGATGGGTGGGAGGATCGCCCTGCAGGCCGAAGTCGTTGGGGGTGGCCACGATCCCGCGGCCGAAGTGATGGGCCCAGAGGCGGTTCACGATCACGCGCGCGAGGAGCGCGCCCGCGCCCGCCTCGACATCCGTCATCCAGCGCGCCAGCGCCGCCCGGCGCTGGGGCGTCCGCGAGCCGGCCGGCGGGTCGGCGATCCAGCGCTTCTCGAGCTCCGGCGCCCGCATCAGCGCCTGGAGGAAGCCCTGGGCGGCAACGCCCTGCTTCTTGTTCACGTCGCCCCGCGCGAGGACGTGCGTCTCCTTATAGAAGTGGGGGAAGCCGCGATCGTCGGCGTGGTGCTTGAGCGGCTTCATCCCCTCGGTGGTGACCAGGATCTTCGTGGGCTTCGGCGCGGGCTTCCTCGCGAGGTGGGCCTGGACGGCGCGGGTCCGCTTCTGCCATTCGGCGTCGAGCGGGCGGTACGCGGCAAGCGCGGCCCCGTCGCGGGCGCCGCCGGCCTTCAGCTTCTCGTAGAGCTCCGCGAGCGCCTGCGTCCTCGTCTCGCCCTCCAGCCCGGGCTTCGCCTTCGTCGCGATCGAGAGGCGCGGGCGGCCGATCGCGTGGCGGACGTTCATGTTGAACTCCAGGTCGAAGACGAGCGCCGTCCCACCCGGGAACCCGACGGGCTGTTCAAACTGGAGGACGATCGCGTGGTCCTTCCCGAACTGCGGATCAACCGCCCAGCCGCTCCCCTTGTCGGCGTCGATCGTAGCCGCCGCCGAAAGGTTGGCGCCGTTCTGTTCGAACGTCGCCGTGGCGGCCACGAGTTTGACCGCCACCGGCGCGGATTTCCCGTCGGCCGGCCGGACCGTCACGCGGACGTCGCTGAGGGCGAAGTTCCCGTTCTCGGCTCGTCCGGGCCCGCCCTTCTTGAGCGACGCGTCCTTCAGGGCCTCGATCCGCACCGCGGTGATCCCCTGGAGCGTCGTCCTCGCGGCGAACGTCCACCGATCGTTGTTCGGGTTCTGCCCCGTCACGAGAAGCGATCCGTCCCCCTGCGGCACGAAGGTCGCGCCGCCGTGGGACTTCGCCTCGACGTCGAGGACCGTCCACGCGGGGTCCGCCTCCTTCTCCCAGGGTTTGCCCGCCGACCACGCGTCGAAGCGCCCGGGGAGTTCCGCCTTCTCAAAGCCCTCGAGCGCGGCGGCGAGCGGCGCGTGCTCCTTCTCCCACGCCGCGAGGGCCTTCCGCGTCTCCTCCGGGTCCAGCTCGAATTCCACGTGGCTCCGGATCGCGGTGCTGAAGGTCGAGACGAAGCGGTAGTAGTCCAGGGCCGGGATCGGGTCGAACTTGTGGTCGTGGCAGCGCGCGCATCCGATGCTGAGGCCGAGCATCGCCGAGCCGGTGGTCGAGGCCATGTTGTCGAGTTCCTCGTAGCGGGCCGACTCGAACTCGACCTCGGTGAGCTGGGTGGGGAACGCGCCCGCCCCGAGGAATCCGGTCGCCATCCACGCGAGCGGCTCCCCGGGCGCCAGTTCGTCGCCCGCGATCTGCCACTGGACGAACTGCGTGAAGGGCATGTCCTGGTTGAGGGCCCGGATCACGAAGTCGCGGTACGGCCAGGCGCCCTCGCGGTCGTAGTCCTGCTCGAAGCCGTGGCTCTCGGCGAACCGGGCGAGGTCGAGCCAGTGGCGCGCCCAGCGTTCGCCGTGGGCCGGGTCCGCGAGGAGGCGGTCGAGGAGCTTTTCGTAGGCGTCATCGGCCGGGTCGTTCACGAAGGTGTCGATCTCCCCGGGGGTCGGAGGGAGGCCGGTCAGGTCGAAGGTCGCGCGCCGGATCAGGCGGCGGCGGTCGACGGGCCCGTTCGGCACGATCCCCTTCTCCTCGAGTTTCGCCAGGACGAATCGGTCGACGGGGCTGCGGACCCACGCTCCGTTCTTCACCGCGGGGGGCGCCGATCGGGCGAGCGGGAGGTAGGCCCAGCGCTTCCGCTCCTCGTCCATGTGGATGGCGCGCTTCTTGGAGGGGCCGGCCGCGCCGCCCGCGCGGGGATCCGGCGCGCCCCGCTTGACCCACGCCTCGAAGTCGGCCACGACCTCGGCCGCGAGCCTCCCCTTCGGAGGCATCTTGAGATGGTCGTCCTTGTAGCGGATCGCCTTGATGAGGAGGCTCTTTTCGGGATCGCCCGGCACGATCGCGGGGCCCTCGTCGCCCCCCTTGAGCGTCCCTTCCCGGGTATCCAGCAGGAGGCTTCCCTTGAGCTTCTCCGCCTTCGCGCTGTGGCACGAGTAGCAGCGGTCGGCGAGGACGGGCCGGATCTTCTTCTCGAAAAGCTCGATCCCCTCGCGGTCGGCCGTCTCCTGGGAATGGACGCCGGCCGTCCCGAGGACGAGGAGGCCCGCGACCGTCAGCGTTCGCATCATGCGGATTCCATCCTAGTGTATCCCGCCGGAGAGGCCGAGCGTGCGGTTGATCTCCTTCGCCGCCCCGTGGGCCGCGCGGAGGAGGTCCGCGGTCGCGCGCCAGTCTCCCCGGACCTGGAGCGCCGGGATGCAGAGCGCCGCCGCGACGCCCGCGCGCGGGTTGCCCGCCAGGACCGCGACGTCGCGCACCCCGCGGAAGTTCTCGCTCTCGGCGACCGAGGCGCCCGTGCGGCGGAGCTCGAGGAGCCGCGCCAGGAAGCGCTTCCGTTCCGCGGCCCCGAGCGCCTGGTAATCCGCGTCGGCGGCCAGGAGGTCCTCGAGCGACCCCTGGGGGAGATGGGCGAGAAGGAGGCGCCCCGAGGCGGTGTGGACCGCCGGGAACCTTGCGCCGACTTCGACCGAGAAGCGGATCCGTTCGGGACTCTCGACCTGCGAGAGGACGACGAGGGACCCGCCGTTCAGGACGCTCAAGTGGCAGGACTCGCGGAGCTCCCGGGCGAGCCGGCGCATCGGGCGTTCGGCCGCCCGCACCAACTGGTCCACCGGCGAATGGGTGTGCGCGAGCTCGTAGAGCCGGAGCGAGAGCCGGTACCTCCCCGATCCCTCCTCCTTGACGACGTAGCCCCGCCGCTCGAGGCAGTTGAGCATGCGAAAGAGCTCGCTGCTGCTGCGTCCCAGCCGGCGGGCCAGCTCCGCCAGCGACGGGGCCCCCGCCTCCGCCGAGAGGGCCTCGAGGACGTCGAGCCCCTTCTCGAGCGCCGGGACCGCGTACGCGGCCGGACGCGCGATCGAAGGTTCCATGGCTATCGCATCGTTTTACTATTAAATATACGTTTCTTCCATGAAAATAAGTGTTGATCTGGGCATCGGATGCCCAGATCAACACTTCGGAACAACCGGGACCGGGCGTCGTGGGAAACCCCAACGCGACATTTGCGCCGGCGGGGCCGGATCGCTATACTTTGGCGAACTTCAAGGAGGAATCATGCTCGTCACGCTGCTCGCGGGAGTCCTCTGCCTCTCCCTCACGCCGGCCCTGAGAGACGTCACGTTCGAAGAGGCGAAGAAGGACCCGGCGAAGCGCAAGGCGTACGTCGAGCAGGCGACGGCGGCCCTCAAGGCCGATGTCAAGGGCATCTACTACATGGCGGACGAGGCGCAGGCCGCCGCCGCGAAGGTCGAACTCCAGGCCCAGTGGAAGGCCGAGGGGCGCGCCTTCTTCTTCGAGAAGGAGTCGAAGCCCCTCCTCGCGCTCCTCGAGAACCCCTCGCTCCGCGTGCTCCCCGTCTACCGGGAGGGCGCGATCGCGGGCTCCGGCTCGAAGTCGGGCGTCGTCCTGGTGGGCGACCTCTTCTCGCTCGCGAGCGAGGACGAGGTGAAGAGTTGCGTCGAGGACTACGCCGCGACCGTGGTCAAGGTCCGCGAGGCCAACCTCAAGGTCGGCGACCAGGAGCTCGACGCGAACATCCCGGCGCTCAAGCTGGTCAGCCACCGGAGCCTGATCCAAACCTGGTCGCAGATGACGCAGATCGAGAAGATCCTCGGCGGCAAGCGGAAGGTCTCCGACGGCTTCAAGGCGGACGCCCTCAAGCAGTACCTGGGCATCCACAAGGTGTTCGGCGGCCACTTCGCCAAGGAGAAGAAGGTCTACGACGACAACAACGAGAATACGCTGCAGAAGGAGATCGTCGACTTCCTGGAGTTCATCTGGAAGGAGATGCACAACCGGCTCGCGGCGGGCGGCCTGGAGCACAAGGCCGTGAACAAGGAGAACCACGAGTACGAACTCGTCCCCAAGAAGTAGCGGCTACTTGGGCGGCTCGTGGTGGAAGAGCAGCCACCCGATCGAGAACGTCACTGCGAGGATGATCGTGCACGCCGAGATCCACAGCCCCACCGTGGCCCAGCGGTTGGGAGCGACGTCCCCGGGCAGCCTCTTGTGGCGTAGATAGAGCGCGCCGACCGAGAGGATCGGCAACATCGCCGCCTGCGCCAGTCCGCCCGCCTCCACCATCTTGACCGGCGACCGGAAGATGAAGTAGAGCACCACCGGAGCGATCAGGCTGAGCCAGATGAAGCGGTCCCGCCATTTCGTGCGCGCCGCGTAATCGTCGCGTTTGAATCCCCCGAGCAGCCCGGCCATGTCGGCCCATCCGCGGCAGTTCCCCGCCGTCGCCGCGAAGATCGTCCCGTAGAGCGTCGCGATCGCCCCCACATAGAATAGCCCCTTCGCCCAGGGGCCCAGCGTCTCCGTGTACATCTTCGAGAGCACGGGGATCATGTCCTTGGCCCCGGGCACGAGGCCGGCCGTGTGGAGGATTCCGGCGCCCAGGAGATAAAAGGCGATCGTCGCCACGCAGTAGATCACCATGGACGTCAGGATGTCCACGTTCATGACCCGGATCCAGCCGCGCGCCCGCGGAGCCCACGCGGCCCCGCCGTCCTCCCGCCGGCCCGCGAAACGGGCGTAGCCCTTCTCGACGCACCAGTAGGGATACATGAAAAGCTCGGCCGCTCCGACTCCCGTGATGCCGAAGACCGCGATCGCCGTCTTGAGCCCGTCCTTCTCCGGCAGGTGGAACGTGAACCCCTGGCTGATCTGCGCCCAGGAGAAGTTCTGCGGCTGCCGCATCATGAGGAGCGCGCAGAGGAACGTGAGCATGGTGAAGAGCGCGACCTTCACCGTCGCCAGCTTCTCGATCCGCCCGTAGGCGCCGCCCAGGAGGATGGCCAGCGTCACGCCCATGAGGACGATCACCCAGCCGCCTTCCGGCAGGAACGAGACGAGCTGGTTCATCACGTACGCCACGCCGGCGAACATCGCGCCGATCTGGAACCAGGTGAGTACCGTCATGATCCCCCACGCCCAGACCACCCAGCTCACGCCCCGGATGCGCGGGCCGGGGACCTGGTTGAGCCCCTCGCCTCCGGTCTGGCCGGTCGCGATGACGAATCGGCCGAGCTCGGACTGAACGGCGGGCTTGATGATGCAACTGAGGATGATGAACCAGAGCGCCACGTACCCGACCTTCGCACCGAGCGTCGTCGTGGCGATCAGCTCGCCGGAGCCGACGATCGACGCCGAGAGGATCATGCCGGGCCCGATCCGGCGGAGGATGCCGAAGAGCGACCTCGGAGGCTCCACCACCTCCTCGGGATTGAA
>CAZSCC010000021.1:0-1977 GCA_964604905.1 uncultured Planctomycetales bacterium
TGGCGCAGATGATCCGAGTCCCGAGGAACGACTGCGCGGCGGAGATCGAGATCTCCGAATACTCCGGCTGGCGCATCTCGCCGACCGTCACCACGAAGTACCCGATCTGCGGCTGCGCGGAGGTGTCGCCGGTCGCGGTCAGGATGTCGCGGGCCAGCTCGTTCCACGGACGGTTGACGGCGACCTGCTCGCGCAGCCATTGGTGGAACGCTCGCACGCCCTTGGAGCCGCGGACGTCGTGGTCCCGCTCCTTCCGGTTCTGGAGGAGGTCGCCCAGCAGGAGCGCCCAGTAGTCGGTGAACTCGGGGCGCTTGAGGAGCGCGTCGACGAGGCGCGCGCGCTTGTCGGGCGCGGGATCGTCCAGGAACGCCTTCACCTCCCCGGCCGTGGGGAGCGTGCCGGTCGCGTCGAGCGACGCGCGGCGAAGGAACTCGGCGTCGCTGCACGCCCCCGACGGCGGGATCCTCATCGCCGCGAGCGCCGCGAAGACGTGCGTGTCGATCTCGTTGTTCTTCGCCGCGTAGAGCGCCGCGTCGACCGCGCGGTCGTGCGGGACCGTGAAGCCGGCGATCGCGACCTTCTCCTGGAAGTGGGCGCGGACGGTGGAGACCCCCTCGCGCTTCGCCTTGACGCGCCCCTCGGGCGTGACCTCGAGGACCGACGGGTCGTTCACGTAGAACTTGCTGATCCAGGTCACGTCGCGCACGACGCCGTCGGCGAAGAAGGCGCGGACGAGGACCGGCTGCTCCTGGCCGGCGCGCAGCAGGCGGTCGCCGCCCAGCACCTCGATCCTTTGGAGGACCGGCTCGTCGGAGGGGAGTCGCGGGGTGCCCGACTGGATCCAGCGCACGAGCGTCCGGTACGCCCTCATATCGGGGTTCAGCAGGACGCCGCCGCGGTGCGGCATGCGCCCGGAGGGCTTGGCGAGGAGGAGGCTCAGGTCGGGCGCCGCGGGGAAGACGCGCCGGCCCTGCGATTGGAAGACGAGGCTCTCGTAGTCCGCCTCGGGGAGCCAGCCGCGGAGCGAAAGCTTGAAGCCGTTCTGGCCGTCCTGCTTGCCGTGGCAGGAGCCCTGGTTGCATCCGTAGCGGGTGAGGATCGGGTCGACCTCGTGGCGGAAGGAGGGGCCCGCGGAGGACGAAGCCCCGACCACGCGGACCTTCGCGCGGGCGGTCTGGCCGGCGGCGATGACGGTCAGTTCGGTCTCGCCGTCCGAGACGGGGCGGAGGCGGCCGTCGACGGAGACGGTGGCGACCTTCGGATCGGAGAGGGAGTACTTCGCCCCCGCCGCTGCATCGCGCCAGCGGCCGTCGGCGCCCGAGGCGCTGACGAGGATCCCGTGCTCCGCGGAGAGGCCGTGGAGGATGATCTCGGAGGGTTCGAGACGGAGGGTCTCCCCGGCGGGCGACCCCGCGACGATCAGAAGGGCCGCGACGGCCCCTAGACCCCGCACCTTCCCCTTCAAGGCTCGCTCCTTATGCACCGTGGATGAATATCCTACGTCCGGCCTTTCGTGACGGATGCATGGGAATTGGGTAGTTTTCGGCCCCTTGGGTGCTATGGAGGGGCATGCTCCTCCTTCGCGAAACCGGGTACTACGAGATCGCCCACTTCGCCCGGCGCTTCAAGGGGAGCGCGCACGTGATGGCCGGCTGGATCGACACGGTCTGCCCGCCCTCCACTGTAGTGGCCGCGTTCAACCCGTTCCCCGGGACCCGCGAGATCGTCCACGGCCCGGCCCAGGATCACGACTGGAACCGGAACGGCGAGAACGGGTGGCCGGTCCGCCAGGAGTGGCTGAAGAAATTCTCAAAGTGAGGCGGCCAACTTTCACCGGTCGCGACAATAAGAGACATGGATCCCGTGGGCTGCGCCGAATTCCAGGAGCACCTGAAGCGGATCGACCGCCGCGCGTTCGTCCGGGCCGGCATGCTGGGCGCGGCGGGCCTCACGCTCTCGAGCCTCCTCCGCGCCGAG
>CAZSCC010000022.1:0-6757 GCA_964604905.1 uncultured Planctomycetales bacterium
GCTCCCCGTCAGTCAGCTCAACGACCTCCGCCGCCGCCTCTGCGAGCAGCTCGAGGCGGCCCGCCGCACCCCCCCCACCTATGGGGTCCGCCGGGTCCGCCCCCCCCAACTGTTCATCTCGGCATCGGGTGCCCAGATGAACACTTCGGCCCAGCTCGTGGCCCTGTGCCGCAGCCTCGAGCAGGTGCGGGCGGCCCTCGACGAGGAGGTAACCTGGATCGAGTGCGACTTCGAGGACATCCGGAAGTACCGGGATGCGGTGCCGATGGCCCGCGAGAAGAACGCCGCGATCTTCCTGGCGCCGCCGCGCATCTTCAGGCCGGGCGAGACGGGCATCCTCCGGAACGTGCTGGGCGCCGGGCCCAACGGCATCCTCGTCCGCTCCACCGCACATCTCTCATTCTTCCGGAAGGAGGCGCCCTACCTCGTCCTCGTGGGGGACTTCTCCCTCAACGCCGCGAACGAACTCAGCGCCGACTGGTACCTCTCCAAGGGGCTCCAGCGGATCGTCCCGAGCTACGACCTGAACTGGGAACAGCTCCAGGCGTTCCTCGCGCGAGTCGACCCTGCCCGATGCGAGGTCGTCGTCCACCAACACATGCCGATGTTCCACATGGAGCACTGCGTCTTCGCGGCGGTCCTCTCGACCGGGAAGGACTGCACCGACTGCGGCCGCCCGTGCGACCGCCACGACGTCAAGCTCAAGGACTGGTCGGGTACGGAGCACCCGCTCAAGGCCGACGTGGGCTGCCGCAACACGATCTACAACGCCGTACCCCAAAGCTCCTCGCCCTACCTGAAGCGGCTCCTCGCGCTCGGCGTGCGCTGGTTCCGGGTCGAACTGCTCCTCCAGAAGCCCGACGAGGCCCGGCGCCTCATCCGCGGCTACCGCGAGGTCCTGGAGGGGCGGAGCGACGGCCAGTCGCTCTGGAAGGAGCTGCGCGCCTCGACTCATATGGGCGTGACCCGCGGCCCGCTCGGCCGGGAGGAATAGTCCGGCTCCCTCCACGTCCTACCCTGTTAAGCAGAAGGAGAGCACCATGAAACCCGACACCGGCATGGCCGACAAGGACCGGGACGCGGTCGTCGCGATCCTCAACACGCTCCTCGCGGACGAGGCCGTGCTCTACACCAAGACCCGCAACTACCACTGGAACGTCCGCGGGATGCACTTCAACGACCTCCACACGTTCTTCGACGAGCAGTACGGAGAGCTCAACGGGATCGTCGACGAGGTGGCCGAGCGGGCGCGATCGCTGGGGGGCCTGGCCATCGGCAGCCTGGCCGAGTTCCAGAAGCGCGCCCGCCTCAAGGAGAGACCGGGCGTCCAGCCCGAGGCGCAGGGGATGATCCGCGGCCTGATCGAGGATCACGAGGCCGTGATCCGGAGCCTCCGCGCGGACCTGAAGACCGTGCTCGAGAAGCACGGCGACGCCGGGACGAGCGACTTCCTCACCGGCCTCATGGAGCGGCACGAGAAGATGGCCTGGATGCTCCGCTCGTTCCTCGAGAAGTGATCCCCCTACCGCGACGCGGATGAGTCCGCGACGGCCTGGGGGATGAGGAGCGTGGCGTCGAGGTCTCGGGGATGGTGCTTCTTGAGGAGCTTCCGCTCGTCGCGGCGGAGGCGGTCGCAATCGAGGCGGGGCGCCTCGTCGGCCCGCAAAGTGCATTTCGCGCATCCTTCGGGGTAGACCTTCTGCCCCGACAGGTCCACGACGGGGACGCCGCTCAGCCGGCAGGTGAGCGGGCGGTGGTCGTAGAGCCGGCACTCGCCGGCCGGGCCCAGCACGGGACACTCGACCGGGCCGAGCGCGTCGCAGAGGGCGTCGATCTCGTCGTCGCTCCAGCCGTCGAGCGTCTCGCCGAGCCCGGGCCACGATTCCCGGAGCTTCGAGAGGATGGCCTCCGCGCGTGCCTCGATGTCCCTCCGCGTCGCGACGTCCAGCAAGGCCATCCCCTCGCGGAGCAGGTCGCCGTCGAGGAGCGTGACATCAAAGAGCCCGAGGCAGCAGTCGCGGCAACCTTTGGCGCACGGGACCTTGTCGGGATGCTTCTCCCGGACGCCCCGGTACCACGCGTCCGCGCGGGCCAGGAACTTCCGATAGTCCTCCATCACCTCTTGAAGCCGAAGATGCCGCGGATCTTCTCGAGGATGCGGCGGGAGCCGGTCTCCTCCTCGGGCGTGCGTGTGCGGACGATCGTCTCCCGCTCCTGGGTAAGCCGGTCCTGAGTGGCCCGCGAGCGGGCGGCCAGGATGTCGCTCATCGCCTGCGCGACCGGCGGGTTCTCCGAGAGGAGCATGCCGAAGGTGTCGCGGTCGAGACAGAGGAGTTCGCTGTCCTCGAGCGCCGTGCAAGTCGAAGTGCGCACGTCGCCCGTGAGGAGCGACATCTCGCCGAAGTAGCTCCCCGGCTGGAGCTTCGCCACCTCGGCCTCCACGCCGTCGGCCCCCTTCACCCGGACCGAGATCAAGCCGCTCTTGATGATGTAGAAGGTCGATCCGGGGTCGCCCTGCTTGCAGAGCGCCTCCCCCTTGGCGAAGAGGTGGTGGCTGATGTCCTCGGCCAGCATCACCAGCTCCTCCTCCTTGAGCGGCTGGAGGAGATCGACCCGCTTCAGGAGCGCGATCACCTCCTCGGGGCGCTTCTCGGCCTTATGACGGTGAAGGAAGACGTCGCGGATCGGGGAGGGCATCGAGATCCCTTCGCGCTTGAGGTGATACCAGACGGCGCGCATCACCTCGGAGTCGATGCGCGACCGGCGATCGTAGTCGTCGATCCAGTATCGGAGTTCGTACACGATGGCCGAGTCGCCGTAGTCGATCAGGAAGACGTCGGGAGAGGGGGTTTTGAGCACTCCATCCACGTGGACCATCATGTTCACGAGGACGTTCCTGACCTTGTTGGGCGGGGCGGCGTACTCGATCCCGATCCTCTTCCGGCACAGATGCTCCGTGGTGGGATCGGACAGATTCATGATGTTGCCCTTGGCCATCGTGCTGTTGGGGACGTAGATCAAGTCGTCGTCGCGGGTCTGGATCCGCGTCGACCGCCAGTTCGAGTCGAGGACCTTCCCCTCGCGGCCGTCGAGCTCGATCCAGTCGCCCGGCTTGTAGGGGCGGTCGATCGTGAGCATGATCCCGGCGAAGACGTTCGACAGGCTCTCCTGGAGCGCCAGGCCGACGACGATCGAGAGGATGGCCGAGGTCGTCACGAGCGTGCCGATGTCGGTCTCCGGGAAGGCCTGCTTGACGCCGAGGATGAAGACGCCCAGGAGGAGGAGCGTCCGCAGAAGGTCCTTGATGATGGGCGCGATCGGCGCGTGGCCGCGGAGGCGGGGGGCGTAGTCGCCGAAGAAGCCCAGCAGGATCTCGAGCGTGACGTACCCCGCGAAGAGGATGAAGACAAGCTCGCTCACGCCGTAGGCCACCCGCTTCCCGCGCGACTCCGGCGGAGTGATCGCGTGGAGAAGGACGAACACGCCGAGCGCAACCGAGGCCACGACGAACGCAAAGGTCGTCCGCCGGGCCCGCGACTGGGCGACCTTCTCGTTGTCCTTCCTCGAGAAGGCCCGGATGAGCGGGCGAAGGAGAGCGACCGAGACCGCGAACGCCGCGACGGAGGCGGCCAGGGCGAGGACGATCGCGACTCCGAAGGAGGAGGTGCCGTTGCGGGTGCTCTGCCAGAGCGCGGTGAGGTCCATGGGCTCAGGCGCTTGTATCACAGCGGGGCGCGGGATGCAAGGAAGTGGAGGCGGCTACGCGTCCAGGCGCTTCAGGATGGAGTCGCGGAGCCCTTCTTCGATCGACGAGGCCTCCACGAGCCGCCGAGCGGCTTCAATCCGGTCGGCGCGCGGCCGAAAGTCCCAGATCACGACGGGCGCCGCCTTGTAACGGAGCGGCTCGGTCTCGCCCGTGTCCACCGTGCCGGTCCGGAGGCCGATCGCCCGGGCCCACGTCACGGTCCACCGGCGGCATCCCCGGCCTTCCCCGTCGATCTCAAAGCAGAGGAACGCGCCGGTCTCGGCGTCATGGTGAAGGACGACGTCGGCGGAGGCGCTCTGGTACCACGCGCAGCGGACCCGGAGGTCGGGCTGGCGGACGACCCTCGACTCGATCTTGGTGAGCACCTTCTTATGGGACGCCCGGACAATGCAAATGTGACCGATGCACGGCCCGGCGGAGCGGCGTCGTCCAATCTTCATGCGATCCCGGCTGATGTGGTTCGTCCTACTCGGCGGGTGCGGCGGATCTCCCGCGCCTCCCCGCTGCCCCGAAATCTCCGAGCGGGCCTTCCGGCAAGAGAGGGAAGCGGACCTCTCCCTCGACTTCACGTCATGGGAGAAGATCGATGCCTACCCGGGATTCCACCGGGAGTCCCATCGACGCGATTTGTCGCGTGCCGAGTTCCTGCGCTTCCTCCGCGAGGTTCCGATGGGCCGGTCGCTCTGCGTGGTGATCTTCGCGAAGAACGCCGCCCGCGGCATCGACATGGATGAGATCGAGGGAGTTCTCAAGGAGGAGGGATTCCGCCGCGTCATCTTCCAGCAGCACGTGGGAAAGCGCGTCGAGGAGGGCCGCCCCATCCTCCGCGAGTGACCCCGCCTACTTCTTCCCCAGCAGGTCGAGCATCCCGCGCGCAAGCGCCACCGAACCGGTCCGAAGCGTCGGCTCCGGGTCGACCGCCCAGTACTCCGAGTGGAGCGCGATCGTGGGATCGTGGTTCGGCTTCGCGCCCCCCACGCGGAATTGGAGGCCGGGGACGCCGAAGTGCTTGGGGAACCGGCTGAAGTCCTCGCCCCCCATCATGGGTTCGGCGTCGTAGACGTTCTCCTTCCCGAGCAGACGCTCGAAGACCCCCTTCATCCGCCCGGTGAGCGCCGGATCGTGGTAGCCGGCGGGCGTGTAGTCCTCGGAGCTCTTCACCTCGGTGGCCTTCGGCGCGCGGTGCGCCTCGGCGATCTTCTCGGCCAGGTGCTTGATCTCGGCCAGCAGCGTCGCGCGCGTCTCGTCGTCGTACGAGCGCACCGTGAGTTGCAGCTTCGCCTCGGGCCCGATGATGTTGTGCTTCGTCCCCGCGTGGAACGAGCCGACCGTCACGACCGCCTTCGTGCCCGGCGCGAGCTTCCGGCTCACGATCGTCTGGAGCGCCAGCACGAGCTCCGAGCCGATCACCACCGGATCGACCGTCTTGTGGGGCCACGCGCCGTGGCCGCCCTTCCCGTGGATCAGGATGTCCAGGCTGTCGACGTTCGCCGTCGCGTAGCCGGAACAAACGCCCACTTTGCCGGCGAGGCTCGGAAAATCGTGGACGCTCAGGCAGGCGACCGGCTTCCCCGGCAGCGCCGCCTGGAACTTCGGGTCCTCGATCATCTGCTTGGCGCCGGTCCCGAGCTCCTCCGCGGGCTGGCCCAGCAGGACCGCGGTGCCCGACCACTTGTCCTTGAGCCGGGCGAGGGCCCGCGCCATCCCGATACCGATCGTGATGTGCGAGTCGTGGCCGCAGGCGTGCATCACCCCGGTCGTGCTGGCATACGGAAGGCCGGTCAGCTCTTTCACGGGGAGGCCGTCCATGTCGATCCGCGCGAGGACGATCGGACCGTCCCCGTTCTTCAGGACCGCGACCACGCCGTGGCCGCCCACCTTCTCGGTGACCGCCCACCCCGCCTTGCGGACCTCCTCGGCGAACCGCGCCGCCGTCTTCTCCTCCTTGTTGGAGAGCTCGACGTTCTGGTGGAACCAGCGGTAGGCGTCGACGAGGGAGGAGAGCTCGGCCGCCACCGCCTCCTTCACCGCGACGTTGATCTCGTCCCCGACGCCGGGCGGGAGCGGGGCGGCCGACTTCAGCGTCGCGGCGGGCATGGAACATCCTCCCAGGATCACGAGAGACAGCAGGGTCCGGCGCATGTCTCGTCCCCCATTAAAGCAGAAGTCCCGGGCGCGTGGCCACCTTACTTACTCCGCCGGGCCCAGCGGAGTTTGGCGGACGAGGCACGCGGGTTCGCCCGCCGTTCATCCTCCGTCGCGACGACGGGATCGTCGCTCGCCTTGTCGTACACGCCCGATCGGAGACCTTCGCGGAACGCCTGCTTCACGCGGCGGTCCTCGCCACTGTGGAAACTGAGGATCGCGGCCGTCCCGCCGGGCTTGAGACAGTCCGGCAGCACCGCGAGGAGGCGCTCCAGGTTCGGCATCTCGCGGTTGACGAGCATCCGGATCGCCTGAAACGTCCGCGCCGCGGGATGGAGCTTCGCCCCGGCGGCCCGCTGGAGCGTGAAGTCGCGCGCCTCGCAGACGATCGAGGCGAGCTCATTCGTGGTCCGGAGCGGCCGACGCTGGACGATGAGCCGTGCGATGGTCGGCGCGTCCTCCTCGTCGCCCAGCTCGAGGATCGCCCGCGCGAGCTCCTCTTCGCTCATGCGGTCGAGGAGCGCCCACGCCGGCTGACCGCGCGTCGGGTCCATCCGCATGTCGAGCGGCCCCGGCTTGCGGTACGAGAACCCGCGCCGCGGGTCGTCGATGTGCGGGCTCGAGACCCCCAGGTCGGCCAGGATGCCGTCGACCTGCCGTCCCGCAAGCACGGTGAGGAGCCCGGCGAAATTCGAATGATGGAGTTCGAACGTCCCGCCCAGCTCTTCCAGGCGCGCGCGGGCGACCTCCAGGTTCGCCGGGTCCAGGTCGAGGCCGATCACCGACGCCTTCCTTCCGAGCAGCTCGATCGCGTGGCCCCCGGGGCCGACGGTGCAGTCGACGATG
>CAZSCC010000023.1:0-2316 GCA_964604905.1 uncultured Planctomycetales bacterium
ATCATCGCGAAGCTGAAGGAGATGAACAAGACCAAGAAGGTGACGATCAACACGATCGGCGTCTTCGCCTCGAACTCCTCCGAGGCCGAGGGAGGCGGGCGGCTGCTCAAGCAGATCGCCGACGATTCGGGCGGGGTCTACACGTCGGCGGGGAAGGCCGTCAAGAAGCCCTAGAAGAAGCTGGAAGCCGGAAGCTTGGAAGCGGAAGCTGGAAGCCAGAGGGATCAGGGTTTCGAGAACTGAAGGGCGGTGACGCGGGCGCCGATCTTCTCCGCGTCCTCGTCCAGGTCGTAGGGCACCGGGACGTCCACCTCGAAGGCGCGCGACTCGCCCGGGGCGAGCGGCTTCCGCGCCGCGCCGTCGTGCCAGGAGTTCACGAGCACCGGATAGCACTTCGTGTAGCCCGGCCGAACTTTCTTATCCTCGAGCACAGGCCGGCCCTTCGCGTCCAGGTACGAGACGACGAGCTCCACCTCGTCGAGCGGCCGGTCGCCCCCGTTCTTGACCGTCCCCGAGACCCTCGTCTGCCCGCCCTTCGAAGCCAGGATCTTGAACTCGCCGACCTGGACCTTGGAGACGTCGGGCTTGTCGGCAGCATCGACGAACTGGACCAGGCGGAAGCCGATGAAATGTCCGTCCGTGAGCCACCACATGCTCCGAGGGCGGTTGGGGTCGCGGTCGTACCAGTCGGGGTTGATCGGCTGGCGGGTGGCGAACTTGATCTGGGCCGCCGGCGTGGGCCAGGCACCTCCCCGGAGGACCGGGCCGAACTCGGGAGGCGTCATGGGCTCCAGGCAGTACTCCCAGACGTTGCCCAGCATGTCGTGGAGGCCGAAGGCGTTCGGCTTCTTCTCCCCCGCCGCGTGGGTCTTCGCCGCGCCGTTCTCCTTGCACCAGGCGACGTCCGCCACTCCGACCGGTCCGTCGGTCGCCTCGCCCGCCCGCGCGGCGATCTCCCACTCCGCCTCGGTAGGCAGGCGGAAGCGGCGCCCGGTCAGCTTCGACACCCACTCGCAGTAGCCCATCGCGCCGTGCCAGCGCATGCCCACCGCGGGGTGGCGCCCCGTGCCCATCGGACCGTTCGGGGGCTCGTAGGGCTGCGACGGGCGGGTGATCCCGTCGACCTTCATCTCCTTGCGGCTCGAGAAGTACCGCTCGAACGCCTCCCACTCCACCTCGTGTCTGGAGATCCAGAAGGGCTTGAGCTCGATCTCCCGGTCCCCCGCCTTGACCTTGCCTCCCGGCACGCGGACCATCTCGAACGTGAACGTCGTGTCGGGGATCGTGACCGTCTCGCCCTTCAGGTCCTGGGCGGCCGCGCAGAGCAGCAACAGGGCGGCGGCGGTCATGAGGTCTCTCCTTCGCTGTGGCCGGGAATTATAACGCCATCCGGGGCCCTTCGGAAGAACGATAAGACTTTTCAGGGCCCCCGGCGTTTCGTTAGTATCTTCCGGTACACCGAAAGGGGATGATCATGAGCAGCTCCTCGTCGCGTCGCGAGTTCCTGAAGAACACGGGCGGCATCGTCGCGGCCTCGGCCCTGACGGCGTCGGCCATCCCCTACGTCCACGCGGGCGCGGACGAGACGATCCAGACCGCCCTCATCGGCTGCGGCGGTCGCGGCACGGGCGCGGCGGCCGATGCGCTGGCCACCCAGAGCAAGCTCGGCCCCATCAAGCTCGTCGCCATGGCGGACGTCTTCGAGAACAAGCTCAAGAACGCCGCCAAGGTCCTCAACGACAGCTACGTGGGCCAGATGGACGTCCCCGCCGAGCGCAAGTTCGTCGGCTTCGACGGCTACCAGAAGGCGATGGACTGCCTGAAGCCCGGGGACATCGTGATCCTGACCACTCCCCTCGCCTTCCGCTGGGTGATGTTCCAGAAGGCGATCGAGAAGGGCCTCAACGTCTTCATGGAGAAGCCCGTCACCGCCGACGGCCCCTCGAGCCGGAAGATGCTCGCCCTCGGCGAGGAGGCGACGAAGAAGAACCTCAAGGTCGGCGTGGGCCTCATGGTGCGCCACTGCCGCGGCCGCCAGGAGCTGGCCAAGCGGATCCAGGACGGCGAGATCGGCGACGTCATCGCGCTGCGCGCCTACCGGATGCACGGCCCGGTGGGATCGGCCTTCACGGGACCCAAGCCGGCCAACATGACCGAGACGATGTTCCAGATCAACCGCTTCCACAGCTTCCTCTGGGCGAGCGGCGGCTGCTTCAGCGACTTCTACATCCACCAGATCGACGAGTGCTCGTGGATGAAGGGCTCGTGGCCCGTCAAGGCCCAGGCGAACGGCGGCCGCCACTACCGGGGCGACGC
>CAZSCC010000024.1:0-32122 GCA_964604905.1 uncultured Planctomycetales bacterium
CGGCACCGCCCAGTGCATGCCGTGGTGGACGAAGTCAGAAACGGCCCCGTTGGCGATCGCCGCCTTGATGCGCGGCTCCAACGCGGCGGCGAAAATCGTGCTGTGACCGCCGTACGAGTGGCCGATCATGCCGATCCTCGACGCGTCCACGAAGTCGAGCGTCTCGAGATAGTCGATCGCGCGCGAGTTGTCCCACGCGTCCTTCCCGTGGATCGACCAGTCGGGGAACTTCGCGTAGAAGTCGGTGGTGTCGTAGGGCCGCTTCCCGGGCTGGATCCGCTCGCCGTCGCGGAGGTAGTCGGCGGCGAAGGCGACGAAGCCCGCCTCGACCATGTCGACGGCGAAGCCGCGGTTCTTCTCGGAGGTGAGCCCGACGGTCGTGAGCTTGCCCTCGCCGCGAGTGGTTCCGTAGAAGCAGACGATCGCCGGGACGCGGCCCTTACGCGCCTTCGGGATCAGCAGATAGGCCGGCATGCGGTCGTCGGGCTGCACCTGGATCGACACCTTCCGGCGCACGTAGGTGCCGCAGTCCTCTTCCGAGATCGTCTTCGGGTCGAGCGGGACTTTCTCGGCCGGCATGGGGCCGAAGATCTCGCGAACCCCCTTCTGGACGCGCTCGCGGTCGAACGTGCGGAGGTCGGCGGAGGGGCGGGCGTCCATCTCGCGGAGGAGGACGGGCCGGGCGGAGAGCGCGGGGGCGTAGCGCTCCCGTTTGGCGTCGAAGTCCTTGCGGATCTCATCGGCGGTGAGCGCGCGGGGGAAGACCCACGCCTCGCCGATACGGCCCCCGAGCGGCATCGCGAGCCGGAGCGGCTCGCCCTCGGCCGTGTCGCGGAAGGGGCGGCCGCGGCCTGCGTGGCAGGAGTCGAGGTCGGAGGCGACGAGGGTGCCGTTCCGGTAGAACCTCTGGAAGCCCTTCGCGTCCTTGACGATCACGAGCTGGCTCCACGAATCGGTCGGCACCTCGTCGAGCGTCACGTAGGGGAAGGGCATCGATCCGTTCCCGTGGATCGTGCCCATGAGGAACCCGTGTTGATCGGTGCCGAGGAGGAAGTTGACCCATTGATCGTTCGGGCGGAACATGCGCTCGCCGTTCGGCCCCGCTTCCGGAACCCCGCGGAAGAGGAAGGACTGTTCCCCCGACCGCCGGGGGAAGACCCACGCCCCCACGGTCATCGCCTCGACGCCGTCGAGCTTCTTCGAGAAGCCGATCTCGGCGACCTGGAGGGCGTTTGTGAACTCGAGGACGCCCTTCTCGATCCGGGCGCCGCCGGCGAGGCGCGCTCCGGAGAGGTCGACCTCCTGGACGGCGAGGCAGAAGAGAATCCCGAGCATGGGGCACCCCCTTGGGAGAGAAGGCGGGGCCGGGGGCGGATTAGGCGCCTATTTCGGTTCGAAGGCCCCGATAGCGCAGGCGGCGGGGCGCTTCATTCCGGCGAGGTCCGTTTCCGGGCGCCTCTCGGCGTCGACCTTCGCGGCTCCGATCACGGGAGAGCCCGCCAGCGGTGCGTGATCGCTCCCGAGCCTCGGATCGCCCGACGTGAAGTTCCACTCCGCGAACGCGAACGCCTTGGGGTCGAGCAGCTTTTTCGAAAGAAGGATGTTGCCGTAGACCTGGGTCTGGGCGTTCCCTCCGACGAGTTGGATCGCGCTCTCGCCGTCGAGGCGCAGCGTGCAGAAGCGGATCGTGTTCCGGGCCGCCTTGTCCCGGAGGACGAACCCGGCGCCGTAGCCGGTCGGCCCTCCGTTTTTCGGCTTCAGGAGCAGGAGCAGGTTCTCGAAGAGGCTGTCGGAGCCGAAGTGGTCCACCGCGCCGTCGCCCCGGATCGTGAGGCCGCTCACGCGGGCGTGGTCGCCGAAGATCTCGAGCGAATTGTCTTCGATGAGGCCGCCCTCGATCGTCACCGGCGCCCGGGCGGAGGAGCCCACGGAGAGCTTGCCGCCCTTCGAGGTCATGTTTCGGATCAGGATCGGGCCCAGCCCCTCGCCGTGATCGTAGAAGACCTGGTAGTTCCGCTGGCCGGGGTTCTCGAAGCGCTCGGCGGAGCAGTCGATCCACCGATGGGTGTCGCCCTTCCGGCTCGGGTCGCTGAAGGAGACGTAGAAGGTCGCGCCGCCCGGGCAGTTCGGCATGGCGAGCGCGCAGTGGAGCTTCTCGCCGCTGAAGTTCGTCGAGTTGATCACGCCGAAGTGGTGGCGACCCGCGCGGTAGGCCTCGCAGGATTCGAGCCGCACGCCGTCGCTGCCCATGACGCGGAACCCATAGCCATCCTTCGCGTCGGCGGACTCGTCGGCGACGAGATCGCGGAAGGCGAGGTGGTTCTTCCCGTTCGAGTGGACGGGGTCGACCCGGACGCAGGCGGTCCAGACGTGCTTCCCCTCGCGCGGATCGCGGTCGACGCTGAGCGTGCCGTTCTCCCACGCCCAGGAGCCGGGCTGGAGGAACTCGTGGTCGACGAGGAGGGAGGCGACGCGGGTGGCGATCGCGAGGGTGAACTTCGTGCCGGCGGGCTTGAACTCGGCGTTCTTGAGGAGGTCGCTGCCCCAGAACTTCGGCTTGGCGCCCTGGCCGTAGGCGGCGTAGAGGATCGGTTTCCCGGGGGCGCCGCTGGAGCTCGCCTTGAGCGATTCGCGCCACTCGCCGCCGCGGGCGAAGAGGATCTGGTCGCCGGGCTGGAAGGCGGTCGCGCTGATCTTCGCGACGGTCTTCCACGCCGACTTCGGCGAGCGCCCGTCGTGGGCGTCGTTGCCGTCGGGGCTGACGTGGTAGACGTCCATCAGGAGGAGCAGCGCGATCATGCGAGGCGGCCCGCCTTCAGGATCCCGCCCTGGAGGACGGCGATGAAGCGCGAACGGTCCTCGAGGACGCGGATGTCGGCGAGGGGGTCGCCGTCGACGACGAGGACGTCGGCCAGCTTGCCCGCCTCGAGCGTGCCCAGCTCCTTCGCGCGGCCGAGGATCTCGGCGCCGGTCTTCGTGGCGCAGCGGATCACGTCCATGGGGCTGAAGCCGACGTGGTGGACGAAGAAGCTGAGCTCCTTCGCGTACTCGCCGTGGGGGTTCCAGGCGAAACCGTAGTCGCCTCCCATGCCGAGGCGTCCGCCGGCCTTGAGGATCCGGCGGGCGCTTTCGGCGCCGCCTTCGAGCGTCTCCTTGTGGCCATCGATGACCCACTGGGGCATGCGGAACTCCCGGCCGCGTTCGATGCTCGTGAATTCGAAGCGGAGAGCGGGGACGACGGGGACGTCGCGCTTTAGGAGGAGCTCGAGGGTCTCGTCGTCGATGAAGGTCGCGTGCTCGAGGGTGTCGAAGCCGGCGAGGAGGGCGTTCTTGATGCCGAGGGTGGAGCGGCAGTGGCCGGTGACTTTCATCTTGTAGTTGTGGGCCTCGGAGACGGCGGCCTGGAGTTCCTCTAGGGTCATGCAGATCGCGTGCTGGTCGGCGTGGGGGCTGGCGGCGTCGCCGGAGGGGTAGGTCTTGACCCACTCGACGCCGTCCTTGGCGAGTTTCCGGACGGCGGCACGGGTCTCGATGGGGCCGTTGACGAGGAGCATGAGGCCTTCCATGCCGAGCTTCATGTAGTCGGGGTTCCAGTCCATGAGGCCGCCGGCGCCGCAGAGTTCGCGTCCGGCGGCGGCGAGGCGGGGGCCGGGGTAGAGGTCCTCCTCGATGGCCTTCTTGAGCCAGACGTCGATGTTGTGGAGGCTGCCGCAGCTGCGGGCGCTGGTGTAGCCGCACTGGAGGGCGAGCTTGGCGTTGGCGGCGGCGAGGAGGGTGACGTACTCGACGGGGTACTTGACGTCGAGGTCGGCCAGTTCGGCGACGTTGAAATAGGTGGCGTGGAAGTGGGCCTCGACGAGGCCGGGCAGGATCGTGCCGCCCTTCGCGTCGAGGATCGTCGTCCCCTGAGGGGAGGGGGGCGCCTGGGCGGCGGGCCCGGCGTAGCGGAGGAGGCCGTTCTCGATCAGGACGGCTCCGTTCGGGACGGGCTTGGCGCCGGTGCCGTCGAGGAGGGTGCCGTTTCGGACGAGGGTGGTGCCGGCGGCCTTTTTCATGAGCGTCTCCCGCTTGACTCCCGAATGCTTATACAGTATACTGCATGCAGTATGCGGAGTGCAAGCCTTTTGTGGAGCGGCGCATGATGAAGCTCACGGCCCCCCTCGCCAAGACCTACCTCGGCGAGTCGGTCTACCAGGCGATCCTCGAGAACATCCTCTCCGGCGCCCTCCCGAGCGGCGCCGAAGTCAGCGAGGTTGGCCTCGCCCAGGAGTTCCACGTCAGCCGCACCCCCGTCCACGAGGCCCTCCAGAAACTCGCCAAGGACGGCCTCGTCGTCCACACGAGCGCCCGCCGCCCCCGCGTCGCCCGCTTCGAGCGAGCCGACATCGCCGAACTCTACGAGATGCGCCGCATCCTCGAAAGCGCCGCCGCCGAGCGCGCCGCCACCCGCATCGATCCCGAGACCCTCCGCGACCTCCGCGCCCGGGCCGACGGCCTCCTCTCCGGCCGCCTCAAGGAGCCCGAGTGGAAACGGCGGGCCCTCGACTTCGACCAGCACTTCCACGAGACCCTCGCTCGCGCCTCCGCGTGCCGCCGCCTCCAGGACGACGTCCTGCGCTACCGGCTCCTCGTCCGCGCCTTCTGCCGCATCACCGGAAGCATGTCCAACCTGGTCGACGCCCTCCACGAGCACCTCCGCATCCTCAGGGCCCTCCAGGCCCGCGACCCCGACGCCGCCCGGAGGGCGATGGCCCATCACATCGACGCCCGCCTCAAAGCCGTATTGAAGGAAGCCGTTCCGGAGGCCGTATGAACACCTGCCTGGCGCTCCTCCTCTTCGCCTCCGCCGGAGGCCAGGAGGCCAAGCCGAGGAAGATCGTCCTCCTCGCCGGCCCGCTCGACTCCCACCCCAAGGATACCCACGAGTACGAGAAGAACGTCATCCTCCTCAAGCACCTCCTGGACACCGCCTCCAACCTCAAGGGCTTCAGGACCGAGGTCCACTTCAACGGCTGGCCCGCCGATCCGGTGACCCTCGACGACGCCGACACGATCGTCCTCACGAGCGGCGGCTGCGACCGAAAACTCGACGACCATCCGTTCTACGTCGGCGATCGTCTTGCGGTCATCGAGAAACAGATGAAGCGTGGCTGCGGCCTGGTCCAGTTCCACTGGTCCACCTTCAACCCCGCGAAGCACCACGAGAAGATCACCGAGTGGCTGGGCGGGTATTTCGACTACGAGACCGGACCCGGCGCCAACAAGTGGTACTCCAAGATCGAGACCCGCGAGTGGCAGACCGCGATCGCGACGCCCGACCACCCGATCGCCCGCGGCGTCGCGCCGTTCAAGGTCAAGGAGGAGTTCTACTTCAACCTCAAGTTCCGCGACGCCGACCCGCGCCTGAAACCCATCCTGCTCTGCAAGGAAGGCGACGTGCGCGCCAACACGGTCGGCTACGCCGTCGAGCGCGTCGACGGCGGCCGCGGATTCGGCTTCACCGGCGGCCACTTCACTGCCAACTGGTGGATCCCCGACTTCCGGAAGCTCGTCCTGAACGCGATCGCCTGGACCGCCAAGCTCGAGGTCCCGGCGGCGGGCGTCGAGTCCGCGCTCGACGGCCCGATCAAGGTCATGATCCTGACGGGCCATCACTACCCCGCCCACGAGTGGCGCGTCACCACCGCGGCGCTCATCCCCGTCCTCGAGCAGGACCCGCGCGTCCGGGTGAGCGTCTCCGAGGACATCGAGGTCCTCGCGACCGCGGCGATCGAGACCCAGGACGTCCTCGTCCTCAACTACATGAACTGGCAGCGCCCCGGCCTTTCGGAGGCGGGGAAAAAGGGTTTCCTCAAGTTCCTCGAGCGGGGCGGAGGGTTCCTCCTCTTCCACGGCGCGCTCGGGGCCTGGAACGCGTCGCTCTGCCCCAAGGAGTCCGACTGGCCGGAGTTCCGCGAGAAGATCGCCGGCCGCTGGTGGGACACGAAGAGCGGCCACGACGACTTCGGCCCCTTCAAGGTCGAGATCGCGGCCGCGAAGCATCCGATCACTGCGGGCCTCTCCCCCTTCGAGACCAAAGACGAACTCTATGTAAGGCTCGCGGGCGAACTGCCGGCGGAGACGCTCGTCACCGCTCGGGCCAAGGTCACGGGGAAGGACGAGCCGCTCGCCTGGGCCCACGAGTACGGCCGCGCGCGCGTCTTCGAGACCGCGCTCGGCCACGGGGCGGAATCCATCCGCAGGGCGGGCGCGCTCTTCCGCCGCGCCACCGTCTGGGCCGCGAACCGCCCGCCGCTTGCCTTCGACCCGCCGGCCGAGCAGACCGAGAAGGCCCTCTTCCGGGCCGGCAGCCCGTGGGTCCCCAAGGCGCCCCCGAAACAGGATCCCCCGAAAGAGAAGGGGCAGGGCGTTCCGCCGGTCCGCGCGCTCATCGTCACCGGCCACAACCACCCGGCCCACGACTGGAAGGCCACCACCGCCGCGCTCCGGGAGGTCCTCGGACAGGACCCGCGCGTCCAGGTCTCGGTCACCGAGACCCCCGAGGACCTCGCGACCGCGAAGCTCGACGCCGCGGAGGTCCTCGTCCTCAACTACTGCAACTGGGACAAGCCGGGCCTCTCCGACGCGGCGAAAGCCGGCCTCCTCAAGTACCTCGAGCGCGGCGGCGGCCTGGCGATCGTCCACTTCGCCAACGGCGCGTTCAACCCCACGATCCCCGCCAAGGAGTCCGACTGGGAGGAGTACCGCACGAAGATCGTCCGCCGCGTCTGGATGCACCCCGAGAGTGGCCACGACGATTTCGGCCCGTTCCGGGTCGACATCACGCCCGTGAAGCACCCGATCACCGAGGGGCTAGCGCCCTTCGAGACCACGGACGAGCTCTACTTCAAGCAGGTCGGGACACTCCCCATCGAGCCGCTCGCGACCGCGCGATCGAAGAAGACAGGGAAGGACGAGCCGATGGCCTTCGCCTACGAGCACGGGAAGGCGCGCGTCTTTCAGACCGTGCTCGGCCACTCCGACGTCTCGATCCGGAAGGCGGGCGGCCTCATCCGCCGCGGGACCCTCTGGGCCGCCCGGCAGGATCCCCCCAAGGTCCTCCCCCCCGATCCGGGGCTCGACGGCGGGAAGGGCGGCCACTGGGGGCGCGAGGGCGAGAAGGACTGGGCCGACGGCCGCTGGAACCAGGCGGAGATCGGGCCGTTCATCACGTCGGCGCTCAAGGTCGGCGACGACACGCTCCTCCGCGCGATCTCGATCAAGGTGGGCGACCAGGGCGAGGGCGGCGTCGTCTTCGATCCCGACACCCTCTCGCTCCGCGCGGGCTGGACCGGGAAGTTCATCGCGTTCAGCCCCGCGCGCTACGGCCTGATCGAGAAGCCGAGGATCGCGGGAGAGATCCAGTGGACCGCCCCTGCGGGGCCGAAAGGGAGGTACCTCGGCCTGATGCTGCGGGGGAACCGGGTGGGCCTCCTCTATGACTTCGAATACAAGTACAACGAAGAGATTCGCCACCGCCGGGTCAGCGAGTGGCCGTGGCTGGAGTCGCACGAGGGGATCACCGCGATCTCGCGGACCTTCGTGTGCCGTGGAAGTCCTCCGGACCTCGTGCTGCCGATCGCGTCCCTCGCCGGGGCGACCGGGGCGCTCGAAACCGTTTCCGGTGTGGATATGGCGGTCCTCCAGGCAGGAGATAAGGTTGTGGCGGTGGCCTTCGCGGGGGGAAAGGGGCGCCTTCAGCTCTCGGGGGACCGGATCGACCTGTACGAGCCTTCGTTCAATGCCGTCTCCGCCACCCACAAGATCCTGGTCTGGTCGGGCGCGAAGGCCGAGCTTCCCAAGTTCGCCGCGCTCGTCGCGAAGAGCCCGCCTCAGCCGCTGAACGTGGGGATGGAGGAGCCCGAGAACCTGACGAAAGGGAAGCCTCCCCGCTGGTCGGAGGCGATCGTCACGAAGGGACACGTGAGCAAGGAGAAAGGTCCGTTCGTCATCGACACGCTGACGGTTCCTTATGACAATCCCTGGAAGGCCCTGATGTTCCTCTCGGGCGTCGACTTCTTCGCGAACGGCGACGCCGCGGTCTCGACGATCCACGGCGACGTCTGGCGCGTGAGCGGCATCGACGAGACGCTCGAGAAGCTGACGTGGCGCCGGTTCGCGACCGGGCTCTACCAGGCGCTCGGCCTCCGCATCGTGAAGGGCGAGCTCTTCGTCCTCGGCCGCGACCGGATCACCCGGCTGAAGGACACGGACGGCGACGGCGAGGCGGACCTCTACGAGAACTTCTGCGACCAGCTGCCCACCTCGGCGGGCGGGCACGACTACATCACGTGCCTGGAGACCGGCCCGGACGGGAGCTTCTATTTCGTCAGCTGGAAGGGCCTCTACCGCGTCTCTCCGGACGGGAAGAAGAGCGAGCTCGTCGCGACGGGCTTCCGGAACCCGAACGGGATGTCGGTCGGCCCCGACGGGACGGTCACCGTCGCGCCGCAGGAGGGGGAGTGGACGCCCGGGTCGATGATCTTCGAGGTGAAGCCGGGCGGCCACTATGGGTACGGCGGGCCGAAGGTCACGCCGGAGCGGCCGCTGGGATACGATCCTCCGCTCGTCTATCTCCCCCGCACGATGGACAACTCGACGGGCGGGCAAGTCTGGGTGACGGGCGACGCGTGGGGGCCGCTCAAGGGCCAGCTGCTCAACCTCTCCTTCGGCCGCTGCTCGATGCAGCTCGCCCTGCGCGGCCCCTCCGGCGGCGCCGTGGTCCCGCTCAAGGGGACCTTCGCCTCGGGCGTCATGCGCGGCCGGTTCCGCCCGCAGGACGGCCAGCTCTATGTGGCCGGCTCGAAGGGCTGGGTCTCCGCCGCGGTCCGCGACGGCTGCCTCCAGCGCGTCCGGTACACCGGCGAGAAGATCCGCCTCCCGGTGGCCTTCGCCGCCGAGCGGGGCGGCGTACGGGTCACGTTCTCCGAGCCGCTCGACCGCGAGGGGGCCGAGAGCCCCGACAGCTACGCCCTCGAGCGGTGGAACTACCGGTACTCCGAGAAGTACGGCTCCGAGGACTACTCCGCCGCGCAGCCCGGCGTCGTGGGCCACGATCCCGTCGAGCTGACGGGCGCGAAGCTCCAGTCCGACGGGCGGACGGTCCTCCTCTCGATCCCCGGCCTCGCGCCGGTGAACCAGCTCCGGATCCGCTACAGCCTGAGGGACGAGGGGGGCGCGGCGGTCCGCGGCGAACTGGTCGCCACGATCAATATGATAAAGTAGCCGCTTATTTTATCATACCGAGGAAGGCGAGGAGGTCGGCGAGGTCCTGCGGCGTGAGGGCCTTCTCGAGGCCCTCCGGCATAAGAGAGAGGCTCGAGGCGGTCATGCGGCGGATCTGGTCGCGGCGCAGCAGCTCCTCGATCCCGTTGGCCATCCGGAGCGTCACGCTGTTGGGGGTCTCCGTGACCACGATCCCGCCCAGATCGCGGTCGTCCTTCGTCTCCACCCGGTAGGCCGCGAAGCCGCTCGCAATCGTCCGGTTGGGGTCGAGGATCGCGATCAGGGTCTCGCCCACGGGCTTGCTGGCCAGCTGGACGAGGTCGGGGCCGACGACGAAACCCTCGTCCTTCACGCGGTGGCACGTCGCGCACGCCTTCCGAAAGTGCTCCCGCCCCTTCGCGGGATCGCCCTTCAGCTGCGCCACGACCTGGTACTCCCGCAGGATCTTCTCGCGATCGGCGCTCGCCGCTGCGAAGAGCTTCGAGGCGCGCTCGCGGACCGCCGGCTGCGCGTGCTTGAGCAGCTGCTCCTGGCGCGTCGCGTCGAGTTCGCCCGGGAGGATCGTGCCCTTCTCGATCGTTTCCAGCAGCGCCTGCACCCCTTCCGCCCGGCTGAAGAGGGCCCCCAGCACTTCGGCGCGCACGGCGGGAGACGAGAGCTTCCAGCGCGCGAGCATCGGGCCCGACGCGTCCGCCCGCAGCTTGAGGCGGCCGAGCGCCGCCTTCTGCAGAGGCGCCGCGACCAGCGGGTCGAGCAGCGCGGCCAGCGGCCCGACGTCCTCCGCCGATCGGAGGAGCGCGATCGCGGCGACCCGGTGGGGTTCGGGCGCCTTCGCGTCGAACGCGACCTCCCGGGCGTGTCTCGCCACGGGGTCCGCCGGCTCGACCTCCCGGCGGCGCGCATCGAGCCACGCGGCATACGCCTCGAGCTGCCAGGTCGCGAAGGTGCCCTCTTTGGGTTGCATGAGGCGCTCGACATCGCGATCGTCCGCGATCGCCATGAGCGGCGCGAGGAGCGCGGTGGGCGGCGCGGCGGCCAGCATCTCCGAGACATGCGGGGCCGCGGAGCTCACGATCGCGAGGCGCAGCGCCTCGTCGCGGTCGGCGGCGAGCGCGACCAGCGCCTTCGCGGCCCGCGCGTCCTTCCATTCCCCGAGCGTGAACGCCAGCTGGAACCGGACGCGGATCTCCGGGTCGCGGACGAGGTCGAGCAGGCCGGCGGGGAGCTCCCCCTTCCGGAGGAACGGCTCGCTCAGGCGGACCGCGTGCTCCCGGACGCGCGGGTCCGCGTCCTTCATCGCGGCGGAGAGGAGCCCCGGCGTGAGCCCGCCCAGGCCTTCCAGCGTGCCGAGCGCCTGGAGCCGCGCCTTGGGCCTCGCGCACTCCCGCGCCATCCGGGCGAGCGGCTCGATCGCCGCCTTGTCCCCGCCCCAGACGAGGAGCTTCTGCGCCGTGTCGCGCTGCCAGCCGTTGGGGCAGTCCATCGAGGCGACGAGTTCCGCCGTCGAGAGCCGGTCCATCCGCGGGACCGCGCGGAGCGTCGCTCCGTCGGGGACGACCCGGTAGATCCGGCCCTTGTCGCTCCCGGCTCTGAAGTCGATCAGGTCGTGCGTGTCGGCCGGATAGTAGTCCCGGTGCTCGATGATGAGCCGGTACATGTCGGCGATGTAGAGCGCGCCGTCGGGGCCGGTCTTGGTCATGACGGGCCGGAACCAGTTGTCGGCGGAGGCGAGGAACTCGCGGTCCTTCTCGCCCGGGGCGCGGCGCCCGCGGAAGCTCACGCCGTCGGGCTCCAGCACCTCGCGGTGGACCAGGCTCTTGTCCGCCTCGCCGATGAAGACGCTCGTCGCGAAGTCGGGGCCGAAGAGGTCGTCGCGGTACGGGTTCACGCAGCTGGGCGCGGTCGAGAAGTCCAGCGGCCTCGCCATCTGCGGCCGCGCCATGAAGCCGCTGATCCGGAAGGCGTATTCGTTCTCGGCGATGACGCGCTTGTTCGTGCGGGACGTCGCCTGCGGGTTCCGGGCGAGATAGTGCTCCGGCAGCCAGTAGTGCCAGCCCCACGTGGGATGGTTGTTACCGAACCAGTTCCCCCAGTCGTCGCGGTTCCGGACGAACTCGGTCGTGCCCGGCTGGGGCTCGATCGCCCCGGTGTCGGGGAGGATACGGAAGTCGCGGCCCCCCAGGCGGAGCGGGTCGCCCCCTTTATGGGAGAGGATCGTCCCGCCGCTCCCGCCGTTGGCCCCGTAGACCCAGTTGTCGAGCCCGTAGGTGAAGCCGTTCACCCGGTGCTGCTGGTTGCCCTGCGCGAAGCCGCTGAAGAGCGTCTTCCGGACGTCCGCCCGGCCGTCCCCGTCGCTGTCCTCGGCATAGAGGATCTCCGGAGCCGCGCTGATGAGGACGCCCTTCCTCCACGGCATGACGCCCGTCGGAAAGTTCAGGTTCTCGAGGAAGGCGGTCGCCTTGTCGTAGCGGCCGTCGCCGTCCGTGTCCTCCAGGAACTTCACCTTGCCGCCCGCGCGGCCCTTGCCGTCGATCCCCGCCGGGTAGTCGAGCATCTCGACCACCCAGAGCTTCCCGTCGGCGCCCCATTCGAACGCGACCGGATCGTGGACCAGCGGCTCGGCGGCCACGAGCTCGATCCGGAATCCGGGCCGAAGCTGGATCCGCTTCATCGACTCCTCGGGAGAGAGCGGCGGAGGCAGATAGCCGACCATGAGGTCACGGAAGGTCCACTGCTCGCAGTGGTCGGGGAGCTTCGTCGTCTCCTCGTTCTGGACCCAGAGCTTCCCGGAATGGAACCACGCGCCGTTGTTCCGCCGCGGCCCGGCGCGGACGATCGAGGGGATCGCGCCCGGATCGCCCCGCTTCCCCATATGGGCCGGGCGCGTCCAGCCCGCCAGAGGGAAGGCGCGGAGGGCGTTGGGCCGCGGGATGAACAGATGGACCGCGAACTGCTCCTCGTTCGAGAAGACGAGATCGTCGAAGCCGTCCTTGTTCAGGTCCTGGAAGCGGAGGCCGGCGTCGCGGCCGTCCGCGTCGACGATCCGCGCCCCGCGCGGGAATCCATAAGAGAGCTTCTTCCAGCCCGCGGCGGTCGGGGCGTAGACGGCGCTCTGCGACTCGTTGCCCACGAGGAGCTCGCAGCGGCCGTCGCGGTCCTGGTCGCGCAGGCGGACCCCGCGGTCGCGCCCGCCCGCCTCCGTGAGGACGTCCGGGGGCAGGGCGAGCGAGGGATCCTCCGCCCACGCCGAGCCGTCGAACGACCACGCGCCCGCCGCCGTCTCCGTGCGCAGCACCGCCGAGGCGCGCCCGTCGGGACGCACGACCCCGAAGCGGACGCCGTCGAGCGGCGCGGGGAAGTTGCTCTCCGCCCAGCGCCGCTCCTTGGGCTTCCAGACGCGCGTCCGTTTCGCCTTTCCGTTGGCGATCACGACGTCCATGTGGCCATCGCCGTCCACGTCCATCGGGCGGACGCCGTTGTCGCTCCCGTCGGCGGCGCGGAGCGGGTGGCCGTCGAGCAGGTTCCGGTCGATCCGCTCCTGCGCCTCTCGGAAGTTGAGGAACTTGAGTTTCTTCCCATGCTTGGCGACGGCGCGGTCGATCAGCTCGACGATCTGCTCGCTCTTGATCCAGTTGTGGGGGTGGAAGACGAAGGTGAAGACGCCTTGCCGCTCGACGGTCGCGTCGAGGGCGGCTTCGAGATCGCGGACAGTCTGGGGGCTGTTGGGCTTGTTCAGGCGCTGGGCGACCGAGTCGTCGGGGATCGCGCAGGGGAACTCCCAGCAGAGCCGGCCGATGACGTAGGGGTAGGGGTAGTTCTCGACGGTGTTCACGAAGTTGGGCGTCGCGGCGAAGTACTTGGCGAGCGCGGGGTCGACGATCGTGAAGACCGAGCTGTCGATCGTGAGGAAGCGGCCCTTCGCGGTCGTGCGGTTGAAGATCTCGGCGAAGAAGCGGGGGCTCTGGGTGTTGAGCACGTCGCACCAGGGCATGCGGTAGGCGACGGGCCGGTTGCCGGGGATGTCGCCCATCAGGTCGATGCAGCGGTCGACGGTGGACTTCGCCTTCTCGAAGTCCCCGTCCCGGAGGAGCGGGTGGGGGTGGTCGATCGTATGGACCTCGAGGCTGAGGCCCTCTTTGATCCATGTCTGCAACTGGGGAGCCTGCGGGTCGACCTTGCAGGACATGATGCTGAGGGGCGCGCGGCCGTCGATTTTCTTCAGGCGATCGAGGATGGGCCGGAGGAAGGCCTCGTACTTCGCGGGATCGGACATGTCGTCGATCGAGAGGATCGCGACCGCTTCGACGCCCTCCTCGCCGACCCACTGGGGCGTGGTCAGCTTCGGGAAGGAGCCCGAGACGTAGTAGGGATCGCTCGAGTCGAGGTGGGTGAGCCGATTCCCGTCGGGCTTCGCCTCCTGGGGGGCGGGCGATCCCAGGAGGCCCGCCAGGGCCCAGGCGGTGAGGACTCTCACTATTTTTCCACCGCGGGCGCCGCCTGCTCCGGCGTGGTGACTCCCGGCGGGAGCTCCAGGATCCGGAGGTTCCGGAAATGGATCTTGGCGCCCTCGGACTCGAGGCAGAGGTAGCCCTTCTTCTGGGACGCCTTGCCGATGCCATTCACGAACTTCCCGTTGACCGAAAGCTTGATCGTCCCATCGACCGCGACGACGTCGTAGACGTTCCATTCCCCCCTGGGCTTGCAGCGGTTCTCGGCCGACTTGCTCCGCGTGCCGCGGGGGTTCTCCGGGGTGAGCGTGAGGCCGCCGACGCCGAAGAGCTCGCCGTGGACGTAGGCGTCCGGCCGGGGCGTGCCGTCCTTCTCGGGGTTGAGCTTGGGCCAGTCGAGCTCCAGCATCTGGATCTCGACTCCCTTGGGGAAGGGCGAGCCTTCCTTGGCCGTGCCGCCCGACCAGGCGAAACAGCCGGAGTTCCCGCCCGGCTCCAGGTGCATCCACTCGATGTGGAGGATGAAGTTCTCGTACTGCTTCTCGGTGCGCATCACGCCGGTGGGCTTCCCGTTGCAGACGATCATTCCGTCCTTGGCGGACCAGGTGTCCGGCGCGCAATTGACGTTGACCCAGCCGCTGAGGTCCTTCCCGTTGAAGAGGTCCTTCCAGCCCGGCGCGGGCTCCTGGGGGGCGGGGCGCGGCACGGCGGCGATCAGGGCGAGGGGGGCGAACAGCAGAACGGCGACGAGCTTGGTCATGGCTTCTCCTTCAATTCCGGGACCTGGATACCTTACGGTCCGCTCCGGAGGGAAAGCGGGGGGCGAGCGACGGATCGTCCTGGCGGGTCCGCGGCGCCTCCCCGAATTCGGAAGGCGGAATCGCGCCGATTCCTTGACAGGGGAGCCCATACAAGTATGATTATGGGTCTCGTCATGGTACTTGAGCACGTGTTGAAAGGAGAGGGATCCGTGAAAAGCAACCTGCGTTCGCTCCTCATCCCCGGATGCTCGTTCGTCCTGGCCATTGTCCTGGCCCTGGCCAGCGGCGCTCCCATGCGGGCCTTCGGGCTCCGGCGGGCCCAGGCGGCCACCCCGTGCGTCCTCTCGGCGAGGATCATCTCCATGGCGGCCACGGCCAAGAACTGGAGCTTCAAGATCACGAATCTCACGATCAACACCAGCAACACCAAGCAGGCGGTACTCAGCGGGAAGGCCGGAGTGTCCATCAAGGCGAACGTCACCGGAAAAGATACCACCGGGACTCCCTTCAGCTTCCAGAACATGACTTTCGTCGGAAATTTCACGCCGCTCATCAGCAAGACGTACGCGGCGGGGGGTCCTCGCGACGACCAGTTCGCGCCCATGACGTGCTCCGTCCAAACGCTCAACATGACGGCCAAGAAGGAAGCCACCGAGCTCCTCAAGAATCAGGGCCGGACGCCGAAGACGTTCAATCAGCCCGTCTTCCCCGCCCAGACCGTGGAGATCGTGGTGAATGGGACGTTTGACTGCATCGACGGTGTCCAATCCGGGATCGCCAACGGGATTTTCCTCACCATGATTCTTACGGCGAACGGCGCCGGCGCGGCCCAGAATCCATAGGGGGTGGGACGCCGTTCGGTCGCTCGGGTTTACACGGCCTGGCGTGAACGATGGGTCGAATTCGCCTCTGGGCAGTCGGGGCTGCGGTCCTCGTCCTGCTGACGGCCATTGCAGCCTTTCTCAGGCTCCGCCGGGAGCCGGGAAGCGATGGGCCACCGGAAGGTCCTCCCCTTTCAGTCGCCTCCCCTCAGCCCGGCCCTTCCACCGTCGGCGTGTCGAATGCGTCGGGGTCGCGCTCTTCCGGTGAACGGCCTCTATTACCCGCTTCAGGCCCGAGCCGATTCAGGGCCTTCCTGGAGCGGACGGAGCGAATCCGCGCCTCCACGGCGGAGGAGATTCGCCAGGTCGTCCAGGCCCGAGGCGGGCTGGTCGCCCTAGCCCAGATTCGCGAGCGGATCCTCAAGCCGACCGAGGGGATGGAGGAGAGCGTCCGGAAGGCCTTCCTGGCCCGGCTCATCCCCTTCGTGGCGGCCCAGGACCCCTCCGCCGGTTCCGCCGCCCTCTCCATGGCCGCCGAGCTGCTGCAGGTGTCCGGGATGGACAACTGGGCCCGGTTCCAGGTCCTTTGCGGACTGGGCGGGGTTCCGAGCATGTTCATGACCGCCGGAGGCCTCCCCGACGGGCCGATGGTCTATGCCTTCCTCGCCGGCCATCAGGGGGATTACCAGTTCGGCTCCTATGAAAAGTCCCTGGGCGAGGCCCTTCGTTCGAACCCCGGTATCCTGGCCATGGTGACGGGGGTCCTCGCCTCCGACCCCTTCCTCCAATCCCGGGCGGTCGCCGCGCGAGTGCTGGGCGAATGGGGGGGCGCGGACGCCGGTTCGGCGATCTCCCGATCCGTGCTCACCGATGAATGCGATGAGGTGCGCGCCTCCGGCCTGGAGGCCCTGGCCCGGCTCAAGTCGCCGGAGTTCCTTTCGATCGTCCAGAAACTGGTCCTGCAGGGACCTTCAGCGGAGGTCCTTTCGGCGGCCGTGGGGAATCTACCCGCCGCCGTCTCTTTCGACGCGCCGGTCCGGGATTTCCTGATCGCTTGCCTTTCCACGGGGAAGCCCGAAGGAGCCCTCCCGGCTCTGGCGGGGTCCGTCTTCGACTATCTGTCCGCGGGCAAGGCCCAGGAACTCCAGCCGGGCCTGACCTCGTTCCTCATCCATCACGCATCGGAGGCGGAGGTCGTCGAGGTGTTTTCGGAACGCGCCGTCGCCGGCGGCATGACCCAGTTCCTTCCGGTGTTCCAGGCGCTCGCCTCCACGCTCCCGGCCGATTCCGATTCCCGGGAGGTGCTCGAGCGGTCCATCCGTCAGCTGCAGGAGGCGCCGCGGTATGTCGCGCTGGCGAAGCGGATTAGGGAGGAGTCCGAAGCGGTGCGCCTGCTGTGGGTGGAGGTGAACCGGCCGGGCACCCAGCCGAGCCGCAAGGAAGAACTTGTGGAGAAGATCGGGGCGCTGACGGTCGCCTTGTGGAAACTCCAGGACGAACTGAAGGAATGACCGGGCTCAACGATCGTCAGGGCAAGCCGTAGACGTGCCCCCCCAGCGCTTTCAGACGCCCGTCCCGCACCGCCTCCTCCACGATCTGGACCTGCGAGGCCGAGGCGGGCGCCGCATAGAGAAGCCGGATTCCCGCCCGCCTCATGCGTTCCACCAGGTCGCGATCGTCCACGGGACGGAGATAGACCACCCGGCGTGAAAAGTCGGGGCCGTAGAGGAGATAGGCCGTCCCCGAGTGGCCCGCGAAGCAGCCCACCGAGTCGCCGCTCACGGCGTCGCCCGTGAGCGCGAGCGCGGATCGCTCCCGCCAGCCCTGCCGCGCGAGCGTGCCGAAATCCTTCGCCGGAAGATCGTAGGGGAGCATCGTGCCCAGGAACGAAAAGCCCAGCGCGCACGCGGCGATCGTACCGAACGGCCGCGAGAGGGCCGCCAGACGCGCGGTCGCCACCGCCAGGAGCGCGGGGAAATAGAAGACATACTTCAGGCACCAGGGGTCGTTCTGGATGAAGAGGAGCGACGTCGCGAGCGAGACGCCGAACGCGGCCGCCAGCCGGCGCAGGCGCGCGTCCTCCCGCATCCCCAGGAGGAGCGCGATCAGCCCGCACGCGAAGGCCGGCGCCCCCCAGCCTGCGATGTAGTCGACGTTCGCCCCCTGCGCCGCCTGGTCGTCGTAGATCCTCAGGTTCATCAGGTCCGCCGCGTTGCGCAGGAACGAGCCGGCGCTCGGGCCCAGCTGCACCGCGACGGGGTTCTCGAAGCCCGGCGTGCCCAGCGGATGGAAGGGGTTCCCGTACCACGCGATGTTGCGCGCGTACCAGAAGGAGCCCAGCAGCAGGCCGGCCGCCGCGAGCCCCCAGGCGAGCGGTCGCGGGATCGACGTCGCCGCCTTCGGCTCCCTCCTCCACAACCAGGCCAGGAGCAGCATCCCGGGCAGCGCGAAGCCGAAGGTGGGCTTGACCCCCACGCCGAGCCCGGCTGTCAGGAGGAGCAGCGGGAGCGGCGCGCGGGCCGCCAGGAGCGCCGCGAGCGCCACCACCAGCGCGGCCGCGGGCGCGTCGTTCATGCAGGAGGTCGCGCTCAGGTGGAAGCCGGGGACGAGCGCGAAGAGCAGCCCCGCGAAGAACGCGGCGCGCGCGTCCAGCCCGAGACGCTCCGCCATCGCGCGGGTGGCGGCGAACGCGAGAAGGACGAACTCGACGCCCGCCATCTCGATGAGGACGTCATGGCGGAGGAAGACCGCCCACCAGGTCTCCACGAGCTCGAAGCCCGCGGGGAAGGAGACGTGCGGGTGGACCCCCATCTCGCGCGTGAAGCCCCCCGCGCGGATCCACTCCGCGATCTTGGGGAGATGGTAGGCCGTCGCGTCCCCGAGGTGCGGGGCGAAGAACCAGACCTGCAGGAGCAGGCGCGCGAGGACCGCCAGCGCGAGCCAGCCGGCCGGGCCGATCCGCGCGGGGAGACGGAGCCCTCGATGCGCGCCCGCGGCGAGGAGTCCCGCCAGCGCGAGGAGTGAGGCGATGCCGAGGGCGGGCGCCGTGAGCGTCCGGGTGAGCCCGGCCAGGAGCACGGCGATCGAGAGGAGGGCGAGGCGGATGAGGACGAAGAGGAGCGCGTCCGTCGAACCGGACCCGGTCCGGCAGCGGCGGAGGAGCAGGCGCGCCCCGAGGAGCGCCGCGGCGTTGCCGGCCAGGAGGGCGCCCAGGCCTACGATCACGGTGCGAGCCCCAGGATGGAGAGCATCAGGGGAAACTGCCCCTTCACGTAGAGGCCGAGCAGGTAGGCGCTGGCCGCCGAGATCACGGTGGGCCAGGCGCGGGAGCGGGGGGCGAGGACTGCGAAGATCCAGACCAGGGCGACGACGATCCCCCAGTCCCGCCAGAGCAGGCCCGGCGGCCGCGTCAGGATCCTCCAGAGCAGGAGCCCGACGGCGAGGGCGATCTCGACTCGGCGACGGGCGGGAGGAACCGCGGAAGGGGGAGTCGACATCGTCGTCCCCGGGCCGCTCAGCGCAGGAGGAGCGCCGTTCCGCTCACCGGCATGAGGACGAGATTCTGCACCCGGAACCCCGATTCATAGGATCCCACGAAGAGCGCGCGCGGTTCGGGGACCGCCCATCCCCGGTAGGCCGACAGCCGGCCGGGGTCGCCCGCGCAATCGATGATCTTCTTGCCGTCGACCGAGACCGTGATCCGATCCTTGCGGACCGAGCAGACGATCTGGGCGGGCTGGTCCTGGAGCAGCAGCCGTCCCTTGAAGGTGGTCTCGTTATCCATGAACCCCTTGCCCCCGACGAGGTCGATGCCGCTTGTGTCGCCGTTCTTCATCCCGTCCAGGATGACGACGCAGGGCTGGCCGCCCGAGATCAGGCCGATGTTGAAGGAGTCGACCCCGCTCTTCCGCTCGATCGTCAGAGTGAGGTCGTATTCGTCGGGGGGCAGGACGGGGAGCTGGAGCCGTCCGAAGGGGATGGCCGGGCTCAACAGGGTCTCCTCTTCGCGGGTCCAGGTCCCGGCGACGGCGTCCTTCTGCGGGTCGAGCAACTTGATGAGCTCGACGGGTCCTTCTGGGGCGGGCTTCGTATGGGCCGGGAGCGGCGCCGGCTTCGAAGGGGGAGGCTCCGTCGGGGGAGGGGAGGTCGCGGGGTACGGCCTCGGGATTTCCGTGGACCGCCGGGCCATCGGATCCTCCTGCTGGCCTCTCATGAGGACGGCCGCGAGGAAGCAGATCGCCGCGATGAGTCCGATCCCGATGAAGGCGAGGAGGGAGACCGATTTCGAGGTCATGAGGCCGCCCATAATTGCATGGTCATGGTTCCTTGTCCAGAAGAAGCTTTCCTCAGCGCTTACTTCGCCGGATAGCGGAGCACGTAGAGATGCGGCGCGCCGTCCGGGTAATCGATCTTCGCGACCACCTGCCCCTGCGGATGCTCGTCTTTTTCCTCCGACTGGATGAGCCACAGTCCCTTGGGGTTCCGGTGGTGGAGTTTCTCCGGCCAGGCCACATGCCACCCCGGGGGAAGGAGTCCGTCGTGGTCCGGGACCTTGGGGTCCAGAGCCCGGTAGTCCACGCCCGCGAAGAAGAGGATGTTCAGATACGCATTGTGGACCCGCGGGGAGACGAAGAGCCCCTCTCCTTCGCGCCGCTCCGATGCGAGCCGGCGGATTCCGTCTCCGATGCCGTGGTCGAACCACTTCGCCGCGTACGTGGGGAACTCCCGATGGTAGTTCCGGAGGTATCCGGATACCTCGTAGGGCACCCGGATCGCCACGTAGCACGCCGCCACCGAGGCGAGCGCGATCTTCCACGAGGTCGACCGGGGCGGCAGGAACGCGGGGCGCGCGGCCGTGAAGATCGCCACGAGCCCCACGGCGGCGATCATCTCGATGACGGGGAAGTTGGTCATGCCGCGGGTCCCGTGAGGGCCGTGGATCGTCAGGCTGGCCGGGATCGGCCACGTCAGGAACCATCCAAGAAGGAACAGCCCCTTCTTCTCCCTCCAGCGCCGCGCGAGGGTCCACAGTCCCACCGCCAGGAGCGGCGCCACGAAGAAGTAGCACATCCCCATCCCCTGCGCCGCGTAGATCGCCCGTCCGTCTCCGGAGGCGAAGAGGAAGACAGGCGAGAGATGGGAGAGCCAGTTGAACAGGAAGACGAAGGGGAGGAGGAGGGGCCGGCTCTCCAGGACCGTCGCCGCCCAGCCGCTCCCCTTCGCCGCGTCGCGGAGCCAGAGGACCGCGCTCTCGTTGGCGATGTCGGTGCCCCAGATGAAGAGGCTGTGCATCCGTCCCTGGTTCGGGTCGGTCAGGAGCCCGTAGAGATTGGGGATCGCCACGAGCGCGCCCGCGCCCGCCGCCGCCAGCACGGCCCGCCGCGCCGCCCAGAGCTCTTTGGGGTAGAGGGCCGCGAACGCCAGGAGAAGGATCGGCACGAAGAGCCGGGCCGCCGGGTAGGCGTAGGTCGAAAGGGAGAGAAGCGCGGCCCCGCCCGCCAGGCAACGCGGCCGCTCCAGCCCCCGGAAGAGGAGGTGGAACCCGAGGGCCAGGAGGACGGGGAGGCTGATCACCTCGAAGCAGATGCGGCTGTAGTGGTGGTGCCACGGCGAGATCGCCAGGAGCCCCGCGGCGGCCAGCCCCACGGTCGCGCCGTACAGCCCCCGCGCGAAGAGGTAGACCGCAAGCACTCCCAGGACGCCGTAGAGCACCGACGGCAGCCGCACGACGAAGGGGGAGAGCCCGAAGAGCCGGACGAAGGGGACCAGCGTGTACTGGTAGACCGGCTGGTAGACGATCTTGTACGAGCCGTACCTCTCGAAGGTCGACTCGTGCACCCAGAGCGGGAGGACTTCGCCTTTCAACGTCCTCCCGGTCAGTCCGAGCATCTTCGCGTTGGTCCCCAGGGCGGCTTCGTCGCAGTAGACGCCCGGGGGGACCGAGCCCAGCCCCCACAGGCGCAGCGTCGCCGCCGCGAGGAGGATCGCCAGGAGCATCGAGCGCTCGCGCGTGAAGTGCCGGCGGAAGCCGGCGAGTCCGTCGCCCATAAGGGAACCCATTCTGCAAACCTTGCGGAGTTTGGCAACCTTTCCCGCCCGCAAGTATTGCATTCCCCCTCGAATTCAGTAGTGTAACGGGCTCTCGAACCCCCATATGGAACCCATGAGCGGGACCGCGGAGCGCGATCGGCGCGCCCTCTCCCTAGTCCTGGCCGCGGGCGGCCTCTTCGCCGCCGGGATCCTCCTCCGGATCGATTTCCTCAACGGCTCCTGGTACTGGAAGTGGCCGTGGCGCGATCTGGGACTGCTCCGCAGCGCCGCGTTCCTCGCGATCCCTCTCATCCCGTTCGCGGTGGCGGTTCGGCGCTTCGGCGCCGCCCCGCGGATTCCCCTGGCCCTCCTCATGGTCGCGAGCCTGTCGTTCCAGATCCAGGGACTCCTCTGCCATCCGGGAGGCTTCGCCCATCTGAAGGCCGTCGTCGCCTCGCCGGTGGTGACGAGCTACTTCAGCGACGCGCTGAAGATCGTGGGATTCATCCCGTGGATGGAGGGGTTCCACGGGGCGACGCTGGAACTCCACTCGTCCACCCATCCGCCGGGGCCGATCCTCTTCTACTACTTCTGGATCAAGCTGCTCGGGCCGGACGCGGGGGCGATCGCCGGAGGGACGGCGGTCGGCGTCCTCGCCACGCTTGGCATCCCGGCGCTCTACTCCTTCGCGGGTCTCTGGTCCGAAGAACGCCTCCCGAAGCTCCTGGCCTGCGCGCTCTATGCCCTCCTCCCCGCGCTCACGGTCTTTTTCCCGGGGTTCGACCCGGTCTACCCGGTCTTCTCGATGGTGATGATCACGGCGTGGGTGAAGGCGCTCCGGGGCTCCTCGAAGCACGCCTTCATCCTCGCGGTCGCGCTGTTCCTGGGGACCTTCTTCGCCTACAACCTGCTGACGGTCGGCACGTTCCTGGCCTTATACGCCGGGTACGTCCTCTACCGCGGTCGGTGGGCCGCCTCCTCGTGGCGGCTCGTGGGCCGGAACGCGGCCGTCGCCCTCTCCGGGGCGGCGGCCCTCTACCTCCTCCTCTGGGCGGCGACGGGATACAACCCGGTACTCGCCTTCCTCCAGGCCCTCCGGGTCCAGGGCGCGTTGGCCGCGAAGGTCGACCGTCCGTGGTTCCCCTGCGCGCTCCTCGACCCTTATGACTTCTTCCTCGGCTCGGGAATGGTGGTGGTCCCGCTCCTCTTCTGTTTCCTGCGGAGGTCCTTCGAGGAACTCGACGCGGGGCGCGAGGACCTCGTGCTATCCCTTCTCGCGCTGGCCTCGATCCTCACCGTGGACCTCTCCGGCCTGCTCCGGGCGGAGACGGCCAGGGTCTGGCTGTTCCTCCAGCCCCTCGTGATCGTCCCCGCGGCCCGGGAGCTCGCGCGTTTCGACGCGCGCGGGCGGGCGGCGGTCTTCGGTGTCCAGTGGCTCGTCCTGGTGGCGCTGAAATGCAGCCTGTCCTTCATCGATCCCTGAGCGTCGTCATCCCCTGCTACAACGAGGAGGCGCGCCTCCCCCGCACGGTCCGGGAGGTGGGCGCCTTCCTCGCCGGGCGCGGGTATGACGCCGAGATCGTCATCGTGGACGACGGGAGCCGCGACCGGACGCGGGAAGCCGCCCGGGCGCTGGAGGCCGCCTGCCCGTTCGTGCGCGTCGTGGGTTTTCCGCGAAACCACGGCAAGGGTTTCGCGGTCCGCGCGGGCTTTCTCGCTGCGACGAAGGAGACCGTGCTCTTTTCCGACGCGGACCTGTCGACCCCCATCGAGGAGCTGGACGGAATGTGGCCGTGGTACGACCGCGGATGCGACGTGGTCATCGGCTCGAGGCGCCTCTCCGGCTCGCGGCTCGAGGTGCCTCAGCCGCTCCACCGGCGGGGGATGGGACGAGCGTTCAACCTGATCGTCTCCACGCTGGCCGTGCGCGGATTCCAGGACACGCAGTGCGGATTCAAGCTCTTCCGCCGCGCGGCCTTGGAGCCGGTCTTCCGGGGGTTGAAGACCCAGGGGTTCGCGTTCGACGTCGAACTGCTCCTTCATGCGCGCCGCCGGGGGCTCCGCATCAGGGAAGTGCCGGTCCGCTGGATCAACTCGCTCGATTCGCGCGTGCGGGTCGTGCGCGATTCGGCCCGCATGCTCCGCGAGATCCTCCGGATGCGGGGGCTTCTGTGAGCGGCCCGCGGCCGTTCCTCGACCGCGTGGCGCAGCTCCCTCAGGCGCTCCTGCTCGGCGCGGCGATGTCCCTCTTTCTGGTCCTCTCGCTCTGGGCGATGACGGGCGAGTCGGCCACGTTCGACGAGGCGATCCATCTCTCTGCGGGATACAGCCACTTGGTCGGCCGCGATTTCCGCATGAACCCCGAGCATCCTCCGCTCGCCAAGGTCCTCTCGGCGCTGCCCCTGGCCTTCCTCTCCGTACGGGAGCCTGCCGACCGGTCGGACTGGACCGCGGCGCGCCAGGGGGCGTTCGGTTATCGCCTCCTCTACCAGAGCGGGAACGATCCCGACCGCCTCCTCTTTTGGGCACGGATTCCCACGCTCTTCTGGGGGCTCCTTCTCATCGGGACGGTGTACTCCCTGTCGCGGGAGCTCTACGGTCCGAGCGGCGGGCTGATCTCGCTGGTCCTCGCGGCGGCGTGCCCGACGCTCCTCGCCCACGGCCACCTGGTGACCACGGATGTCTCGGTGACGGCGCTCATGCTCCTCGTGCTCGCGGCCTTCCGCCGGCTGACGGAGGAGGCGACGATCGGCCGGAGCCTCGCGTGCGGCATCCTGCTCGGGGGGGCGCTGACGGCGAAATACAGCGCGACGATCCTGGTGCCCGTCCTCGGGTGGTTGGGGATTCTCGCGTGGCTCCGGGTCCGGAAATCGGCCGCGCCCGCGCGAGCGTGGCTTCGCCGCGCCATCTGTGCCGGTCTGCTCGCCTACTCGACCCTGACCACGGTCTGGGCGGTCTACGACTTCCGCTCGTCCATGACTTCGGGCGGTTCGCGGGACCTTGTCGTCGAGTCCTCCGGGCCGCTCGGCTTCGCGAGCGCTCACCGGGTCCTCCCGTCCGGCTACCTGGTCGGTTTCGCCCAGGTGCAGGCGCATGCGTCGCAGGGCCACCCCGCCTATGCGCTGGGGGCGCACTCGGAGCGGGGCTGGCGCTGGTATTTCCCGTTCGCCTTCCTGGTGAAGACGCCGCTGCCCACGCTGATCCTGATGGGGTGGGGCTTAGTGGCGCTGCTGCGCCGCCGCTCGGGCGGTGGAGACCGGGAGGACTTCCTGCTCATCCCCCTGATCGTCTATTGGGTCCTGTCGATCTCGAGCGGGCTGAACATCGGGGTGCGCCATCTCCTGCCCGTCCTCGCTCTCTCGACGGTGATCGCCGGGGGGGTGCTCCGTCCGGAGGAGGAAGGGCGCCGGGCCGTGATGAAGCGCCGGGGAGTGATCGCGCTGCTGGGAGGGACGCTCGCGAGCGTGCTGGCCGCTTCGCCGTTCTTCCTCCCCTATTTCAACGAGCCGGCGCTCCTCGCGGCGGAGCGGCACGGCCTGCTGGCGGATTCGAACCTCGATTGGGGGCAGGACCTGGCGCGGCTCAAGCGGCATCTGGACCGCCACGGGATCGCGAAGGTCAAGCTGGGCTATTTCGGCGACGCGAGCCCGCGGCATCTGGGGCTCGCGCACGAGGTCCTGCCCGGGAGCCACAGCTACACGCTCTACGAGCCGGAGTGGCTCCCGGCGAAGGGGGTGGCGCCCGGGGACTGGGTGGCGGTGAGTGCGAGCGGCTTCGTCGGGCTCGGGCTGGAAGACCCGGAATACTATCGGAAGCTCCTGGGATCGCTGCGACCCGTGGCGCGGGTCGGGCGGTCGATCCTGCTCTTCCGGATTCCCTGATCTGAAGGAGCCTGCGGAGGCTCAGGGCGCTCCCGATTCCCGCGCGAGGGTCCGGAGGAGTTCCTTGAGGTCGTCGTAATCCGGCATCCCCTCGATCACGACCAGGCGGTTCTTCCGGGAGAGGAGCACGAAGAGCGGCAGCCGCTGCTCCGCGGGCGGATGGGGGACCTCCCGGACGTGCACGCAGACCTGCGCGGGGAAGTCGGCCGCCAGGCGCGGCACGATCCTCCTCTTGGCGCTCCCTCAGCTCTCGCAGTCCTTCTCGTAGAGGAAGACCCGGACCGACGAGGGGTGCTCGCAGCCGGAGATCTCGGCCCGGTCGACCATCGCCGGGACCTGATCCAGGACGCGGGCGGGCCAGAGCGTGCGCGTGAGCCAGTCGTCGACGCGGTCGAAAGGGGAGAAGAAGGCCGCGGCGGCGCCGAAGAGGAGTCCGGAGGCGGCCGTGAGCCGGTCCGGCGGGGAGCGGAAGGCCTGCACCCCACCGGCCGCGAACGCCAACCCCGCCACGCCCAGACAGCCCGGGCAGAGAGTGCGGGCGAGCAGGCTCTCCGTGACCAGACTCGCATGGGCGAAGACGAAGAGCCCCGTCGCACGCGAGACCCACGGCGAGCGGGGGGAACGGACGGCGAGGAGGGCGAGCAGGCCGTAGAAGAGGGCGCCCAGCCAGGGGAGGGCCAGCGCGAGGAGCCCTCCGGAGCGCGCCCGGAGCGGGCCGGCGAAGAGCGAAATCAGTCCGAGCCCGAAGGACAAGGCTGCGGCCACGGCGAGGAGGATCGCCAGCAGGATGCCTCCCCTCTCCCTCCGCTCGGGTTCCATGGTCAGGACGCTACGATAGCAATCTCCCAACGTAATAGAAATGGCCCGGTTTCTTGGAGGTGCTTCCGATGTCCATCGCGCTGATGATGCTCGTCGTCGCCCTGGCCCAGGCCGAGAAGCGGCCCGCCTTCCAGCCCGGCGCGAGCGACGTGACCTTCGAGAAGTCGCCCCCGCACTGCGATACCGATGAGCTCAAGGCCCGCTTCCGTTCCAAGGAGGACGCGGGGGCGTACGACGTCTCGAAGGAGAAGTTCCGGATCGTCGTCCCCAAGACCTACACCCACGCGGCGAAGTGGGGGCTCTTCGTGTACATCAACGCTGACGACGGCGCCGGCCTCCCCGGCGGCTATGAGGCGGCCCTGGAGAAGCGGAAGCTCCTCGCGATCTCCGCCTACAAGTCGGGCAACCCGAGGAACATCTTCGACCGCTTCCGGCTGGCCATCGACGCGAACTTCAACATGACGCGCCGGTTCAACATCGATCCCGAGCGGGTCTACCTCTCGGGCTTCTCGGGCGGGGGCCGCGTGGCGAGCATGCTGGCCGTCGCGTACGCCGACCTCTTCTCGGGCGCGATCCCGCTCTGCGGGGTCAACTTCTACACCGACATCCCCTCCGAGCCGGGCAAGGCCTGGCCCCGCGGGTACATGCCCGTCGACGAGGCGCTCAAGATCGCCAAGTCGACCGGCCGCTACGTGCTCGTGACGGGCGAGAAGGACATGAACCTCAAGAACACCAAGGCGGTCCACGAGCTGGGCTTCAAGAAGGAAGGCTTCAAGCACGCGCTGCTCCTCGAGGTGCCCGGGATGGGCCACTCCCCGCCGCCCGCCGATTGGCTGGAGAAGGGCCTCGAGTTCCTCGACCGCCCAAAGTAGCCTCGGCTCAGGGGGCGGGGAAGAGCCGCTCCCGCGGGACGACCTGCTGCGGCTGGCTCGCCGAAGCCCAGAGGAGTCTCACGCCCGCCACCGAGACCGCCTGGAGATACTCCAGCGTCAGGTCGTAGCGGCGGCCCGCGACGAGATCGATCTGGCCGCTCCGCTCGGCGGTGCCGCGCACCGTCCAGTCGTCGATCAAGAGCCGGCCGTCCACGCGGAGCCGCACGCCGTCGTCGGAGACGGTCGTGAAGGTGACCGTCCCGCCGTGCGCCGCCTCGACCTGCCCCGACCACCGGATCGAGAAGTTCCCGGCCTCCATCGAGGGATCGGGCGGCGTGAGCCCCCACGCGAAGTCGACCGCCGGATCGATGCGGGCGAGCTTGAGGTCCGTGAGGTTAGGGGTGTCGAAGTACTCGCCTTTCAATCCCGTCCCGATCGCGGAGGGCGGGAAGAGCGCTTCCGTCGGCACGAGCTCGCGGGGCATCGTGGGAGTGCTCCAGAAGAGCCGCGCGACCGCGGGGCCGTCGGTGTCGAGGTACTCCATGCGGAGGTCGACCGGCTGCCACGCCGCGAGCTCGATCGTCCCCGCATGCTCCTTCCGGCCCTGCGCGTGGAACTGGTCGATCAGGAGCCGGCCGTTCACCCAGAGGCGGGCGCCGTCGTCGGTCGAGGTCGTGAACGTGTGGAGACCGCCGGAGCGGGGGAGGAGGCGTCCCGACCAGCGGACGGAGTAGGCGTCGCTCTTGAGCGAGGGATCGGCCGCGCCGAAGCCCCAGTCGAAGTCGATCGCCGGATCGAGGCGCGAGAGGCTCGGGCGGGTGAGGTCGGGCGCGTCGTAGTACTCGGCGTGGAGCCCCGTGCCGCGGAAGGGGTGGGCACGGACGTTCCTCCTGCCTCCGGCGACCGCGAAGTGTCCCGCGGGAATCTCGAGGTCCGCGAAGAACACCCGGCCCTCGTGCACGACGACCCGCGTGAACCCCCGGCCGGTCGTGACCTCGAATCGGGTGCCGAGGACCCGCGCCTCTCCGTGGGGCGCGACGACGGTGAAGGTCTCACCCGCGGGAAGCCGGGCGACGTCGGCCTCGACGGAGCCCCCGAGCAGCCGGACGACGCCGCGCTCGAGGAGGAGAGAGGTCCTCTCGCGCACCTCGAGCGTGATGCCGTCGGCGATCCGGAGCGTCGCCCGCCCGCCGGGGCCGGTGCGGACCGAGCGGTCGTCCCGTTCGACGAGGCCCTCGGAGGAGACGAGGTCCGTCTTCACCGAATCGTTGCGGGGGAAGACGAGGAAGACGCCCAGCCCCGCGGCCAGCACGACCGCGGCCGCGACGAGAGGCCGGAGCGACCAGCGTGAGGCGGAGGGTGAAGACCCGAGCGTCGCGCCGCGCTCGGCGGCCCATTCGGTGAGGATCGACTCCTCGCGCGCGAGCTCGACCATCCGGCGGGCGAGAGGCGGCTCGGCGCGGAGCCGCGCGGCGAGCGCGGTCTCCTCGTCGGAGGTGAGTTCGTCGCGGAGCGCCCGCTCCAGGAGATCGTCGTCGGCGGGGCTCATATCGGGCCCGCCAGGCGCCGCTGGACGCACTCGCGGAGCAACTCCTTCGTCCGCTTCAGGATCGCATAGCTCGCCTGGACGCTGCGGCCCACCGCCCGGGCGATCTTCGAGACGTCCGCCTTCCCGCCGTAGCGGAGTTCGAGGATGCGGCGCGCGTCGCCGTCGACTTTCGTGAGGCAGGCGCGGAGCGCGTCGCGCTGCGGCCCCACCGGCTGCTCCTCCTCGAGGCGCACCGAGGCGGCGTCCAGGCTCTCGAGCACTCCGGGCTCGAGGAGGGCCATCCGCCGCGACCGCTTCCTGCCGTAGTCGAGGATCCGGCGGCGGGCGATCTCGCGGGCCCAGGCGAGGAAGGGCGTCCCCGGCCGGTACTGGGCCCAGGAGCTGCTGGCGGCGAGCGACACGTCCTGGAGGAGGTCCTCCGCGTCGTGGGGGTGGCGCACCGCGGCCATGAGATAGGCATAGAGCTCCGTCCGGTGCTTCATCAACAGCTGGGTGACCCGCGCCTGGCCTTCGACGGGATCGGTCACGGCGCCGCCCACCGCTTCCACTCGGCGTCGATCGCCTTCGGATCGCCCGCGCCGCGGTGGATCCAAAAGCGGTAGCGGAGGACCAGCGGCTGCTCCTTCCGGATCTCGATCGCGGCCGCCTGCGTGAGCGATGCGCCCATCCAGCCGTCGCCGCGCACATGGAAGTAGGTCGGATGGTTCGGGTTCTTGGGATGGTCGAAGAGGGAGATGCCGTTCACCTCGCCGGGGGCGGCCGGGCCGGAGTAGTCGCACCAGCGGGCCTGCCGATGGGGCATCAGCTCCTTCTCATTCACCTTCCCCTCGCTGTTGGTGATCGTCCCGCCGCCGTCCAGCGTCCCCATCCGCTTCGCCACGCGGACGGAGAGCATCCCGAAGCTGCTCTTGCCGATCGCGATCGAGGGCGCGACGGGCGTGAGCTTGAGGTCGAGGTCGAGGAAGAGCCCGCCGGTCTCCCCGATCGGCGTGAGCGTCCACACCCGCTCGTCGAGGAGGAGAGGCTTCTTCTCGCCGTCGAGCCACCGGGCGTGGATCGTCAGCGCCGCCCGGTCGCCGTCCTCGATCTTGGCGATCCGGTCGTGAACGATCCGGGCCGCGCTCTGGCGGTGCTCCCAGAAGTTCGCGCCGCCCACGTCGTGGTGGCCGACCCAGAGGCTCAGGTGGTGGTTGTGGGTGAACGGGTCGTGCGGGTGGGTGAGGCGCGTGACGGGCTGGCCCGCCGGGCCGATCACCGGGTAGACATAGGGCTTGGGCGTCTGCGGGCCGTAGTGGTAGCGGAGCACCTCGCGGCCGTCCACCTGGAACGAAAGCTGGTCGTCGGGCTGGGGGATGATCTCGGTCCGGGGCCAGCCCGCGGGGCGAGCCGCGGGGGCGCAGGCACAGAGGAGGAGCAGTCCGGCGGCGAAGCGCATCATCTATAGTAGGGCGCGGTCCCGAAGGAATTAGGCGAAAATCCGATCTTCATGGGCTGAGGAGCACGATCGCCGAATTGTAGAGGACATGCGCCAGGATCCCACTTTCCGCAGAGCTGAGACCCGATATCGCGCCACAGCCGCTACGGCTTGAGACGGAATGCGGATACCGAGAGACGCATGAGGGCGAGGACCTTCTTGTGTAGCTTGTCCAGTTCTGGCTCGAAGACCTGAACCAGGTTCCCGCGCTTGCGCAGGCGGTGCCGCTGGAGCGGAGCGAACAGATCGAGGATCCGCTCCGTGCTCGGCGCCCGGCATTCCCGCTCCTCAGGGTAGAGCGGGAGGCTCTCGACCTTCTCGCGAGCCATCCCCAGCCGCAATTCCCGCTCGAGAAGGGCGTGCACGAGGAGCGCGACGAAGTAGAGGAACAGCAGAGCCTCGATGCGGGCGACGTTCTTCAGCCACACCGGCGCCATGTCCTGCACCGACTTGAGCTGTTCGTGGCGCTTCTCGAGCTTCGGCTGGAACTTGTAAGCCTCGAGAATCTGCTTGAGCGAGAGATCCCGGCAGTTGCTGATGAGCGGGAACATCCCGTCGCTGCGGGCGTCGGCGGCGATCACGTCGTCCCTCACGCGCGCGACGACGGAGAAGCGTAGCCGCTCCTTGCGGAGATACTTGGTCTTCGGCCCGGGGTGCCCCCGCTGTTCCTGCCGGAAGACGGGCTCCTTGCGCTCGGTGATCTCGACTCGCACCCAACGATCGGCTCTTGCTTCCCTCAAGATCTTGGCGGCCGCTTCCTCGACCTTCTCCCGGAGGCGTAGCCGGCAGCGCTTCCCCCGGAGCTTCGTCTCCAGTCGTTCAATCCCGAGCCAGGCCTTCTCGATCCTGGACTGGCGCCCCTCGCCGTCCTCGAGGGCCATGAGGGAGTTCCAGACCCAGATGATCCGGTAGCCCTCCTTCGAGGGAAGCTGGGCCTCGACCACCTTCCACACGTCCTGGGGTCCGGACCGCCGCCGGGGATTGGGCCGCCTTACGGCCTCCTCCCAGGGCGGCTCGTTCACCTGGACGAACTGGCGGAACCAGCGGTCCTCGCGGCGGTTGCGCGGGAGCACGGTGATAAAGCGGCCCCCCAGCCTGGCGATATGCTCGAGGCTGGCCTTGGAGCAGAGCTTGCAGTCGGCCACGTAGAGGAAGTCCGGGCGTCGGGCGACCTTGCGGAGCGTCTCCCACGTATCGATGTGGGTGACGGAGTCGTTGGTGTTGCCGTCCATGGCACGGTAGTGGACCGGAACGGCCCCGTCGGCGGAGATCGTCAGGACGAAGAGAAGTTGCTTCAGGTCCGGGCGATGGTCCTTGTTGTGCCCGTACGTGACGCGGAGCGTCGGCTTCCCCCGCTGCTCTTTGCCGTCGGCGTCCCGGTAGTCCCCCGTCAGGGTCAGGGTGGTGGAGTCGTTGTGGAGCTGGTCCACGTCGACCTTGAAGTCCCGCAGGGTCCCCAGGACGAGCTCGGTCATGAGAGCGGCTCGGTCGGCATCGAAGAGCCGGTCGAGGGCTCGGCCGACGCGATCGTCGTTGAGCAACTCCGCCTGTCCGGGATTGAGCCCTACGAGGGCGGCCTCGACGTGCCGCGCCCACTCGACGTGGGTGTAGACCGGCTGGCGGTCATTCAGGGCGATGTTGCGGACGAGGACGCCGAGGGCCTGGGCGGCGCCGATGCGGCCGCCGATGGGGAGGGCCTTGGCGAGCAGGCGGTCGAACCCGAGCCGATCGAGGACCGAGTTGATGAGCGGGAGGCCGGCGACCTTGCGGGATTCCAAGGCGAGCGACGATTCCACTTGACCCCTCTCCTAACTAGCCGTAGTATTACGGCTAGATGAAGCCGCGTCAAGGGAAAATCAGGAGCGCCGAGAAGGAGTACCAGGAGCTCAAGCGCCGTATCCTGGTGCTGGGTTGGGCTCGCCCCGGAAGCGTGACCCGCCGATTCATGCCCTGCGGCCAGCCGACCTGCCGCTGCATGGGTAAGCCTCCCCAGCTCCACGGGCCCTACTTCCAGTGGAGCCATAAGATCGGCGGGAAGACGGTGTCCCTGCGGCTCACCGAGGATCAGGCACGCATCGCCATGGAGTGGGCTGCGAACTACAAGCTGCTCAAAAAGCTGCTACGCCGCATGGAGCAGGTAGCCCTTCGCGAAACAGACCGGACCCTTGGCGCGATATCGTGATCCCGATCTGCGGAAAGTAGG
>CAZSCC010000025.1:0-5418 GCA_964604905.1 uncultured Planctomycetales bacterium
GCGGCGGGGGAGGCGGCTTGGAACGGCCGGAGGCCGCGACTACGAGGAGCACGAGGACGGCGATGCCGCCCGCGATGCAGGCGGCGCCGACCATCGGGTTGGGTCCCTTGGAGACCGTGGGCATCGAGCGGCGCGGCGTGCCGGGCTGGGCGGGAACGCTGGTGGAGGAGACCTTTTTGGCGGGGCTGCGCGGGGTGGCCCCGGGTTTCGACACGACGGGGGCGGCCGACTGGACGGGCGCGCACGCGGTGCAATAGGGACGGTTGTCGACCTTGCAGGCCTTGCCCTTGGAGAAATCGGCCTCGCGCAGGCCGGTCCCGCAGGCTTCGCAGTAGACGATTTCCCGACCCATCCCGCTCCTCCGAACGGCGGGGATTATACGACAGAGTCCCCTGGGAAGGAAACCCGAAATGGCGCGGGGCGGGCCGTACTTTCCGCCCCTCCGCCTCCCACGATGAAGTAGAGCGGATTGATGTAACCCTTGAGCCTTCCCGAACCAAGTCCCGGTGTGGAACGATCGAACGCGGCCATTGCGGATCAGGGCCTCGACTTCGAGGCGTTCGCGCGCGCCCACTACGTCGACCTCCTCGCCTACCTCCGGTCGCGCACACGCAACCCGGAGGCCGCGCGGGACCTGGCGCAGGAGACGTTCCTCCAGGCCTTCCGTGCGCGCCGCGGCTTCGATCCCGCGCGCGGCGACGCGCGGGGATGGCTGTTCGGGATCGCGCGCCACCTGAGCGCCTCGCAGGCGCGCCGGTCCGGCTCGCTTCCGAGGCTCGAGACGCTCGCCGAGGGGGCCTGGCTCGAACCCCGTCCCGGTCCTGCGGAGGACGCCCGGCTGGCCGCGCTGGACCGTTGTCTCGAGACGCTCACCGCAAGGACGCGCGAGATCCTCCGGATGCTCTACGACGAGTCGGCCGGCCATGCCGAGATCGGCGAGCGGCTCGGGCTGGGCCTGAGCGCCGTCAAGGTCGCGGCCTGCCGCGCCCGCCAGGCGCTGGCGGCGTGCGTCCGCCGCCGCCTCGGCGGAGGAGGCCGGTCATGAAGGACCGCCTTCTCCTGCCCTGCCCCGAGGCGCTCGACCGGTTCGCCCTCTACCTCGACGGCGAGCTGGGCGAGAGGGACGGCTTCCCCGTGGAGGACCACTTCAAGTACTGCGGCTCCTGCCGGACAAGCGCGGTCGAGCTGGCCGCCCTCCATCGCGACCTGGCTCTCCGCAGCGTGGGCGAAGCGGCCGATCCCGTTCCGGCGCTGCTGGCAAAGGCGCAGTGGGAGAAGTCGGTCGCGGCCCGGGCCCGGCGCACGACGCGGCCTTCGCACCCGGGTGAGAGAAGCGGGTGGGGGCTTCCCGCCGCCGCGGCGGCCGGGATCGCCGTGTGCCTCCTCCTCGCCCTGATTGCGTTCGGACGGCCCTCGTCGCCCCGCATGGCCGCGAAGATGCCGGAGACGCCCGAGTCCGCTCCGCTCCCCCTCGAGAAGGAGAGCCCTCCGCCTCCGGTGCCGCGAGTCGTTCAGCGATTGGAAACCCAGCCGCCCTCGGCCCTCCCACCTCGTGCCACGGCGCCCGAACCCGATCCGCGCGTTCCGGCGCCCGAACCCCGGACCGAGCCGCCGAGCTCGCCGCGTCCGGCGCCGACCGTGGAGTCTCCACTCCGGATCGCCCGCGTCGAGCGGGTCGAGGGGACGGTCTCCCTCGTGCCGGGCCACGAGATCGCGCTCGGAGAGACGATCGCCGTCGACGGGCCGGCCGGTCGCGCCGTGGTCGCCTATCCGGACGGGACGCGTCTCTACCTGGCGGGCGACACGTCGCTCAGATTCGGCGGCCGCGGGAAGGCGGTCACGGTCGTGCGCGGCGAGGTCGCGGCGGACGTGGCCCCGCAGCCGCGCGATGAGCCGATGACGTTCACCACTGCGATCGTCGAAGTGAAAGTCGTGGGGACCTGGCTCGCGATCGCGAGCCGGGCGGAGTCGACGCTCGTCCAGGTCGACCAGGGTCGCGTCCAGGTGACGCGCCGGAGGGACGGGTGGTCGCTCCCGCTCAGAGAGGGCCAGTTCACGGTCGTCGAGACCGGAAGCCTGCCCACGGCGCGCCCGCTCCCCGCCAACCTGCTGGTCGACCCGGGATTCGAGGCCGACGGGAAGGACTGGGGCGGGATCTTCAATTCCGCCATGGGACGAAACTTCGGCGGCGTCTCGGTCACGACCGACATCGCCCGGTCGGGCCGGCGCTCGCTCCAGCTGATCACGCAGCCCACGTTCGGCTGGGACCGCGAGGTCTACCAGGATTTTCCGGTCCTGCCGGGGGAGACGGTGGATTTCGCCGGCTGGCTGCGCACGGCGGGGATCGGCGGCCGGGGGGTGAGCCTTTCGCTCCTCTGGCTCGGGGCGGGGGAGTTCTCCGGGGAACTTTCGTCGTCGGTGCGCGCGAAGGGGGCGGTGGTCCGCGAGGACATCGCGGGCGGGCTCACCGGGAAGAACGAGTGGACGCGCCTGGCGCTGCGGTCCGTCGCGCCGCCCCGGGCGAAGAAGCTGCGGGTCCTGCTCTACGCGGACGTCGACCCCGGCGGTCCGGCGACCGCCTGGTTCGACGACCTCTGTCTGAGGCGGTTCCCCAAGGGCCGGTAGGGGGCGAGTCTTTCACGATCTTGAAAAGGAGTCTGATTCCATGTCCAGAATCCTGATCTTCGCGTCGGTCGCGATCTTTTCCGCGGTGCAGGCGCCCCCGGCGAACTATTCCGTCGCGTTCTCCACGTACTTCGGCGGGAACGATTTCGAGCAGGTCCGCGACGTGACCTCCGACTCCGCCGGAAACGTCTACATCACCGGCGGGACCGCGTCGACCAACTTCCCCACGACTGCGGGGGCCTACCAGCGGACTCACGGGGGATGGTTCGACGTCTTCGTGGTGAAGTTCAACCCGGCCGGCCAGGTCGTCTGGTCGACGCTGCTCGGCGGCGCGAACTACGACCGTGCCTACGGCATCGAGGTGGACAATCTGGGCTACGTCTATCTCTCGGGCCGCTCGGGGCCCGGGTTTCCGACGACCCCGGGCGTGCTTCAGACGACCTACCAGGGCTACAACACCGGAAGCGCCTACGGGCAGCAGAACGCCTTCATCGCGAAGCTCAAGCCCGACGGTTCGGGGTTGGTCTGGTCGACCCATTTCGGGACCGCGGGGATGAACCGCGATTTCGACATCAACCGGTCGACGGGCGAGATCTGGGTGGCCTCGACGTACGAGCCCGCGGCGGGCCAGGCGGCCTTCAACTCCGCGTGGTTCGCGGCGGGGTTCCGGACCACGCCGGTCGGCGGGAACGACAACGTGGTCGCGAAGATCAAGGCGGACGGCACGGCGGTCCTCTGGGCGACGTACGTGGGAGGTTCGGGCGACGAGAGCGGGAAGAACTCGCTCCGCGTGGACGGGGCGGGGAACGTCTACCTGTTCACGGACACGCGCTCGACGGACATGCCGCTCGCCAACGCCTACCAGTCGGCGCTCCGGGGGCAAGGAGACTTCTATCTCGCGAAGATCCGTCCCGACGGGGGCGCGCTTCTCTTCGCCACGTACTTGGGCGGCTCGGACGTCGACTGGTGCGAGACGCACCACCTGGCGCTCGACGGCTCGGGGAACGTCTTCGTGAGCGGGATCACCCATTCGACCGATTTCCCGACGACGCCGGGCGCGTTCCAGCGGACGTTCGGCGGGATCAACGGCCAGATCAACTTTCACGCGACGGGGGACGGGTACGTCGCGAAGTTCTCGTCGACGGGGGCGCTCCTCGCCTCGACCTATCTCGGCGGCCGCTACGGCGACGGCGCGCAGGGTCTGGCGTGCGACGGGGCGGGGAACGTCCACTTCTGCGGCGGGACGGTCTCGGACAACCTCCCGGTGACCGCGGGGGCCTACCAGGCGACGTTCCGAGGGGTCGAGGACTTCATGGCGGTCAAGATGTCGGCCGATCTCAGCTCGGTGCTCTACTGCAGTTACATCGGGAGCACGGTCTACGACGAGGGCCGGGTCTGCTGGGCGGACGCGGACGGGACGTTCTACATGGCGGGCGAGACGGCCGGGACGAACTGGCCGGTGCTGAACGCCGCGCAGCCGGCCTACGGTGGCGGGACGGGCGACAACATCCTGGTCAAGTTCTCCCCGGTGGCGGCGGTTCCGGCGGCGCCCTCGAACCTTTCGGCGACGGCGGTTTCGACGAGCCAGATCAACCTCTCGTGGACGGACAACGCCTCGAACGAGACGGGCTTCAAGATCGAGCGCCGGACGGGGACGACGGGGACCTTCGCGCAGATCGCCACGGTGGGCGCGAACGTGACGGCGTACAACAACACCGGCCTCGCCTCGGGGACCCAGTACTACTACCGGGTGCGCGCCTCGGGGGGCACGGGCGACTCCTCCTACTCGAACACGGCGAACGCGACGACCTCGACGCCGAGCGCCGACAGCGACTCCGACGGCCTGCCCGACTCCTGGGAGACGCTGTACTTTGGGAACCTGGCCCAGGGCGGCGGCGGGAACCCGGACGCGGACGGGCTCACGAACGCCCAGGAGTTCGCGCTCGGCACGAACCCCGCGGTGGCCGACACCGACGGGGACGGCCTGAACGACGGCGCCGAGGTGAACACGTACGGCACCTCCCCCCTGCTGGCCGACACGGACGGCGACGGGATGAGCGACGGCTTCGAGGCGCAGCACGCGTTCGACCCGCTACTCCAGGACCAGGACGGCGACGGGATCCCGGACGGGCAGAACGACTGGGACGGAGACGGGATCCTCAACGCCGCCGACGCCACCCCCGGCACGCCCCCGATCCCGGGGGGCTCCGGCGGCGGCGGCAGCAGCGGGGGAGGCTGCGGGGCGACGGGCGCCGAGGCGATGCTGCTTGTCGCGCTGCTGCTCGCGGCGCGTCGCCGCGGGCCTCGCGAAATCCCTTGACGTCGGGCCGCGGCCGGGGCTTACTGGACCCCCGGAATAGATTCTCGGAGGATTGAACATGAGCCGGATCGTAACCCCGCTGCTGGTCCTGATGCTGCTCGCCGGAGCCGTCGCGTCCCCCCAGGATGCGGAGAAGCCGTTCGTGGAAAACAAAGACGGCCAGATCGTCATCGAGGCCGAGCACCCCCATGCCAAGGCCGACAAGGACCCTCACAAGTGGGTCCTCGTCAAAGAGCCGGCCGGGTTCTCCGGCGACGGCGCGATGGAGGCCAAGCCCAACGACGACGCCAACAACAACGAGGATTTCGCGAAGGCCAGCCCGCGACTGGACTACACGGTGAAGTTCGCCAAGGCGGGCAAGTACCGCGTCTGGGTGCGGGGCTGGGGTCGCGGCGATTCGGACAACTCGTGCCACGTCGGCCTTGACGGCAAGGAAGTGGACTCCGCCGACCGGATCGGCGAGTTCCCCGCCG
>CAZSCC010000026.1:0-10359 GCA_964604905.1 uncultured Planctomycetales bacterium
CAATCTCCCGTCCGTTCGCCTAGCGGAGGAGCGCGGGCTGGTCGGCCAGCGGCCGCTCTATCGCATGGGCCGCGGACCGACGGTGGAGGAAAAGTTCTTGATGCTCTGGGCCAGTTCGGGGCCAGAGAAAGGTTGAGAGCCTTTGCACAAATTGGCCGCGTGCCGAGCGGAGGCGCCACGCTTGCGGTTAGCGCGACCTTCCGAGCTGCAGCGCTAGGCTGCCAACGAGGAATCAGCAATGAATGACTCCGTGGAGCATAGTCAACCGTGGCTGGCGGTCTCGCGCTCGCTTCAAGCAGGTCAAGAGCTACCCATTTCCATCCGCGACGTCGCCCACCTGGAAGACCTGCTCAGCGAGCCGTCAGCCGGCGCCATCGAGACGATGGCCCGGCTGCAGGGCGACCTGATGCTGCTCGGCGTCGGCGGCAAGATGGGACCGACCCTCGCGCGGATGGCCCGGCGGGCGCTCGACGAGGCGGGGAAGAAGAACGCCGTCATCGGCGTCGCCCGCTTCTCCAACCCGAAGTCGCGCGAGTCGCTCGAGGCGGCCGGCGTGAAGGCGGTCTCCTGCGACCTCTTCAACCGGGCCGACGTGATGAGGCTGCCCGACGCGGGCGCGGTCATCTTCATGGTCGGCCAGAAGTTCGGCACGACCGGCGCCGAGTCGGCGACCTGGGCGACCAACGCCTACCTGCCGGGGCTCGTCTCGGAGCGCTACTCGAAGCTCCCGACGGTCGCGTTCTCGACGGGGAACGTCTATCCGCTCGTGCCGGTCGCGAGCGGCGGCGCGACCGAGGAGACGCCGCCCGGGCCGATCGGCGAGTACGCGCAGTCGGCGCTGGGACGCGAGCGGATGTTCGAGTACTTCTCGCGCGAGCGCGGGACGCCCACGGCGATCTACCGCCTGAACTACGCGGTCGAGCTCCGCTACGGCATCCTGCTCGAGGTGGCGCTCAAGGTGTGGAACGGCGCGCCCCTCGACGTGCGGATGGGCCACGTCAACGTGATCTGGCAGGGCGACGCGAACGCGATCGCGCTCCGGATGCTCTTCCTGGGCCAGTCGCCGCCGGCGATCTTCAACGTGACGGGGCCGGAGACGGTCTCGGTCCGGCAGCTCGCGGGGCGCTTCGGCGAGCTTCTCGGGAAGAAGCCGGTGCTGCAGGGGACGGAATCCGAGACGGCGCTGCTCAACAACGCCGGGAAGGCGCTGGCGCGGTTCGGGAAGCCGCGGGTGACGCTCGACCAGGCGGTCGAATGGGTGGCCCATTGGGTGAAGAGCGGCGGCGCGACGCTGAACAAGCCCTCGCACTTCGAGACGCGCGACGGGAAATTCTGATGACGCCCGACAAGCTGGCGCTGCTCCGGAAGGGCGTCGTCATCCCCGCCCACCCGCTCGCGCTCGACGCCTCTCGCCGGCTCGACGAGCGCCGGCAGCGGGCCCTCACGCGCTACTACATCGCGTCCGGCGCCGGAGGGATCGCGGTGGGCGTCCACACGACGCAGTTCGCGATCCGCGAGCGGGGCCTGCTCCGGCCGGTGCTGGAGCTCGCCGCCGACGAGGACCGCCGCCAGAAGCCGCTCCTCCTCAAGATCGCCGGGATCTGTGGGCCGACGAAGCAGGCGGTCGGGGAGGCGTCGCTCGCGCGCGAGTTGGGGTACGACATCGGGCTGCTGAGCCTGGCGGCGCTGAAGGATGCGGACGAGGACGCCTTGATCGCCCATGCGCGGGCGGTCGGCGAGGTGCTGCCGCTCTTCGGCTTCTACCTGCAGCCGGCGGTGGGCGGCCGCGTGCTGCCCTACTCCTTCTGGCGCCGCTTCGCGGAGATCCCGGCCGTCGTCGGGATCAAGATGGCGCCCTTCAACCGGTACCAGACGATCGACGTGATGCGGGCGGTCGCGGAGTCGGGGCGTGCGGGGGAGATCGCGCTCTACACGGGGAACGACGACACCATCGTGCTCGACCTGCTCACGGAGTACCGGTTCGGCGACGTCCGGCTGCGGATCGCGGGGGGGCTGCTGGGCCATTGGTCGGTCTGGACGCGGAAGGCGGTGGAGCTGCTGGAGGAGCTGCACCGCGCCACCGGGCCCACGCCGGAGCTCCTGACGCGCGCGATCCAGGTCACTGATTCGAACGCCGCCTTCTTCGACGCGGCCAACGGCTTCGCGGGCTGCATCGCGGGGCTGCACGAGGTGCTGCGGCGGCAGGGGCTGCTGGAGGGGACGTGGTGTCTCGACCCGCACGAGGGGCTGTCGCCGGGCCAGGCGGCCGAGATCGACCGGGTCTACCGGGCCTATCCCCACCTCAACGACGACTCATTTGTAGCGCAGGATCGAGACCGCTGGCTTTCCCCCTAACAAAACAGACCGTCCGTTTCGTTGCAACCCCCAACAAAACAGACGGTCTGTTTTGTTAGGCGGCCGCTTCCACCTGCCTCAGGTAGTTAAGGCTCTGGCGGGCAATGTGTTCGGCGCCGGGGCGGTAGTCGAAGACCTCTACCGAGACGTAACCCTTGTAGCCCACTTCCTTCAGCGCCTTCACGATCGGGCGGTGGTCCACCTCACCCATGCCCGGCCCCAGCAGGTTCGGGTCGTTCGCGTGGAAGTGATGGAGAAACTCGGCGCTCTTGCGGATCACGTCGGGGACCGGCTCCTTCTCCGAGCCGGTCATCGCCTTGACGTCCAGGTGCAGCCGGAAGCGCGGGTGGTCGAGGCGGCGGATCAGTTCGATCCCGTCGGCCGCGGTGTTGATGAAGTCGGTCTCACGCGGCGTCAGCGGCTCGATCGCGAGCGTCACGCCGCAGCGCTCGGCCTCGGGCAGCGCGCGACCGAAGACCTCGCAGGCGTACCCGAGCGCCCTCTCGCGCGTGATCCCGGGGAGCAGATTGCGCTGCTTGGGGGAGCCGATCACCATCAGGTTGCCGCCCAGATCGGCGCAGAGGCGGACGAGGTCGATAAAGTAATCCGCCGTGCGGTTGCGCATCGCATCGTCGGGCGTGGTCACATAGAGCCCCGCCGGCTTGACGAGCAGCCAGTGGAGGCCGATCACCGGCACGCCCGCCCGGAGCGCGGCGTTCCGGAGATCGCGGCGCCGCTGGGCGTCGATCTCGGCCGCATGGTCGGCCAGCGTGAACGGCGCGACCTCGACGCCGTGGTAGCCCACGCGCGCGATGCACTCCAGCATCCGCTCCCACTCCCAGTCGACGAACGTCTCGTTGCAGATGGCGTATTTCATGAAGCTCCCCCCGCAGTGACCTGACTCCTCACTATAGTGGCGCCCGGGAATCAAGGCAATGGTATACTCGAGGACCGTGCGCGCGATTTTCCTCTTCCCGCTCCTCGCCTCCTGCTCCTACTCCCTCGAAGGGGAGATCGCCGGCATGCGGGCCGAGATCAGCGACCTCCAGCGCCGCATCCCCCCCGAGGCCGAACTCTGGGTCCACGACGGGCCCGACCACTTCGGCCAGTTCCTCGAGGACGACACCCCCCGCGTTCCCGAGTTCATCTACCTCCATCTCCTCCGCAAGCTCCACTCGATGAGCGCCGCCGAGGTCGACGCGGCCGCCCAGGGATCGTACGACTGGGACCGCTTCTCGAAGGACCCCGCCGCCTTCCGCGGCAGGATCTACCGGGTCGACGGGCTCGTCGCGGAGCTCCACACCGAACCGATCGCCGACCCGAAGCACCCCGTCCGGACCGTCCACGCGGGAATCTTCTTCGACCGCGGCCGCCGGCCCGTCCTCTTCCACGTGGTCCAGAAGCCCGACGTCCTCGTCCTCCGCGAGGATACGGTCGAGACGGCCGCGGTCTTCGTCAAGATGCTCGAATACACGTCGAAGTCGGGCCGGCGCGTGATCGCTCCCTTCTTCGTCGGCAAGGTCCTGAGGCGCACCCTGTGAGGAGGCCCGACGCGCTCTCGCGGCTCTGGGCTCCGTGGCGGCTGCCCTATCTCAAGAAGTTCTCCGCGCCGAAGAAGGCGAGCGGCTGCTTCTTCTGCGACGACGCGAAGGCGCCCCGAAAGGACCGTGAGAACCTGGTCGTCCTCCGCGGGAAGGCCTGCTTCACGCTCCTCAACCGCTACCCCTACGCGGGCGGCCACCTCCTGGTCGCCCCCCTCGCCCACAAGGCGGAGCTCGGCCTCCTCAGCCCCGCCGAGCGCGACGAGCTCTTCGCCCAGCTCGTCCGGATGCAGGAGGCGCTGGGCCGCCTGATGCACCCCGAGGGCTACAACATCGGCGCCAACTTCGGCCGCGCGGCGGGCGCGGGAGTCCCCGGCCACCTCCATTTCCACGTCATCCCCCGCTGGAACGGCGACACCAACTTCATCACCACCGTCTCCGACGCGCGGGTCCTCCCCCAGGCGCTCGAGGAGCTCCACGCCGAGCTCCAGAAAGCCCTCGGGAAGCGCCGATAATATCCCTAGTCTGAAGGGGGATCTCTCGATGTCCAAGACCGTGCTCGCCGTTTTCGCCCTCGCCCTCCTCGCCGCGCCTGTCCTGGCCCAGGGGGTCAAGGTCACGCTCACCGACGGAAGCATCGTCCACGGCACGCTCCAGGGGTACGAGCAGGGCCGCTACCGGGTCCGCCTCGCCAACGGGACGGTCCGCGAGCTCGAGGAGCACGCGGTCCAGGAGATCGTCCTCACCGAGCGGCCGGCCGGCGAGAAGCCTTCCGCGAACGCGGCCTCCGCCCACGAAGCGGCGCGCGCCGCATTCGAGCGCGGCGACTACGAAGACGCCCTCCGACAGATCGGCCTGGCCCTCTCCGACCTCGACCAGCAGCGCGGCGGCCTCTCCGAGCTCGTGGCGCGGATCGCGCGGGCCCAGTTCGACCGCCTGCTCGAGAAGCGCGACGCGGCGGCCCTCTCCGACGCGCTCCGGCGCACCCTCCCGATCCTCAGTGCCGAGATGCGGCGCGAGACGATGACCCAGCTCGCCGAGCGGTTCGCCGACTTCCACAAGGCCGCCCCCAACGAGGCGTTCACCGGCGCCTTCGCCGAGGTGCTCGCCCGGCTCGCCGAGGCGGGCACGATCGATGCGGCGCTCCGGGGCTCGCTCGCCGACCGCTTCTCCGGGATGGGCCTGGCGGCCTCCGAGCGGAAAGCCTACGCGACCGCGGCGACCCTGCTCCAGGGCGCCATGCAGGTCGATCCGTCGCGCAAGGAAACGCTCAAGAGCCGGCTCCTCGGGGCGCTCCTCGCCCGCGCGAAGCAGCTGCTGGACGCCGGCGAGAACCGCGCGGCGGCGCAGGCGGCGAAGGACGCGCTGGCCGCCGACCCCTCGAGCGCCGAGGCGAAGCGGCTGGGGGAGGACGCGGCGCTCGCCCAGCTCCGCATCGAGGTCGACGCGTCGGAGGTCCCCGAGGCTCTCGCGACGCTCCGCGCCTACCTCGCCGAGACCGCCCGCCCCGAGCACAAGGCGTGGGCCGAGCAGGCGATCGTGAAGATCCAGGCGCTGCCGCAGGACCGCCTGCCCGGCGTCTCAGCCCAGATGCGGAAGTACTTCCCCGTCAAGCCCGGCCGCTTCCTCGTCTACCGGCGCGCCGACGGCGAGTTCAAGGAACGCATCCGCACCGACTCCGTCGTCCGCGACGGGGCCGTGACCCGCATCACCTACGCCCTCCACGAGATCTACCGCGAATACTCCACGAAGAAGGCGTACGTCCTGGAAATCGAGAAGGACGCGGTCCTCCTCTCGGCGGGCTCCGAGCGCGAGCCGCTCCTCAGGTTCCCCGCCCGCGCGGGCGACACCTGGTCGTGGCAGTCCCGCGGCCGCGAGTTCCGCCGCACCGTGAAGGCGGTGGGCGAGACGGCGACCCTGGGACGCGGCGAGGACGAGCGAAGCTACGCCGACTGCCTGGTCGTCGAGTTCACGAGCACGATCGATCGGGACGGCGCGCCGGTCCAGATCACTTCGCGCAGCACCTACGCCCCCGGAGTGGGCCTCGTGCGCCTCGAGTATCTGGACCCCGAGCTCCGAAAGTTCAGCCTGGACCTGATCGAGCAGGGCAACGAGTAGCATTGGCCCCGCGCCGCGCGTCATGCTATCCTGACGCGCACCCATGCGTACCCTCTTCTGGGCCGTGCTCCCGCTCGCGGGCGGGTGCTTCATGTACGACCTGAGCTCGCCGGTGCTCGGCGCCTCCACGAGCGACTGGTACGATGTCGCCCCCGTGACGAAGCCGGTCCCCCAGGTGATCGAGATCGCGCGCGACGCAGTGCGCCGCTCCGGGTTCACCCTCCTCCCGCCCGACACGACCGACCGGGTCTTCACGGAGTGGATCGTGCAGCTCAGCGCGCACTGGCGGGAGGGGTTCCGCACGAAGCTCGAGGTCGAGGTCGTGAAGCTCGAGCCGGGCCCGGGGGTGAAGATCCGCGTGCGGGGCGTCCGCGAGATCAACGAGAACGGCAAGAACCCGACCAGCGCGTCGCAGGCGCACTGGATCAACGCGGGGCACGACGACAAGCAGAAGGAAAAGATCCCCGAGTACGCGCTCCGGGTCCACCAGGTGCTCAAGTTGAGGCTGTTGGAGAACTAGGATGGGAAGGAAGATCCCCGCGCTGCTCGCGATCGCCGCGATGGGCGTCTCGTGCGACGGCTCGGGAAAGCCGGCCTCGGTGACGCTCAAGGGCCGCAGGGTGGAGGTGAGCGTCCTGGCCGTCGAGAAGGAGCGGCGCTCGGCGGGTCTCTCCCTGAGGACCCTCCCGGACGGGGCGGGGACCCTCCTGCTCTGGCCGCGCGACCGGTTCATGAAGGTCGAACCCGGCGCCCTCGACTCCTACGACGTCGCGTTCCTGGACGGCGCGGGGAAGGTCGTCGACACGGGCCGGCTCGACCGCGGGAGCCCCGAGGGGCTCGTCCCGGCCGTCGAAGCCCGCGCGGCGCTCCTCCTCCCGGAAGGCGACCTCAAGAAGCGGGGCGTCCAGAAGGGCGATCCCGCCGCGATCTCCGGCGCCCCGGCCGCGCAGGAGCTGCCGCTCATGACCATCGGCGGCGTCCCGGCGCGCGTCGAACTGGCGCTCAGCGAGGCCGACCGAAACCACGGGCTCATGTTCCGGCCCCGCATGTCGCCCGACGACGGCATGCTCTTCGCCTACGAGCGCCAACAGGACAACATCAGCTTCTGGATGAGAAACACCCTCGTCCCCCTCGACATCGCCTTCTTCAAGGAGGACGGGACGCTGGTCAACGTGAACGAGACGCCGATCGCGGACGACCCGCGCCAGGGGCCGTGGCCCACCGCCCCCGCCGCGGGGTCCGCGCGCTTCGTCCTGGAGATGAACCTCGGCTGGTTCAAGAAGAAGGGCCTCGTCGACGCCGAGGGGAAGCCGAAGCCCGGCGTCAAAGCCGTCTTCCCCCCCGAGGCCGTCCGCGGAACCTTCGAATAGGAAAAAACCGATGAACGTCCGCCCCTCCGCCCTCCTCTCCGCCGCCGTCCTCCTCGCCTCCTGCGCGGATTCCACGACGCCGGCGGCCGGCGCCCCCAAGGCGGCGGTCACCGTGGGAGGCAAGACGATCCCCGTCGAGGTCTGGGAGACCGAACGCGACCGCCGCTCGACCCTCTACGGCCTCCCCCGCCTCGAGGAGGGACGCGGCCTCCTTCTCGCCTGGCCCCGCGCGCGGCACCTCAAGGTCGAGTCGGAGAACTCCCCCGCCTCCTACGACCTTGCGTTCCTGGACCGCGCGGGAACGATCCTGGAGACCGCCACGCTGGCAAAGGAGGACCCCGAGGGGATCCAGTCCCGCGCCGAGGCGGCGTACGCGCTCCTGCTCCCGCAGAAGACCGCGCCGATGGCCGTCGGCGCCTCCGTCTCGCTCCCCGCGACCCGCCCCCGGGACTTGCCCTCGATGAAGATCGGCGACGTCGCCGCCCACGTCGAGCTCGCGCTCACGGAGGCCGACCGCGCCCACGGGCTCATGTTCCGCCCGCGGATGTCGGCCGACGACGGGATGCTCTTCGCCTACGCCGACGAGGCCGAGCACAGCTTCTGGATGAAGAACACGCTCATCCCGCTCGACATCGCCTTCTTCAAGGCCGACGGCACGCTCCTCAACGTCTGTGAGACACCCACGGCCGCCGACCCCCGCGCGGGGCCGTGGCCCACCGCTCCCTCCGACGGCCCCTGCCGCTTCGTCCTCGAGATGAACCTCGGCTGGTTCAAGAAAAAAGGGCTGGTCGACGCCTTCGGGAAGCCGAAGCCGGGGACCCGCGCGGTCTTCCCTCCGGAAGCCCCCAAGGGACGCTTCGAGTAGCGTATACTCCTTCCCAGTGAACCGCTCCGTCTGGGTCATCATCATCCTCGGGTTCCTTACCGTGATCATCCTCGTGGTCGGCATGCTGGGCGCGCTCCGGCAGTTCGGGGAATCCCCCCACAGCAACGCCACGAAGCTCGCCCTGAGCATCAAGGGCGAGTTCCATTTCGAAAGCGTGGGGACCGTCGTCCGAGACGAAGGGATGAAGGGCCACCTCCTTGTCCACTACGAGACCCACGCCGACTCCAAGTTCAACTCGGAGGCCCAACTCCGCGAGATGGAGAAGGTGGCCCTCTTCGCGTCGACCAAACTCGACATCGGAGAGCGGAAGAGAGTCGACGAGATCCGCATCCGGCGGACGGAGATCCACGGCCGCGGCTGCTTCAAGCAATCGTACGTCGCAAACCACGTCCTGCCGAACCCTCATCGCGGGAGCGTCGTCCCCCCGTCGCCCTTCCGCCCCCCGTAACCGGGGCCGACTGTTTGTTGTGCCCTCCTCCCCGCGGGGTAGAATGGCCCGCGTGAAGGACGCGATCTGGAGCCCCACGCCCGAGATCGTCGAGCGCGCGAACGTCACCCGCTTCATGCGGAAGCACAAGATCCGGGACTACGACGAGCTCGTACGGCGCTCGAACGCCGACACGTCGTGGTTCTGGGACGCGGCGCTCGAGGACCTCGGCGTGCTCTGGGACCGGCCTTACACCCAAGTCCAGGAAGGCGGCTTTCCGTTTACGAAGTGGTTCGTCGAGGGCAAGCTCAACATCGTCTCGAACTGCCTCGACCGCCATCCGGGCGGCCGCACGGCGAGCGTCTGGGAGGGCGACGGCAACGACGTCCGCACGTGGGACTACGAGACCCTGCGCTTCATGGTGAACCGCGTCGCGCACTGGCTGCTCGGCCAGGGCATCGGCAAGGGCGACGCCGTCGGGATCTACATGCCCATGATCCCGGAGATCGTCGCGGTCTTCTTCGCGTGCCTCAAGATCGGGGCCATCGCCGTGCCCGTGTTCTCCGCGTTCGGCGCGCCCGCGCTGGCCGTCCGCCTCCAGGATGCCGGGGCGAAGATCCTCTTCACGGCCGACGGCGTGTCGCGGCGCGGCAAGGAATCACCGCTCAAACCCGAGGCGGACCGGGCCGTGGAGCAGTGCCCCACGATCCGGAAGGTCGTGGTGTTCCGGCGACTGGGGATCGAGGTTCCGATGGGCTCGAAGGACGTCGCGTGGGACGACGCGATGGAGGGCGAGGGGCCGGAGGTCGCGACCGCCTCGTTGGAGGCGGAGGACACGGCCCTGGTCATCTACACGTCGGGGACGACGGGCAAGCCCAAGGGGACGGTGCACACGCACGCGGGGGTGCTGGCTCAGACGGCGAAGGAACTGGGCTACGCCTTCGACGTGAAGCCCGACGACGTGTTCTTCTGGGTGACGGACATCGGCTGGATGATGGGGCCTTGGGAGATGGTGGGCGTCTCGTTTTTCGGCGCGACGCTGCTGCTGTTCGAGGGAGCGCCGAACTGGCCGAACCCGGACCGGCTCTGGGAGATCGTGGAGCGGCAGAAGGTCACGCACCTGGGGATCTCGCCGACGGCGATCCGGCTGCTGAAAAGCCAGCCCCTCACGTGGGTGAAGAGCCACGACCTCAGGTCCCTGCGCATCCTCGGCTCGACCGGCGAGGCCTGGGATCCCGACAGCTACCTCTGGTTCTTCGAGCACGTCGGCGGGAAGCGCTGTCCGATCATCAACATCTCGGGCGGCACCGAGATCATGGGCTGCCACCTCTCGCCGCTCCCGATCACCGAGCTCAAGCCCTGCACGCTCCGCGGGCCGGGACTCGGGATGGACGTGGACGTGTTCGACGACGACGGAAAGCCCATCCGGGGCGGGATCGGCCACCTGGTCTGCAAGAAGCCCGCGCCGTCCATGACCAAGGGCTTCCTCGGCGACCCCCAGCGGTACCTCGACACCTACTTCTCGAAGTTCGGCCCCGACGTCTGGTATCACGGCGACTGGGCGAAGGTCGACGAGGACGGCTTCTGGTTCCTCTACGGCCGCTCGGACGACACGATCAAGGTGGCCGGGAAGCGGGTCGGCCCCGCCGAGGTGGAAGGCGC
>CAZSCC010000027.1:0-2478 GCA_964604905.1 uncultured Planctomycetales bacterium
CTTCGGTGCCAAGCACTTGCGCGGTGACAAAGGGCGAGGAGTCTCAAATCTTGACTCCCCAGGCTGCGTCCCTTAACCTGTGGAAATCGGCGTTCCCCGTGTGAAGCCGCGTAACCGATCTTCGCTTACGAGGCCTTCAACATCAACTCTCCTCTCCTCGCCTTCTCAAGCACGACCTTCAACATCTGCCAGCCGTTGATCTTCCGGAAACGGATCTGCCCGGACAGAAGGAGCCCGTAGAGCAGGTGAATCGCGGACTTCTCGCTGGGAAGGCTGCACTGCGTTTTCACGCGGCGCTTGAACTCGAGGTTGAGCCGCTCGATCGGGTTGGTCGTCTTGAGGGAACGCCACTGCTCCGGAGGGAAACGATAGAACGTCAGAAGTTCGTCCCCCGCCTCCTCCAAGCTCTTCACCACTCCCGGAAGTTCCTTGGACCATTTGCGCAGGAAGGCCTGGTAGGCCACCTTGGCCTCCGCCTCGTTCTTGGCTTCGACGATGCGGTCGTAGTCCTCCTTCACCTGGGGGTAGGCGTCGACGGGGCAATGATCCTGGAGGTTGCGGACCTTGTGCACGGTGCAGCGCTGGAGGGCCAAGCCCGGCCAGGCTGCTTGCAGAGCGCTTCGAAGGCCCGCGTTGCCGTCGATGACGGCAAGGAGGGGACGCTGGAGACCCCGAGCGACGAGATCCTCGATCACCAAGCTCCAGGCGCTGGTCGTTTCCTTCACCAAGGGCTCCATGGCCAGCACTTCCTTCTGCCCGCTCTCTCGAACCCCCAGGACAACCAGGATGGGCACTTTGCGGATCTTCCTGAAGACCCGGACCTTGAGGTTCGTGGCGTCGAGGTAGAGATAGGGGTAGGCCTCGCCGGCGAGGGAGCGGCCCTTCCAGGCTTCCACGTGGGCCGCCAGGCGACCCACCAACCGGCTGACCACGTTCTTTCCCAGCGGTGCGTCGCTCAGAAGCGGCTTGAGCGTCCTCTTCACCCGCCGGGTGTTGGTCCCGGCGAAGTACATCGACAGCAAGGTCTCGTCCAGGCTCCTCGAACGGCGCTCGAAGCGAGGAAGGAGTTGGCTTTGCCATTCCTCCGTGCCGCCCTGGGCGCGATCCAGGCGAGCTCGAGGCATCTCCAGGTCCACCGACCCCAGGCTCGTATGGATGGTCCTGGGCTTGGTCCCGTTGCGGTAGCCGGCCCGGACCTCGGATCGGACGTACTTGGCTGCATCCAAAGCCTCCTGGACTTCTCCTTCGAGGAGGACTTGGACGAGCTCCTTGAGCTTCCCTCGGATCCCGTCGGTGAGCAGGTCGGGGCCGAAAATCCCTGTAAGCTCCGGCGTGACTTCAGTACGATCTTCCACGGCGTATCCCTCCAAAAGCTGGCCGCGTCAACGGCCGGTTTGTGAAACATCTACTGCTTCACCGGAGGATACGCCTTTACCTTAAATCTCCACAGCTTTCAGGACGCTGCCTAATTGGGCCATGCCACTTTTTCTTCTGTTGGTGTTGGTTTATGGAATCATGGGGTTGACCTGTGCCGTCTCGAGACAAGTGCGCAAACTGAATTCTGTTGTGCGTATCGTTGGATATGCTCTCTTAAACGTGTACTTAATCACATTCCTGCTCATTGCACTGGATAGTGGTCGCTACGGGAGACCCCACTATGCGATGGACAACTTCGGGTATCTTGCGCTACTTACAAGGTATGTACTTGTCAATGGTGGCCAGACGATTCTATTGTCGGTTGGAATTTCATTATGGGCCATGAGGGGCCAAGAGCGTAACCCGCCCCCTCATCCGCTGATGGGGGCCTGATGGTTGCCACGGTCGGGCGCCAATCCTTCCAGACAGCGCACATAATCGAAAAGGCGACGTCGAAAGAGCGGACACGGTCGGAATGAGCGTACGGCTCGATCCTTATGACAGGAATTGTCGGATGGATGTCGGGTGCTTGTCGGGGGAGGGCCGACAACTCAAGACGAGGTCCGGAAGCTCGATCCGAGGCCGTGCAGGCGATCTTTGTGCAATCCTATCGGGTTGCCGTGAAAAGCATTGAGCGATGAAATCTTCACTCTCTCGGGACCAGGATCGAACCCATAGCGGATAGAATCAAGAGGAGGATTTCATGCTCCTCGCCCCCGCGCGGCCGAAGGCAAAACCGAGCCAATCAGAGTCACGCCGCGCTTTCACGTCCCAACGCGAGCGCGATGACGAGAGCAGCCTGATGCACTACCGCGCCCGCTCCTACGACCCGCGCACGGGGAGGTTTGTGCAGAGGGATCCACTTTCGCGGAGAGCGGAAAGTGCAGATCCTGGAGCAAGGGAAGGCTACAGGTATACCCAGAATCAACCCACCCAGTTCACAGACCCCCTTGGACTTTGGAGATTCCAGCGGAGCGGCCAAGCGACGGATCTCCCCGTCCGATACCCAGGCCCCTTGCGCGCGCGTCGGCTCGACCGCGTCGATCAGCTTCACCAGCATGT
>CAZSCC010000028.1:0-8899 GCA_964604905.1 uncultured Planctomycetales bacterium
CCGCCACTGAGAGTCGAAGATGTAGAGCCCCGCGCTGTCGCGCTGGCCGATGATCAGGTACCCGAGCGCCGCGGCGATGACCTTCGCGACCTCCAGCTTGTTCTGCGACCCCTCCCCGTAGAGCATCGAGCGGCTCGCGTCGACCATGATGTGGCCGACGAAGTTGGTCTCCTGCTCGTACTGCTTGATCGCGTACCGCTCGCTGCGGCCGTAGACGCGCCAGTCGATGTGGCGGATGTCGTCGCCCGGGACGTACTCGCGGTGCTGGATGAACTCGATCGAGAACCCGTGGTACGGGCTCTTGTGATCGCCGACGCGCATGCCCTCGACGATGGTCCTGGCCTTCAGGCCCAGGGCCTCCGCCCGGTGGATGACGTCAGGTTGCAGGTACGTGGGCATTCCCGGAACTCCCTTGAGAGAAGACCGGAGACCTACGCCGCCGCGTTCTTGGGCACCGCGTCGAGGATCTTCTTGACCACGTCGTCCGACGTCACGCCCTCGCTCTGCGCCGCGAAGCTCGGGATCAGGCGGTGGCGGAGGATCGGGGGCGCGACCGCGGCCACGTCGTCGGCCGAGACGTGGAAATTTCCGCCCAGGATCGCGTGGGCCTTGGCTGCGAGGATGAGGTTCATGCTCGCGCGCGGCCCGGCGCCCCAGGTGAGCCACTTGTTGACGAAGTCGACCGCCTCGGGGCGGCCCGGGCGGCTCATGCGGGTGATGCGCTTCGCGTAGGCGAAGATGTGGTCCGCCACGGGGACGCGGCGGACGATCTGCTGCAGCTTGAGGATGTCCTCGCCGTGCAGCACCTTGCTCACGCTCGTCTGCGTGTCGGAGGTGCCCAGGCGCATGATCTTCTCCTCCTCCTCATCGGTCGGGTAGTCGACGCGGATCAGGCAGAGGAAGCGGTCGAGCTGGGCCTCGGGAAGCGGGTAGGTGCCTTCCTGCTCGATCGGGTTCTGGGTCGCGAGGACGAAGAACGGGTTTTTCATCGGGTAGTCGGCGCCGCCGATCGAGACCTTGCGCTCCTGCATGGCCTCGAGCAGCGCGGCCTGAGTCTTGGGGGGCGTGCGGTTGATCTCGTCGGCGAGGACGATGTTCGCGAAGAGCGGGCCCTGGAGGAACTTGAACTGCCGCTGCTTGGTAACGGGGTCGTCCTGGATCACCTCGGTGCCGGTGATGTCGCTCGGCATCAGGTCGGGCGTGAACTGGATGCGCTTGAACGTGAGGTCCAGCGCCTGGGCGAGCGTGCTGACCATGAGGGTCTTGGCCAGGCCGGGCACGCCGACAAGCAGCGCGTGGCTCCGGCAGAAGATCGCGGTCAGGAGCTGGTCGAGGACCTCGCCCTGCCCCACGATGACCTTGCCCATCTCCTCGCGCAGCTTCTTGTGCGCCGCGCGCAGCTGGTCGACGAGCTCGACGTCCGACGGCGAGACGGTTGGATCGGCCATGTCTGTTCCTCCGCGAGTAGGTGCCACCGGACCGGGGCGCCGTTACCCTCTAAATGCCATTGCCCCCCGGGGCGTTCCTAACAAGCCTTGATAACGCAACCCGCTCCAAACGTTCCGCCGAAAGAGAGGAGCCTTTCCACATAATATGGCCGGTCGGCCGGGCGTCTCACCGGAGGGCAGATCTTCCTGTACGATTCCCCTCCGATCGGGTATGACTCCTCCGGGACGAGATGCCAGCCCTACCGAGCCTCCGGACGCGCGCCAGCGGGGTCCTCCTCCACCTGACCTCCCTCCCCGGGCCGCCCGGGATCGGGGACCTGGGCGACCCGGCCCACAAGTTCGCCGCCCAGCTCGCGGCGGCGAAACAGGCCTGGTGGCAGATGCTCCCCGTGGGCCCCACCGGCTTCGGGAACTCGCCCTACTCGGCGCTCTCCTCCTTCGCCGGCAATCCTCTCCTGGTCAGCCTCGACCGCCTGGTCGAGCAGGGCCTCCTTCGGAAGGAGGACGTCACCCCGGCAGGCAACTGGCTCCGCGAACGCGTCCCCTACCGCGAGGTCGAGACCTTCAAGACCGACCGCCTCTACCGCGCCGCCGTGGCCTTCGACGCGCTGGCGCCCGAGGACCAGCGCGCCCGCTTCGAGTCCTTCCGCGCCGCCACCCCATGGCTCACGGATTACGCGCTCTACCGCGCCCTCAAGGACGCCCACGGCGGGCGCGTGTGGACCGAGTGGGACGCCGGGACGCGCGCCCACGACCTCGGGTCGCTCGCCGAGGCGCGCCGCAAGCTCGCCCCCCAGATCCGCTTCCACGAATACGTCCAATACGAGTTCGACCGGCAGTGGCAGGCGCTCCGCCGCCGCTGCCGGGAGCTGGGGGTCGGCCTGGTGGGCGACGTCCCCTTCTACGTGCCCCACGACAGCGCGGAGGTGTGGGCCCATCAGGACCTCTTCGACCTCGGCCGCCGCGGGAAGCCGATGAGGGTGGCCGGCGTCCCTCCCGACGACTTCGCGAAGGACGGCCAGCTCTGGGGGTTCCCCCTCTACAAATGGGAGGCCATGCGCGCTCGCGGCTACGACTGGTGGCTCGCCCGGTTCCGCACCACGCTCGCGCGCTTCGACGCGGTCCGCATCGACCACTTCATCGGCTTCCACCGCGCGTGGGCGGTCCCCTCGCGCCTCAAGAACGCCCTCCGGGGCCGCTGGATCCTCGCCCCCGGCGCCGAGGTCCTCCGCAACCTCCGCGCCGAGTCGGGCACCCTGGAACTGGTCGCCGAGGACCTGGGCGTCATGACCCCCGAGATCGAGCACCTGCGCGACACGTTCGAGCTGCCGGGCATCCGGGTCCTCCAGTTCGGATTCGGCTGGGACCCCGCGCAGACCCACCTGCCCCACAAGTACCCCAAGCGCTGCCTGGCCGCGACCGGCACGCACGACAACGACACCTCGCGCGGCTGGTTCGACAAGATCGACCACCCCGGAACGCGCGAATGGGTGTGCCGCTACCTGCAGACCGACGGCCGCGAGATCCACTGGACGATGATCCAGGCGGTGATGAACTCGCCGGCCGACACGGTGATCACCCCGGTCCAGGACCTGATCGGCCTCGGCACCGAGGCACGCATGAACCGCCCCGGCGTGGCGACCGGCAACTGGGAATGGCGCCTCGCGGAGGGCCAGCTGAAGCCCGAGGCCCTCGACCGCCTCCGCGCCCTCACCGAGTCGACCGGCCGCGCCCGGCCGTAACAGAACAATCCCTTTGTTTTGTTACGGGGCTAGAGCGCGTCGATCTCCTTCAGGAACGGCGCCGGATCCACCTCGTCCGGCAGCCGCAGGTCGCCCCGGGGGGAGAGGCTCACCGAGCCCACCTTCGGGCCGGGGGGCAGCGTCGTACGCTTGAACTGCTGGCGGTAGAAGCGCTCGAAGAAGAGCCGCAGCCACTTCCTGACCTCGGCCGGCCCGAACTCGCCGGCGAACGAGCGGCAGGCCAGCGCGAAGATCCGCGCCGGACCGGCGCCGTGGCGCTGGTGGTGGAAGAGGAAGAAGTCGTGGAGCACGTACGGCCCCAGCACCTTCTCCGTCTCCTGCACGATCTCCCCGTCAGCCCCCGGAGGCAGCAGTTCCGGCGAGATCGTCGTCGAGAGGATCGCCTCGAGCACGGCGCGCGTCGCCGCATCGGCCACGTTCCCCGCGTACCAGCGGACGAGGTGCTTCACCAGCGTCTTCGGGACCGAGACGTTCACCGCATAGTTGGCCATATGGTCGGCGTTGTAGGTGCACCACCCGAGCGCCAGCTCCGACAGGTCGCCGGTCCCGACGACGATCCCCTGGTGCTTGTTCGCCAGGTCGAAGAGGACCTGCGTCCGCTCGCGCGCCTGCGAATTCTCGTACACGACGTCGTGGGTCTTCGGATCGTGGCCGATGTCCTTGAAGTGCTGCTCGACCGCGGCCACGATCGGGATCTCGCGGAACGTCGCGCCCACTCGTGAGGAAAGGTCGGCCGCCGACTTCCTCGTCCGCTCCGTCGTCCCCATCCCGGGCATGCTGACGGCCAGGATCGCCGTCGCGGGCCGCGAAAGCTTCCTCATCGCCTCGACCGCGACCAGGAGCGCCAGCGTCGAGTCGAGCCCGCCCGAGACGCCGATCACCGCGGTCGCGGAGCCGGAGGCCTCGAGGCGGCGTGCCAGTCCGGTCGCCTGGATGGAAAGGATCTCCCGCGCCCGCTCGTCCACCGCCCCCGGCGCATCCGGGACGAACGGCGTGCGGGGAAACGTCCGGTCGAGGGTGGCGAGCGGGGGCAGAACGCCCTCCAGACGCTCGATCGTGTAGCCCGGGACGCGCGGCGAATTCCCGAACGTCGTGTCGCGCGCGCGGTCGTGCATCAGGCGGTCCACGTCGACCTCGGCCGTGACCGAAGCGCCGCCCAGCTCGAAGCGCGTCCCCTCGGCGAGCATCGTCCCCGCCTCGGCGATCATCGCGTGGCCACCGAAGACGACGTCCTTGGTCGACTCGCTCGGGCCGCAGGAGACGTAGACGTACGCGGCATCGAGCCGGGCCGACTGCGTCCGCACGAGGTCGCGGCGGTAGTCCGCCTTCGCGACCAGCTCGTTGCTGGCCGAGAGGTTGAGGATCACGTTCGCCCCGGCGACCGCGTGGGCCCCGCTCGGCGGCTCGGGGGCCCAGAGGTCCTCGCAGATCTCCACGGCGAAGATCATCCGGCCGATCTCGAAGAGCTGGCGCGTCGAGAGGCGGAACGTCCCCAGGAGATCGTCGGCGATCCGATAATCGGCCGTCGCCCCCGGGATCCACCAGCGCCGCTCGTAGAACTCGCCGTAGTTGGGAAGGTGGCTCTTCGGGACCGCGCCGCGGATGCGGCCGCGATGGAGGACGAAGGCCGTGTTGTAGAGGCGCCCGTCGGGCGCCTGGAAGGGGGCGCCGACGACAAGGGCCGCCGCGAGGCCCTTCGTCTCCTCGGCAAGCGCGGCAAGCGCCTTCCTCACGTCAAGGAGGAAGCCCTGCCCCTGGAAGAGGTCCTCACACGAGTAGCCAGTGATCGAGAGCTCGGGGAAGAGGACGAGGCAGGCCCCGCGTTTCGCCGCCGTCTCTGCGGCGAGGCGGATCGCCTCCGCGTTGGCCCGCGGATCGCCGGGCCGGACGCGGGTCTGGACCGCCGCCACGCGGTAGAAGCCGATCGATCCGAAGTCGGTCACCGTGGGGCATGATAGCAAACCCGATGCCGCTGGCAATCCCGGCCGGCGGGTGATAAGCTCCGGCGCCCTTCTTTGACTTGGAAAGGCATCCGTGTCCACACGCGCGAACACCCGGTACCCCGAGGCCGGGCGAGCCCTTTCGCTGAAGGCCCTTCCCGCGCGCGCTCTGCGCGAATCGCTCCGTCAGAGTTACGGAAAGAACGAGTTCCGGAGCGACGTCCTCGCCGGCCTTGTGGTCGGCATCGTGGCCCTCCCCCTCTCGATGGCCCTGGCCATCGCCGTCCAGGCCCCGCCCGAGCACGGACTCTACACGGCGATCGTCGCCGGCTTCCTGGCGGCCCTCTTCGGCGGCTCGCGCTGCCAGGTCACGGGCCCGACGGCGGCGTTCGTCCCGATCCTCTTCCCCATCGTCGCGAACTACGGGCTCGGAGGCCTCCTCGTCGCCGGGATCATGGGCGGCATCATCCTCGTCGCCATGGGGCTCCTCCGGCTCGGGAGGCTGATCGAGTTCATCCCCCACCCGGTGACGACCGGCTTCACCGCGGGGATCGCGGTCGTGATCGGGGTCCTCCAGATCAAGGACCTCTTCGGCCTCACGCTGGCGAAGAACCCGGACCACTTCTTCGAGCGGATCCGGGAGATGTGGCTCGCGAGGGGCACGGGGAGCATGTGGGAGCTCGCGATCGGGCTCCTGACCCTCGCCCTCCTGATCGGCCTCCCGCGGCTCACGAAGAAGATCCCGGCGCCGCTCGTGGCGCTCCCGGTCGCGGCCGTGGCCGCCTGGCTCCTGATGCGCTCCATCCCGGATCTCCACCTGAAGACGATCACCACCCGCTTCGACGGCATCCCCCATTCCCCGCCCCTTCCCCTCCTCCCCTGGCACGCCGCGGGAGCCGGAGGCAAGCCCTTCCACCTCGACTTCAACATGATCCAGGCGCTCCTCCCCGGCGCCTTCGCCATCGCCATGCTGGGAGCGATCGAGTCCCTCCTCTCCGCCGTCGTGGCCGACGGCATGGCCCGCACCAAGCACGATCCGGATGCCGAGCTTCTGGCGCAGGGCATCGGCAACATCGTCTGCCCGTTCTTCGGCGGCATCCCCGCCACGGGCGCCATCGCGAGGACCGCGACCAACATCCGGGCGGGCGCGAAGTCGCCGGTCGCCGCGATGGTCCATTCGGTGACGATCCTGGTCGCGATCCTGGCCCTCGCGCCGCTCATCGGCCATCTCCCGATGGCCTCCCTCGCCGCGCTCCTCATGCTCGTGGCCTGGAACATGTCGGAGGCGAAGCACTTCACCCACATCGTCAAGGTCGCGCCGCGCAACGACGTCGCCGTCCTCCTCGTCTGCTTCGGGCTCACCGTCGTGACCGACATGGTGATCTCGGTGACGGTCGGCTTCATGCTCGCCGCGCTCCTCTTCATGCGCCGGATGGCCCAGCTCACGAGGTCGAAGGTCCACGAAGGGACTCATCCGGTGCTCCCGCGCGGCATGCCCGACGGCGTCTTCGTCTACGACATCGCGGGGCCGCTCTTCTTCGGCGCCGCCCAGCGCGCGATGGCGACGCTCGGGGTGATCGCCGACAAGGCCCGCGTGGTCATCCTGCGGATGGACCAGGTGCCCGACATGGACGCAACCGGACTTGTGGCCCTCGAAAGCGCCCTCGAACGCCTCGAGCACTATAAGTGCATGACCATCATCGTGGGCGTGCAGCGCCAGCCCCGGCGCCTCCTCAGGAGCGGCCAAGTGAAGACGCGCTTCCTCCACCTCCGCATCCGTCCCGACATGGCCACGGCGATCACGACCGCCGAGGAGCACCTCGCCGGGAAGCAGGCGGGCTCCAGCTCCTCCACCCGCATCCGCCTGAAGCCCCCGCCCCCCTCGCCGGCGTGACGCTCCCTAGTCCGCATTCGCCTTCTCGACCCGCGCCGCCCAGAAGGCACGCGCCTCGTCCTGGAAGCGGAGCACCTCGGCACGCTTGGCCTCGTCCGTCTCCTTGATCCGGCCGCGGCGCTCGTCCACCCAATCGAGAAAGAACTTCGCGGAGCTCCGGCTGACGCGGCGCTTCTCGTCGCCGACCTCGACGTAGAACGGCGCCGTCGAGGCGAACCGGAAGGTCTTCGGCACATCGGCGATCGCGCGCACCAGGAACCAGCCGCTCCGCTCGAGCTTCAGCGTTCCCAGCGACCCCGTTTTCGCGAGCTCCTCCGGCGACACCGAGCGCTCGACCTTCCCGTCGCGGACCACCTCGATCGCCGCGATCCGGTCGTTCGACGTCAGCGTCGCCTTCAGCTCGATCTCCCGGGCCCCGCTGAAGACCGTCCCCGGGAGTTGCCCCGCCGCCTCGACGCGGAGCAGCGGACCGTTCGTGACGAACGACCGTCCCGCGCGCAGACCCTCCCACCAGTTCTCCCAGCCCAGGTCCGGGCCGACGTGGACGTACACGCGGTTGTAGCCGACGGGATTGGGCAGCACCCCGGAGGCGCTCCCAGCCGACGGAGGGATCCGCAGTCCGCTGTTCAGGAGGTGATAGTAGATCTCCTGCGTCCAGAGGCCGTTCCCGCGAGGCGGCGGGAGGCGCGTCGCGTCGCGCGGCCGGCCCCACGCCTCGGTCTCGAACATCTGGCTCCGGCACATGTGATTGTTCGCCAGGCCGAGCGTGTCGACCTTCCCGCTCGCGGCCCAGACGGGAACGTCCCACCAGAACGGCTTTTCGATGTCCACGTGCGCGCCCGGGCTCTTCCGCGCCTCCTCGAGAAACGTCATCGGCGACGGGTGCTCGCGCGTCGCCGCGGTGATCGCCACGGGCTTCGACAGATTGTGGTAGAGCAGCGCGCCGCCCTCGCGCTCGTCCTCCCCCGCCATGGAGTGGATGAAACGCCCGTCGGCGGTCTTCCGGAGGAGCCCGTCGGGTGCGGGCTTCGAGGCCCAGAGGTTCGTCCGGTTCCACCAGGTGATGATGGGCGCGACCTGGAGGTCCTCCGCTCCCGCGTGGAGCTCCGCTTCCTCGAGCGCGCGGTGGATGTGGAGATCGCCGCTCCACCAGCCTTCGAGCTTGAGGTCGGCGATCCGCTTGAGCCCCAGCTGCCGCTTCTCCGTCCCGCCGTCCTTCGCCGCGATCGTCGCCGTCGCCCTCGACCACTCCGGTCCCCGCTCGACCTCGACCGTGTACGACCCCTCGGGCAGCTCGAGAATCGCCGTCCCCGCGCAGACGAAGTGGTCGCGCCAGAAGGGATGGCCGGCAGGTTTCAGCGGCTTGCCGGTCGCATCGCGGACGTGGAAGCGGCAGGGAATGGGCTTCGATGTGGCCTCGTCGACGACGACGATCTCGATCCGGAAGGGCTCCCGGCGGGCCGGGAAGAGCGCAAGGACCAGGACCAGCGCCGCGCGGGCGAGAACCGGCATGCCTTCACCTCCGAATGCTGTTACGCCGGAGCAACCGAGGGGGTACTGTATTAAGAAGAACTTGAATGGAGTATCCATGACCTTCCTCGCCGCCGCCCTCCTCTTTGCCCTCGCCCAGGAAGACCGCGCCACGATCCTCGACGGCGTGGAATCGTGGTACCAGGTCGTGCAGGACGGGAAGAACAAGGGATACGTCCACGAGAAGCTGGAGCGGGTGAAGGACCAGTGGACCTACGCCTACCGCGTCGACTTCGAGATCGCCGTGAAGGGGGGATGGCACCTGGAGTACCGGGACGTCGAGGCGACGCTCGACGAGGAGTTCGCCCCCGAGACGCTCAAGGC
>CAZSCC010000029.1:0-2677 GCA_964604905.1 uncultured Planctomycetales bacterium
CTCCGGCGCACCGCCTGTTCGAACGGGTCTCAGTCACGCAGAAGGATCCTGCGAAGCCGGCCCGGTCCTTCTCGGACTTCGAGGTCAAGGTGAGTGCGGACGCCCTCCCGGCCGGGGTGAAGCTACACTCCATGGCCTGAGCTGGCGGCATGCTCGACGACGATTTCCTCCCCCTATCGGGGGTCCAGCACCTCGCGTTCTGCGAGCGTCAGTGCGCGCTCATACATGTTGAGGGTGTCTTCGCCGAAAACGCGTTCACCAGCGAGGGGCGCATCCTGCACGATTCGGTCTCCGACCCGGGTGCTCGCGTCCGGGATGGAGTTCGTGTCGAGACGGATGTGTGGATTCGATCCGAGCGGCTCCGACTCGTAGGCCGGGCCGACCGTGTCGAGACCTGGGGGGAGGGTAGCGTGGAGATCGTTCGGCCCGTGGAGTCGAAGCGGGCGAAGAGAAAGAGCTTGCGCGCGGACTGCATCCAGCTCTGCGCACAAGCGATGGCCCTGGAGGAAATGCGGTCCGTCTCCATCACGGAAGCCGAGCTGTACTACATCAACTCCCGCCGCCGCCTGACCGTCGCGATCACCCCCGAGTTGAGAGGCGAGACGGAGCGAGCCGCGGCGCGGTTTCACGACCTGGTACAGCGTCAACACGTCCCGGCGCCTCGGCTCGACGCCCGTTGCCCTTCCTGTTCGCTGAAGGAGCTGTGCTTGCCGGCCGTGTTCCAGGCCGACCGCAGGATCCAGAGATACCTCCAGGCGGCGTGGTCCGAGCTTGATTCTCGCTGAGCCGCTCAACACGCTCTTTGTGACGTTGCCGGGCGCCTCGCTCGGCAAGGACCACGAGAATCTCGTCGTGCGGGTGGAAAACGAGGAACGCCTTCGCGTGCCGCTCCACCACGTTGGGAGCGTCGTTCTCTTTGGCGCCACGTTCATGAGTGTCGGGGCGATGGCCGCGTTGGCCGATCGCGGCATTCAGATTTCGTTCCTGAGCGAGGGAGGGAGGTTCCTCGGCCGCGTCGAGGGGCGATGGCAGGGAGGCTCGCTAGTTAGGAAGGCGCAGTTCCAGGCCGCCGGTTCGGAAGAGGCGTCGTTGAGGATCGCGCGTGGCGTTGTCCTCGGAAAGCTGGCAAATCAACGGCAGATGCTCCTGCGGTCGGCGCGGGACGCCCAGGAAGAGCAGGCTGTGCGCCTGCGGGAGGCGGCGGAAGGCATCGCTCGAGCCCTGAGCGGGGCCCGGCGTGCGGCCGATCTCGACGCGTTGCGTGGCTGCGAGGGTCAGGGCGCCGCCGTCTACTTCGCAGCACTGCCGGGGATGCTCAGGCACGATCGCCCAGGGCTCGGCTTCGAAAAGCGACAGCGGCGTCCGCCAAAGGATCCGGTGAACGCGCTTCTTTCCTTCTTGTATGCTGTGCTCCTGAACGATGCCTGCTCAGCTCTCCTGGCCGCGGGGCTCGACCCAGCAGTCGGCTTTCTTCACCAGGATCGTCCGGGTCGCCCATCCCTTGGCCTGGACTTGATGGAAGAATTCCGCGCGCCCTTCGCAGACCGCGCGGTGCTGGCGCTGTTGAACCGGGAGCAGGTGGGGGATTCGGACTTCGAGCGCGACGGTTCGGGAGCAGTCCGGCTGAAGGACCAAGCGCGGCGCACTGTGCTCGTACACTGGCAGGAAAGACGCAAGGAAGTGATCCAGCACCCGTTGACCGAAGAGAAGGTAGCCCTCGGCGTGATCCCGCATATCCAGGCGCGTGTGCTGGCGCGGGTCCTCCGGGGCGATGCCCCTGAATACGCACCTTACCTGATGGCGTGAAGCGTGGCAGAGGTCATCGTTGTGAGCTACGACGTGGATACGACGACGAAGGAGGGCAAGGCGCGCTTGAGAAAGGTCGGTCGGGCATGTCTGGACTTCGGGCAACGAGTCCAGTTTTCAGTGTTCGAGTGCGTTGTCAGCGACGAGCAGTGGGTGCGGCTGCGCTCCCGGCTGCTGGCCTTGCACGACCCGAAAAAGGACAGCCTTCGTTTCTACCACTTGGGCGAGGAGGCGGCCCACCGCATCGAACACCACGGGATCAAGGGAACGGAAGACCCGCGCAACCTACTGTTGGTATGAGCCGCGGACCCTGCGTGGGCGGCAATCGGGGGCCCGTTCGCGGGCAGCGCCATCCGGTAGCAAGTGAAGGACATTCTGATGTGTCGGACGCGGACGTGGCGTGTCGCGTTGCTTCCATTGGACGATGTTCGCGGTTGTCGGGAGCTAACATCCTGTCGTTCCGGGGCTTTCGGCTCCGGGAGTCTCCCCTCGCGTGAGCGAGGGGAGTGGGTTGAAACACGGAGAGCTCTCGCAGGTCCGCATGAAGCTCCTCGTCTCCCCTCGCGTGAGCGAGGGGAGTGGGTTGAAACGCGCACCCGTCTGTGGCAACGCGGTTGACCTCCAGTCTCCCCTCGCGTGAGCGAGGGGAGTGGGTTGAAACCTCAAGACGCGGCACGGCAAGCCGATCTACATGCAGTCTCCCCTCGCGTGAGCGAGGGGAGTGGGTTGAAACCGCAACGATCAGCGTTCCGTCGGCGGAAGGGCCGAGGTCTCCCCTCGCGTGAGCGAGGGGAGTGGGTTGAAACAGCACGGACTGGACCGGAGCCGCCGCGGCCACGAAGTCTCCCCTCGCGTGAGCGAGGGGAGTGGG
>CAZSCC010000030.1:0-2913 GCA_964604905.1 uncultured Planctomycetales bacterium
GGCGGGAGAGAAGGAGAAGGCCGAGAAGACCGCCAAGTCGGCCGCCGACGGCGCCGACGGGCAGCTTCTCCCCCTGGCCGCCTACGTGGAGGTCCTGCTGACCCTCGAGAAGAAGGACCTCGCCGCGGAGCCGATCCGGAAGTTGAAGGAACTGGCGGTCCACGCCGACGAGGGGCTCCCGATCTTCAAACGCCTGGCCGCGCTGGGCGTCGAGAAGCCCGCCTCGAAGCCGTGGGCCGACCAGACGTCCCTCGGGGAGCTCCGCTGGAAGCCGTCGGCGGCGACGCTCTTTACCCTCCCCGACATGAACGGCGCCCCCTTCAATCTGGAAGTGGCGGCGGACAACCCGGTCCTCGTCCTCTTCTACCTGGGCTCGAAGTGCCAGCACTGCGTGGAGCAGATGGGCAAGTTCACGGCGCTCCACGAGGAGTTCCAGAAGGCGAACATCACGATCGTGACTGTTTCGACCGAGACGGGCGACGAGATCCGGAAGGCGTGCGAGAGCGACCCCAAGAAGAATTTCCCGTTCATCATGCTGGCCGACCCGACAAAGAAGGTCTTCAAGCAGTTCCGCTGCTGGGACGACTTCGAGGAGGCCCCGCTCCACGGGACGTTCCTGATCGACGCGAAGGATCGCGCCCACGGCCGCATCCGCTGGCAGGACATCTCCTACGAGCCCTTCATGGACGCCAAGTTCCTGCTCGAGGAGAGCAAGCGGCTGCTCTCGTTGAAGGTACGCTGAGGATGTCCCGCTTGAAACGTGAACCTGAGTTTCACCCCAGGCACGAAGCCCACAAAGAAGACTTGTTCTCTCCTCCGGACAGAGGATTTCCTGGGTGTTCTTTGTGACTTTGTGGTGAAAGAATACACCTGGACTTGCCTGGAGTCATGACGTCCTTGATCCTCTGGGCGGCGCTGCAGGTCGCCAGGCCCGAGAAGCCCCTCGACCCCAAGGACGCCTCCTCGGTGATCGAGCACGCCGTCTACAACACCCGCTCGCAGAAGAACTACGAGACCGCCTTCAAGAGCCGGGTGAAATCGCCCGGCAGCGACGCCTTCGAACGCCAGGGGACGTGCCTCTGGATGGCGCCCGGCCTCCTCTCGCTCCATTACACCGGCTCGGGCCGCGAGGAGATGAACGTCATCCGCGCGGGGCGCGACGTCTGGGTCTATGAGGATAATAAGTGGCTATCGGCCGATGAGACGACCAAGGGCGGCGCCGGCCGGGGGATCCAGAACCCCGACGAGGTCATGGCCGTGCTCTCCCAGCACGCCTCCCGGGCGAAGTTCGACGCCAAGGGCGAGATCGACCTGGAGATCCCCGGGGCCGATCTGGTCAAGATCATCAACAACCCGGAGGTCGATCCCCTGAAGTCCTCTCTGACGGTCCACGTGGAGAAGGACAAGGAGCTCCGCGTGAAGTCGCTCACCCTCAAGGCGAGCGTCACCTTCAAGGACCCCGGGACGCCCGCCGCCGCCTACGAGGGCCGGGTGGAGGTCACGGGCTTCAACGGGGCCAAGCCGATCCAGGCCGTGGACGCGAAGGGGACGCTGATCCCCCTCGCCGAGAAAGTCCGCGAGTCGATCGAGGCCGCGAGGGCGAAATAGTGAAAAAGAGACCCCGATTCGGTGTCCCATCCTGACCGAGGGAAGCGAGCCATGAAACGAGCCATCCTCACCTGCGCCGTGCTGCTGACGGCCGCGTCGGCCGCCCTGGCCCAGGGCCGCAAGAAGGACATGATGCCCGGGCAGGGCATCGACTGGAAGGGCGACTGGGACGCCGCCGTCAAGGAGGCGACCGCCCGCAACGTCCCGATCCTCTTCACCGTCCACAAGGACAACTGACCGTCCTGCAAGACGATGTCGGAGACATCGTTCACGGACGCCCGGGTGATCGAGCTCTCGAAGAGCTTCGTCAACCTCGTCGCGCACTCGGACACCGCGCACGGGAGCCGCGAAGTCGTGATCGGCAAGGAGAAGGTGAAGCTCTGCAACGACTACTACTGCATCCCCTGCGAGACCCACACCAAGGGCTGGGAGTCGCTGGGCAAGTTCGTCAGCGGCACCTTCATGACGCCGACCACGATCTTCGCCGACCCGACCGGGAAGGAGATATCCCGCGTCGTGGGCGGACTGGGCTCGAGCGAGCTCATGAAGAAGATGAACGAGGCCCTCACGAAGGTGAGCGGCGAGAAGATCCCGCTCCAGACCTGGTCGGTCGTCAAGCAGCTCAACGCCGACGCCGAGGCCGCCTTCGAGAAGGGCGACCTCAAGAAGGCGGTCGAGAACTGGACCAAGATCGGAAGGATCAAGGGCCCCCAGTTCCGCGTGATGTCGCAGGACGGCCTGAAGAAGGCCGACGAGGCGGGTGAGAAGGCGCTCGCGGACGCGCTCGCGCTCGAAAACGTCGAGGAAAAGAAGAAGGCGCTCAAGAAGATCGTCGACGACTACAAGGGCGTCCCGGTCGCAACGCAGGCCAAAAAGGAGCTGGACGCGCTAAAATAGATCCGATGCGACCCCGCCTGCTCCTCGCCGCGCTCCTCCTCTCGGGCTGCGCGACCGCCCCTCCCGGATTCGCCTTCGATCCCCACGCCGAGGAAGGGGTTCACGGCGGCGTGGAGGTCGAGTGGTGGTACCACTTTGGATTCCTGACCGACGACGCCGGCGGGGAGTGGGCCGTCTTCTCCGCCTTCTTCCGCGCCCAGCGCAAGGACCTCCCGCTCTCCCGCTACCAGCTGTACGATCTTCTCGATCTCAAGACCGGTACGGGCGACTACCGTTCGCGTCTCGGCGAGGAGGCGATGGCGGTCTTCTCGCTGGGATCGGGGAAGGCGACGCTCTCCCCGCCCCACTCGGTCATCCCGGGCGTCCCGCTCGAGAAGGCGGGCGGTCCGCTCGCGCTCGTCCGCGATG
>CAZSCC010000031.1:0-12307 GCA_964604905.1 uncultured Planctomycetales bacterium
ACCCTGCTTGCGCTCCGGCAGGCGCTGCCCCACCTCGCGCCCCGCGCGGCCGGAAACACGCCGTCGTTCGGCTTCGGCGACCGCACGGGGCTCGCCACGCCCGGCCACCTGGCCTCGCTCGGGAAGAGCGGCTTCTTCCCCGTCCTCGCCCAGCAGTCCACTCGCGAGATGACGCGGACGCAGCGCAGCCCCGACGAGGTCATGGACGCCGCCGTCTTCGGCGTCCTCCAGGCGGGTTGGCTCTCCGGCTGGGGCGCCGACGCCGACCACCTGAAGACCCCCGAGGAGATCCGCCGGACCGCCGCCGCCGGCTTCGTCATGTTCACCCTCGACGCCGCCGACTTCGTCGAGGACAAGGCCGGCCAGATGTCCGACCCGGAACTCGCGGCGGGCTACGCGAAGATCGTCGCCGAGGTCCCCGGGGCGAAGGGCTGGGAAAGGGCCTATGAAGGGAAGATCTTCAAAGGAGGCGGCCGCGCGTTCCGCGAGGCCGCGGTCAAGTACGGCCGCGCGATCCAGCACTGGGTGGCGCTCGAGAAGGCCGCCCGCCAGGCCACCCGCGGGCGCGACTGCGAGATCGAGGTCTCCGGCGACGAGACGAGCACCCCGACCTCCCCCGCCGAACACCGCTTCATCATCCGCGAGCTCAAGGCCCGCGGCGCCGACCTCGACAGCCTCGCCCCGCGCTTCCTGGGCGACTTCGAGAAGGGCATCGACTACAAGGGCGACCTCAGAGCCTTCGCGAAGTCCGCCGAGGAGCACGCCGCGATCGCGAAGGCCCTCGGCGGCTACAAGATCTCCGTCCACTCGGGGAGCGACAAGTTCTCGATCTATCCCGCCGTCGCGCGCGCCACGAAGGGGCGCTTCCACCTCAAGACCGCCGGCACGAGTTGGCTCGAGGCGCTCCGCGCCGTCGCCCGCAAGGACGCCGCCCTCTTCCGGGAAGTCGTCGACTACTCGCGCGGCCGCTTCGCCCAGGACAGCGCGAGCTACTTCATCTCGGGCCGCCCCGAGGACGCCCCCCCGCCGGCGGAGCTCGACGACGCCGGCCTCGAGCGGGTCTATCTCGACGAGAACGCCGGCCGCCAGGTGCTCCACGTGACCTACGGCTCGGTCCTCACGCTCCAGGACGGCGGCACCTTCCGCTTCCGGAACCGCATCTTCGAGCTCCTCGCTCGCGAGGAGGAGACCTACTTCACGTGCCTCGAGAAGCACCTGGGCCGCCACGTGAAGGGGCTCGTCGTCAGGAAGGCGAAGACGCGCGCCGCCGCGGGGGCCCGCCGATGAAGGCGATCCGGCTCGAGAAGCCCGGCGATTATCAGAAGGTCGAGATCGAGGAGCCGAAGAAGCCCGGCTCCGGCGAGGCGCTGGTCCGCGTCCTCACCGTCGGGATCTGCGGCACCGACGTCTCGGGATTCCTGGGCAAGATGCCCTTCTACAGCTACCCGCGAATCCCGGGCCACGAGCTCGGCGTCGAGGTGCTCGAGATCGGCGCCGGCGTCGCGGGCGTCAAACCCGGCGAGCGCTGCGCGGTCGAGCCCTATCTCAACTGCGAGGCCTGCCGCGCCTGCCGCGCGGGCCGGGGCAACTGCTGCGAGAGCCTGAAGGTCCTGGGCGTCATGGCCGACGGCGGCCTCCGCCCGCGGTTCGTCCTCCCCGCCCGGAAGCTCCACCCCGCCCGCGGGCTCCCCCCCGACGCGCTCCCGCTCGTCGAGACGCTCGGGATCGGCTACCACGCAGTCGAGCGCGGCGCCCCGCAGAAGGGCGAGGAGATCCTGGTGGTCGGCGCGGGCCCGATCGGACTCGCCGCCATGCAGTTCGCCAAGGTCCGCGGCGCGCGGCTCACCGTGCTCGACGTCAACCCCCGCCGCCTCGAGTTCGCGAAGCAGGAGATGGGCGTCGACGCGACCGTCGTCGCCGACGGCACGGAGAAGCAGAAGCTGGACGGCGCCTTCCCGGTGGTGATCGACGCGACGGGCCACGCGGGCTCGATGAGCCAGGCGATCCACTTCGTCGCGCCCACGGGGCGGCTCGTCTTCGTCGGGATCACGAGCGACAACGTCAGCTTCCCCGATCCGCTCTTCCACCGGCGGGAGATCACGATCTTCGCCTCGCGCAACTCGCTTCCGCCCGACTTCGACGCGATCATCCGCCTCATGCAGGAGGGCAAGATCAACATCAAGCCGTGGATCACGCACCGGACGACCTTCGATCAATACATCGGCGACTTCCCCGCCGCCACGAAGCCCGAGAGCGGCATGATCAAGCTCATGGTGGAGGTCTCAGAATGATTGGCCACAGAGGCACGGAGACACAGAGAAGATCTTCTTTCTTCCAGAAGGACGTCTGCTCTGTGTCTCCGTGCCTCTGTGGTCAATCTTTCTATGCGAGCATTCGATGAATCCCACTTCGTTGACCGTCAGCCTCGTCCCCCAGGCGAAGGGCGGGCCCTTCATCCTCTGGGACCCGCTGCCCGAGTCGTGCCGGAAGGCGAAGGCGCTGGGATATGATGCGATCGAGATCTTCCCCCCCGGACCGGACCTGGACGCCGCTCTCGTCGAGAGCTCCCTCAAGGAGAGCGGCCTCAAGCTCGCCGCCATGGGGACCGGCGCGGGGTGGGTCCTGAAGAAGCTCACGCTCACCAGCCCTGACGCCGGCGTCCGCCGCGAGGCGCGCGAGTTCACGAAGGGCGTGATCGATCTCGCCGGCCGCTTCGGCGCGCCCGCGATCCTGGGCTCCATGCAGGGCCGCTGGGGCGGCGAGGTGGACAAGCCCACCGCGATCAACCACCTCCGCGGCGCGCTCGAGGAGTTCGGCGAGCACGCGAAAAGGCACGGCGTCACCTTCCTCCTCGAGCCGCTCAACCGCTACGAGGGGAACGTGGTCAACACGATCGAGGACGCGGTCGCGATCGTGCGGTCGCTTTCGACCCGGAACGTCACGATCCTGGCCGACCTCTTTCACATGAACATCGAGGAGCAGGACATCGCCGGTGCGCTCCGCGCGGGCGGGCCGCTCATCACCCACGTTCAGCTGGCCGATTCCAACCGCCGCCCCGCGGGGCACGGCCACACGGACTTCGTCACCGTCGCCGTGACGCTCAAATCCATCGGGTACAAGGGCTATCTTTCCGCCGAGGCGCTCCCCTGGCCCGATCCCGACGGGGCGGCCCGGCTCGCCATGGAAGGCATCCGGAGATACTTCACATGCTGAACCACGGACTGATCCACCCGAAGATCCTCGAGGTCCTCGGCCGCGCGGGCCATCACGGGAAGATCCTGATCGGCGACGGGAACTACCCGGCCTCCTCGACGATGGGCCCGAACGCCGAGCTCGTCTCGCTCAACCTCGCCCCCGGCATCGTCACCTGCACGCAGGTGCTGGAGGCGCTCCTGACCGCCATCCCGATCGAGGCCGCCCACACGATGACGTACGAGAAGACGGGCCCCTATGCGCTGAAGGCCGACCCGCCCGTCTGGGCCGAGTACCGCGCGGCGTTCAAGAAGGCGAAGCTGGCAGTCAAGCTCCAGCCGATCGAGAAGTGGGAGTTCTACAAGGCGGTCGCGACGCCCGACCACGTGCTCACGATCCAGACCGCCGACCCGCAGCGGTTCGCCAATCTCCTCCTGACGATCGGCGTGAGGATGTCATGAAGACCCGCCCTCTCGGGAAGACCGGGCTCCAGCTCCCGATCCTCTCCTTCGGCGCCTCCTCGCTCGGCGCCGAGTTCCGGTCCATCGACATCCAGGAGGCGATGCGCGCGGTCCGGACGGCGATCGACTCCGGAATGACCTTCATCGACACCTCGCCCTTCTACGGGCGCGGGATGTCGGAGGTCCTCCTCGGCGTCGCGCTCCAGGACGTGCCGCGCGACCGCTACCTCATCGGCTCCAAGCTCGGCCGCTACGACGCCTCCCACTTCGACTTCTCAGCCAAGCGGGTGGTCGAGAGCGTCGACGTCTCGCTCAAGCGCCTGCGCGTCGACCACCTCGATCTCTGCCTCTGCCACGACCTCGAGTTCGTCGAGATGAGCCAGATCGTGGAGGAGACGCTCCCGGCCCTGAGGAGAGTCCAGCAGCAGGGGAAGGTCCGGTTCGTGGGCGTCTCGGGCTATCCCATGAAGATGTTCCGCTACGTCCTCGATCGGGCGCCGATCGACGTGCTGCTCTCGTACAACCACTACACGCTGCAGAACACGATGCTCGAGGGCCTGATCCCGCTCGCGAAGGCAAAGGGGACGGGCGTGATGAACGCGGCGCCGTTCAGCGCTCGGCTCCTCTCGAACGCGCCGCTCCCCTCCTGGCACAAGGCGACGCCCGAGGTGCGCGAGGTCGCGCAGAAGGCGGCGGACCACGCGGCGAAGCGGGGGAGCGACATCGCCAAGCTCGCTCTCCAGTTCTCGATCCGGAACCCCGACATCGCGACCTGCATCGCCGGGTCGGCGAGCTCCGAGCGGGTCGCGCAGTGGGCGAAGTGGGTCGAGGAGCCGGTCGACGAGCCGCTCCTCAAGGAAATCCAGGCGATCCTGGCGCCGATCAAGGACTGGTTCTACCTCGAGGGGCGACCGGAGAACAATGACGACCCCGACGATCGACGCGCACCAGCACTTCTGGCAGCGCGGTAGATTCAAGGACGCTTGGCTCGACCGCCCGGAGCACCGGCCGATCTCGGCGAGCTTCCTCCCCGCGGACCTCGCGCCGCTCTTGCAGAAAGCGGGCGTGCAGAAGAGCGTCTTCGTCCAGACCCAGCACGACGTGGAAGAAAACCGCTGGGCGCTCGGGCTCGCCCGCGAGCACGACTGGATCGCGGGGGTGGTCGGGTGGGTGGACCTGGCCAGCCCCCGGTGCGAGGAACAGCTCCTCGAGTTCAAGGCCCATCCCAAGTTCGTCGGCGTCCGCCACATCGTGCAGGACGAGCCGGACGACGACTTCATCGCCCGCCCCGCGGCGCTCGCCGGCCTCAAGGTCCTGGAGAAGCACGGCGTCCCCTACGATCTCCTCTTTTTCGTGAAGCATCTCAAGCACGCCGCGACGCTGGCCGCGCAGTTCCCCGGGCTCAAGCTGGTGATCGACCATCTCGCCAAGCCGCGGATCAAGGATCACTCGATGGGGGGCTGGAAGGACGCGTTCGTCGCCGCATCAACGTTCCCGAACGTCTTCTGCAAGCTGTCGGGGATGGTGACCGAGGCGGACTGGAAGGGGTGGACCCCGGCAGACCTCAAGCCCTACGTGCAGCTCGCGCTCGAGAGGTTCGGCTCCGACCGCCTGATGTTCGGGAGCGACTGGCCGGTCTGCGAGCTGGCGGCGCCTTATGAGCGCATGATCGACGCGCTGCGGGAGGCGCTCGGCCCGATCAGCGCCGCCGAACGGGAGCAGATCTTCGGCGGCACCGCGATCCGGTTCTACGGGCTTAAGGTCTGATCCCGGGGTAGACTTCCCCGGGGCAGGCCATGATGAAAGGCGACTTGAAAGTCCTCGTCGAGCCGCGGCCGGAGCGGGCCGCGCAGGTCGCGCTCGATGGCTCGCTCGACGCCCACACGTTTGACCGCTTCCGGAAGACGATCACCGATCTGTCGACGGCGGGCACGCTCTGGATCGTGCTCGACCTCACCAAGATGATCTATATCGCGAGCGTCGGGCTCAATTTCCTCGTCAACGCGCGCGTCATGCAGCGGAAGGCCGGCGGCGAGATGATCCTCGTCGGCCCGCAGCCCCAGGTGATGACGATCCTCAAGATGCTCGGGCTGATCGAGGTTCTGGTCCTCGCGCCTTCGACCGCCGCGGCGTGGGACAAGATCAAGGACGGCATCCAGCCGCTCCCGTAGCCGCCTCTCCTACTTCTTCGCCCCGATGCACCAGAGGCTCTTGTAGGTGCGGATGAAGAGCTCGCCGTTCGAGACCGCGATCGACGCGTCCGTGTGCTCGCCCAGCTTGTTCGACGCCAGCACTTCGTAGGTCGGATCCGCCTTCAGGACCAGCGTCGTCCCGTTGCGGTCGGTGATGTAGAGCCGACCGCCCGCGTGGACCGTCGAGCCCCACGCACCGCCGGCCGGGCGCTTCTCCACCTGCTTGGCCCACAGGTCCTCGCCGGTCTTGATGTCGAAGCAGCGGGGCGTGCCGGGCTCTTCGACGGTATAGAAGTGCGGCCCCACGAGGACGCCGCTGCCGACCCGTTGAGGATTCCCCTTCATGTGGTGCCAGAGGCGCGCCGCCGTGATGTCCCCGCTGCCGCCCAGCTTCACCGCGAGCGCGGGGCCGCCGTAGCCCGAGGTGGCCACCGCCATCCCGTCGGCAACGAGCGGCGAGGCGTAGACCAGGTCGCCCAGCCCGGCGCAGCTCCAGAGTTCCTTGCCGGTCTTCGGGTCGAAGCCCTTGAGCAGCTTCGGGACGCCCAGGACGAGCTGGTCCTTCCCGCCGACCTTCGCGATGATCGGCGTGCTCCAAGAGCCGATCCACTTCTCTCCAGCCCCTAGACCCCCGATCCCTCCCGGCTCCGGGGTCTCCCACTTCTTCGCGCCGGCCTTCTTGTCCACCGCGAGGAGGCGCTGGTTCACGCCCGGCCCGCACCAGAGGATCACGAGGTCTTCGTAGAGCAGCGGCGACGAGGCATTCCCCCACTTGTGCTCCATCTTTCCGAGGTCGACCTTCCACAGCTCCTTCCCGCCGTGGTCATAGCAGTGGAGGCCCGCCGAGCCGTGGCTCACGACGACCCGCTCGCCGTCCAGCGCCGGCGACGCCGAGCAGAACGGATTGGTCTGGTGCGTGGCCTCCTCGGCCTCGTGGATCACGTCCTTCTGCCAGAGGAGCTTCCCGTCGGCGCGCGCGAAGCAGAGGAGCGAGCGCTTGCGCGCGAGGGCGATGCCGCCGTTGCTCCCTTTGGGAGGCCAGACGGTCTTCTCCGTCGCCTGCGTCACGAAGACGCGGTCGCCCCAGACGGCGGGCGTCGAGCTGCCGATGTCGGGGAGCGCGATCTTCCAGCGGACGTTCTCGGTGGGACTCCAGGTGAGGGGGAGCTCCTTCTCCGCGCACTGCCCCTGGCCCGTCGGGCCCCGCCACGAGGGCCAGTCGTCGGCCGTTGCGACGGACGCAAGCGCAAACACCGCAAGAATGGCTTTCATGGCTCGACCCTCCGGATATCTAACGCCCGGGGGGCCGAAGCGACTCCAGGAGCTTGACCGCTCCCTCGACCAGGAGCTCGCCGCCACCGGGCTGGTAGGGCGACGTCGTCACCTCGTAGCTCCCCTCCGCGAAGGCCTTCCGCGTGGGGACGTAGAAGTCCACGTCGTTGGCGAGCGAGACGACCAGCGTCGTCCGGAACGGCGAGCGCTTCCGGATCGCCATCCCGAGCTCCACGAAGACCTCGTGCGGCAGGGTCACGATCGCCGCGTCGTCGGACAGGCGGAAGGCCTGGATCTCCTCGTCCGCCGCGGCGCCGTCACGCTCGCGCAACTTCCGGTTCCAGAGGATGCGGTAGGCCTCCACCGAGACGAGGAAGCCCGGGTTCGGCACCCACTTGAGCGACAACACCTCCCTCGCCCGCGCCACCTGCTCGTCCGTCACCTCCTGGAGCGGCACCCGCACGCGCGCCGAGCGGACCGCGAGCGACGCAGTCGAGCGCTTCATCGTGGGGACCGCCTTCAGGAAGGCCTCCGCCATCGCCCCGCCGATCCGCGCGGGTTCGCTGTCCGAAGGCTGCGGCTTGTCCGAGAAGACGTTCACGTGGTTCGTATCCCCCGCCGCGCCCTCCCCGAAAACCGAGATGAACTCCTCTCCCAGCGCCGCGCGCAGGTTCGCCTGTAAGTGGCCGGGGAAGTCGGCGCCGAAGGAGGTCCCGCCGAAGACCGCGACGTGCATGGCGAAGACCGAGAGGGACGAGCGCGGCGTCCCGGCCGGGTCCCGGAAGAGGACGATCGGGAAGTCATCGTCGGTCGGCCCCGCCGCGCGGACGATGTTCCGGTTCCGCTTCCCGGGGTTCATCATCGTCACGCCGTCCTTCATGAGGTGGCGGCGGTTGAAGGCCATTCCGGAGAGCGCCGGGACGGCGTGGTCGACCGTGGCGGGCCTCCGCGCCTCCCACGCCCGCGCGACCGCCTCCGCGCAGCCGTCGACGACGCACTGCGCGTAGTCCATCGTGTGGTGGATGTCGCGGCCGTGCTTCTCGATCGCCATGTCCCGCCAGATCTCCCAGAGCACGCCGTAGTACTCCGGCGCACCGTGGGTGTGAGTGGCGCTGATCACGATGTTCGCGACGGGGATGCCGGTCCGCTCGCTCGCGACGCGGCGCGCGCGATCGCTTCCCTCGCGGCCCACGCTGCAGAGGTCGGCGACCACGATCGCGCCCCGCTCGCCCCCCTGCTCGAAGACGATCGCCTTCGCGTAGAGCGGATCGTGGACGCCCTTGGAGATCACCTCGTCGTAGCCGCCCGCCTTGCGCCAGCCGACCGGGGGCGTGAGGTCGACCATCGCGGCACCTACCCTGAGCTCGCCGCCCGGGAGCGGAGCGGTGGCACAGCCTGCCAGGAGGAGGAGGACGGCGATCGCGCGATTCATCGCTGCTATTACGCCTGGGAAAGCGATACCGTAGCGTTTCGACGGGGGTAATGTATTAGGAAGCATGCGAACCCTACTCCTGGTCCTACTCTTCCCCGGCCCCCTGCAAGGCGCCCAGGAGAAGCCCGCGCCCGTCGACTTCGACCGCGAGATCCGTCCCATCCTCTCGGAGAACTGCTCCCACTGCCACGGGCCTGACGCCAAGCAGCGCAAAGGCGACCTCCGGCTCGACACGCGGGAGGGCGCGTTCGGAAAACTGGGCGAGATCTTCCCCGTCGTCCCCGGGAAGCCCGGCGAGAGCGAGGTCGTCCGCCGCATCACCTCGAAGGACCGCGACGAGGTCATGCCGCCTCCCAAGTCCAACCGGAAGCTCGCCCCCGGCCAGATCGCCCTCCTCACCCGGTGGATCGCCGAGGGCGCCGAGTGGAAGGGCCACTGGGCGTTCGCCGCGCCGAAGCGGCCCGACCTCCCCACGGTGAAGAATGCCGCCTGGGTCCGCACGCCGATCGATGCCTTCATCCTCGCCCGCCTCGAGAAGGAGAAGCTCGCTCCCTCTCCCGAGGCCGACAAGGTCACCCTCCTGCGCCGCGCGTCGCTCGACCTGACCGGCCTGCCCCCCACTCCGCAGGAAGTCGATGCCTTCCTCGCCGATCCCGCGACCGACGCCTACGAAAAGCAGGTCGACCGCCTCCTGGCCTCGCCCCGATACGGCGAACACATGGCCTGGCCGTGGCTCTCGGCGGCGCGCTACAGCGACACGAACGGCTACCAGGGCGACGGGACCCGCACGATGTGGCCGTGGCGCGACTGGGTGATCGACGCGCTCAACCGCAACATGCCGTTCGACCGGTTCACCGTCGAGCAGCTCGCCGGCGACCTCCTCCCAAACCCGACCCTTCAGCAGAAGATCGCCACCGGCTTCAACCGAAACCACATGCTCAACGGCGAGGGCGGCCGCATCGCGGAGGAGTCGCGCGTCGACTATGTGGCCGACCGCGTGGAGACGACCGCGACTGTCTGGATGGGCCTCACCGCCGGCTGCGCCCGCTGCCACGACCACAAGTACGACCCGGTGACGCAGAAGGAGTTCTACCGGCTCTTCGCCTACTTCAACAACCTGCCGGAGTCGGGCGGCGTCGACCGCCGCTCGAGCGCCAACCCCGTGGTCGAGATCCCCACCCCCGAGCAGACGGAGAAGATCGCCGCGCTCAGGAAGGCCCTCGGCGAGGTCGACCAGAAGCTCAAGGACCACGACCCGAAATACCGCGCCGACCAGCCGAAGTGGGAGCAGGAGGCTGCGGCCAACCCAGGCAAGCTCCCGAAGGGCATCCTCGAGCTCCTGAAGTCCCCCGAGACGCAGCGCACCGAGAAGCAGGCGAAGGAGATCACCGACCACTACCTCACGCTCGACGTCGGGCGGAAGAAGATCGTCGACGAGCAGGACAAGGCGAAGAAGGCGGTCAAGGCGGCCGAGGACGCGGTCACGCTCGTCATGGTGATGGAGGAACGCCCCAAGCCGCGTGACACGTTCCTGCTGCTGCGCGGCGCGTACGACAAGCACGGCGAGAAGGTCGCGGCCGGGGTGCCGGAGAGCCTCCCGCCGCTCCCGAAGGAGGCGCCCCCCAGCCGCCTCGCGCTCGCGCGCTGGCTCGTCGACCCGTCCCACCCGCTCACCGCGCGGGTCACCGTCAACCGCGTCTGGCAGCAGTTCTTCGGCGTCGGGCTCGTCAAGACGGTCGAGGACTTCGGCACGCAGGGCGAGCGGCCGAGCCACTCCGAGCTCCTCGACTGGCTGGCCACCGAGTTCGTCCGCACCCAGTGGGACGTGAAGGCGCTCCACCGTCTCCTCGTGAGCTCCGCCGCGTACCGCCAGTCGTCGCGCGTCACTCCGGCGCTCCTCGAGCGCGACCCGGAGAACCGGCTTCTCGCGCGCGGCCCGCGGTTCCGGTTGCCGTCGGCCGTGATCCGCGACCAGGCGCTCGCGGCGGGAGGGCTCCTGGTCGAGAAGCTGGGCGGCCCCTCGGTGAAGACCTACCAGCCGGCCGGGATCTGGGAGGAGATGACGTTCGGCATCATCCGCTTCCAGCAGGACAAGGGCGAGGCGCTCTGGCGCCGGAGCCTCTACGTCTTCTGGCGCCGCACGGTGGGTCCGACCAACATGTTCGACGCGCCCCCGCGGCAGGTCTGCACGGTGCGCCAGTCGCGCACCAACACGCCGCTCCACGCGCTCACGCTGCTGAACGACGTCACCTACGTCGAGGCCGCGCGGGCGCTCGGACAGCGCATGATGAAGGAAGGCGGCGCGACCGGCCGAGACCGCGCGGCGTTCGCCTTCCGCCAGGCGGCGACGAGGAAGCCCACGGAGCGCGAACTCGACATCCTCTCGAAACGGTACGACGCGCTCGTCGAGCGCTTCCGCGCCGCGCCCGAGGCGGCGGCGAAGCTCATCCGCGCGGGCGAGTCGAAGCCCGACGCGACGCTCGACGCGGCCCAGCTTGCGGCCTGCGCGGGCGTGGCGAGCGTGATCCTGAACCTCGACGAGGTCCTGACCAAGGAATGACGATGGACCCCTGCTGCGAACATGGCCTCCTGATGAACCGGCGCCACTTCTTCGGGAAGGCGGCGACCGGCATCGGCGCGGCGGCGCTGGCCACGCTCCTGAACGAGGACCTCCTCGCGCAGGACCCGGGCGCGGGCCGACTCCCCCACTGGACCGGCAAGGCGAAGCGCGTCGTCTACCTCTTCCAGAACGGCGCGCCGACGCACGTCGACCTCTTCGACTACAAGCCCATGCTCACAAAGAGGATGGGCGAGGAGATTCCCCCATCGGTCTACGGCAACCAGCGCCTGACGACGATGACCGCCGGGCAGAAGGACAAGAAGCTGCTCCCCAACATCGCGCCCATGAAACAGTACGGGCCGGGAGGGGCGTGGGTCAGCGACTTCCTTCCCTGGACGGCCCGGGTCGCGGGCGAGGCGACGTTCATCCGGTCGATGCACACGGAGGCGATCAACCACTCGCCGGCGATCACGTTCTTCCTCAGCGGCGGCGAGATGCCCGGGCGCCCCAGTCTGGGCGCGTGGCTCGCCTACGGCCTCGGCAGCGACACGAAGGATCTCCCCGCCTTCGTGGTCATGACCTCGCGCGACAAAGAGGCCTCCTGCGGGCAGATTTTCTACGACCACTACTGGGGGACCGGGTTCCTCCCCTCGAAGTACCAGGGCGTCCAGTTCCGCGGGAGCGGCGACCCGGTGCTCTACCTCTCCAACCCCGATGGCCTCGACCGCGAGACGCGGCGCGGCCTCCTCGACGACCTGGCGGCGCTCAACGAGCTCAAGTTCAAGGAGTCGGGCGACCCCGAGATCCAGACCCGGATCGCGCAGTACGAATTGGCCTTCCGCATGCAGGCCTCAGTGCCCGACCTGACCGATTTCTCAAAGGAGCCCAAGCACATCCTCGACCTCTACGGCCCCGACGTGAACCGCCGCGGGTCGTTCGCCTACAACTGCCTGATCGCCCGGCGGCTCCTCGAGCGCGGCACGCGGTTCGTCCAGCTGATGCACGCCGGGTGGGACCAGCACCGCAACCTGACCACCCAGCTCGAAACCCAGTGCAAGGACACCGACCAGCCGTCGGCGGCGCTTGTCCTGGACCTCAAGCAGCGCGGCCTGCTCGAGGACACGCTGGTGGTCTGGGGCGGCGAGTTCGGCCGCACGCCCTTCCTGCAGGGGAACCTGGCGGAGCGCGCGCGCTGGGG
>CAZSCC010000032.1:0-9666 GCA_964604905.1 uncultured Planctomycetales bacterium
CTACGCCGACCTCCTCACGTTCCGGACCGACATGGGCGGCGACGAATGGGTCGGCTGGGCGATCCAGCAGGCGACCGACCGCATGGAGTGGGCGAAGGACAAGGCCGCGCTCCGGATCATCTTCGTCGTCGGCAACGAGACCGCGATGCAGGGCAGCGAGGCGGTGCTCTACCCGAAGACCGTCCCGCTGGCGATCAAGCGGGACATCATGGTGAACGCGATCTACGCCGGGAAGCCGAGCGCCGAGGAGGAGCGGACCTGGCGCGAGGTGGCGAAGCTGGCCGACGGGGTCTACACGCAGATCGACCTCTCGGGCGGCGCGATCACGATCGCGACCCCCATGGACAAGGAGCTCATGGACCTCAACGCGAAGGTGAACACCACGTACGTCCCGTTCGGAAAGAAGGGCGAGGCCGGCGCCGCGAACCAGTCGGCCCAGGACGGGAACTCGTTCGGGAACGGCGGCGCCTCGAACGGCGCGCAGCGGGCGCTGGCGAAGTGCTGGAGCGGCTACAACTGCGCCTCGTGGGACCTGGTCGACGCCCTCAAGCAGAAGGACTTCAAGCTCGAGGACGTGAAGAAGGAGGACCTGCCGAAGGAGATGCAGGCGATGAGCCTGGAGGAGAAGCGGGCCCACCTCGCGAAGCGGCAGTCGGAGCGGGACGCGCTCCAGAAACAGGCGAACGAGCTGGGCGTGAAGCGACAGAAGTTCATCGACGCCGAGATCAAGGTGAAGAACCTGACGCAGGACAGCGCCTTCGACGAGGCGGTGCGCCGCACGATCCGCGAGCAGGCTGGCCGGAAAGGCTTCACGTTCTCGGAGGAGAAGTAGGCTTCTCATCAGGACCGCGCTGATCCTCGGCGTGCTCGTGGCCGGCTGCGGGGGGGGATCCCTCCTCGCCGCCGGTCGCGTTGATGGGCCCGTATCCTCCCCGATACCCCCCCTGTATCCCCCCGGATACAACTGTTAACGAAATCGCGGCGCGATTTCGTAAACAGTTTGTGGCACGGGGGTTGCTCATTCTCCCCCGGAGGTGACCGATGAAGACGCTGATGGCCCTGGCCTTGGGACTCGCGCTGACCGCCGCCCTGGCCGCCCAGGACGAGGGGAAGAAGAAGGTCGAGCAGCCGCTCAAGAAGGCCGTCGCGCCCGGCCGGGTCGACCTGCCGAAGACCGTCGTGATCGAGGAGGCGCTCCTCGAAGCCGTCAAGTCCCCTCCCTCCGCGAAATTCAACCTCTCCAAGACCGGCATCCCGTGGTACAAGGGCATCGACGCGGCCCTCAACAAGGGCAAGCCCATCCTGCTCCTGCAGATTCTCGGCAACTACGACGACGTCTACTGCTGAACGAACGCCCGCCTCTCGAGAAGCGTGCTCTTCTCGAATCCGGAGATCGCGGGACTCGTCCGCGAGCAGTTCGTCGCCGCGTGGGAGAACGTCCGCGCCGTCCCCATCGTCGAGATCGACTTCGGCAACGGCACGAAGATCAAGCGCACCGTCAACGGGAACATCGCGACCTACGTCTGCGCGCCGGACGGCCGCGTGCTCGACATCATCCCCGGCCTCAATTCGCCCGGGGCCTACCTCGAGGATCTCCGGCACGCGCTCAACCTCTACCGCGCCACGTTCGCCCAGGGAGCCGACTTCGAGAAGGTCGTGCGCGACTATCACATCGCCAACCGCTCGGAGCCGGCGCGCTACGCCCCGGTCCTGGACGTCTCCAAGTCATTCGTGGAGTCCCGCCTCCGGGTACAGCTGGTGCCGGCGGCCGACTCGAAGAAGCGCGAGGTCGAGAGGCCCGTCCGCGGGCTGGCCCTCGAGGACGCGATGCTGCTCGCGGCCGACACCGAGATCAACCGGAAGGAGCGCAAGCCGCTCCTGCACCGGATGCTCTCGGAGAAGACCGTCCGCCCCGAGGAGATCACGAGGCGGGTCTACAAAGAGGTGCTCCACTGCGACCTGGACGATCCCTACCTGGGCTTGATCTCCAAGGCCTTCAGCGGCGGCGCGTATGAGGAGCGCTGATTACGGCTTGGGCGGCGCCTTGTACTTCGCCTGATTCTCCTTCCACCAGAGCTCCCAGTCCTTCCCGTCCTCGCAGTGGATGCCGCCCATCTCGGCGAGCGTCTTCTTGAGGATCGGCTGGAGCGTCCGGGCCAGCTCGCGCATCTCGCGGGAGTTCTGCGGGGAGTTTCCGACCGCGAGCCGGCCGCCGCCGAAACCGCGGGGCTGAGAAGGGTCGCGGGGCTTGAGCAGTTCGTCCACCTCCTTGAGCCGCTTGATGAGCGGGTCGAAGGACGTCTTGCTCCTGATCGTCCCCGCGGTCGCGATCGCCGCCTGCGCGAGCTCGGCCGTGTCCGCGGCAATCAGCTTGTGCGCCTCGGGAAGCCCGGCCTCGTCGCCCAGCTTCGCGATCGCCTCAAGGATCGCGGTCTGGATCTCGGGCCACTTCTCGTTGGACTTGAGGACGGAGCCGAGCGCCAGGGAGGCCTTCTTCTGCTCCTTGTCGTCCATCCGAGCGCCCAGCGCCTTGGCGGCGGCGATGCGGACGTCCTTCTCCTCCGCGGTGAAGAGCGAGGCGAGACGGGCGGTGACCTTCTCGTGCTGGACCGGGGAGAGCCCCTCGACGGCCTTGACCTTGGCGGCCGTCTCCTTGGATTTGTACTCGGTCTTGAACTTCTCGATCGCCTCGGTCGCGGCCTTGTCGTCGCCGACCAGCAGCGCCAGGATGAAGATCCCGCTCATGGCCCGCCCTCCTTATTCCCGGTTCCTAACCGGATGCCCTCTCCAGGCTATCCTCGATGAACGTTCGAACCGGGCCGGGCGGGCTTATTCCACGATAAAGTCCTGCTTGAACGCGTCTAGGGCCCCGGGGTCCACCTTCCCCCCCGTCTGCAGGTCGTAGACGTCCATCTCGAACCGCTTGTGGAGCACGTGCAGAAGCTGCGTGATCTCCTCCAACGCCAGCTCGTCCCGCAGGCGCTGGGGGACCGACATCCCCAGGCCGTTCGACGCCGGGACCGGGAAGACCTCGACCCGCTTCCGGAGCGGCATGACCGCCCCGTGGAGCGCCGTCCAATCGACCTGACGGGGCGATTCCGCCATCAACGTGTACGCCATCTCATGCCTCCCCTTCGGACATGAACATGATCCCCGCCGCGCCAACCTTCAGGCCGGCCTTGATCGAGTCGCGGGCCCCCGCGGCGACCTGCTGCTCGCGCTCATCGAACCAGACCTCCTGGGTGAATCCCCCCATCTTCTTCCCGCACCAGGCGAGCCTCGCCTGCGCGAACCGGAGCGACCGCTCCGCCCGCTCGGGCGTCGTCAGATTGTGCGCGAACATGTGGACGGCGCTCTTGGCATCGTCGTTCTGGAACTCCGCCGTGGCGCCGCCCCAATCGAGCGACAGGGGATCCATGCTCCCTCCTTCAAAGTGGCCTCGAGATTATACCCCGCAATTCCGGAACCGGGCGACTGCCGGCCGCGTCGAAGGGACATGTTCGGAGGAATCCCCATGCGCAGCACTCTCGCCCTCGTCCTCATGGCCGCCGCGGCCCACGCCGACGGCCTTCTCGTCGACCGCCGCGAACGTCCCATGACCGATTCCTTCGCGGTCAAGAACCACTTCGTCAGGGTCTCGATCGACGAGCAATACGCGATCACCGAGGTCGACCAGGTCCTGCGCAACGTCTCCGGCCACCCCGCGGAAGCGGTCTACCTCTTCCCCGTCCCCCACGGCGCAAACATCACCGGCTTCGAGATGTGGGTGGGCGACCGGAAGATGGACGGCGAGATCATGGACGCCGCGAAAGCCCGCGAGCTCTACCACTCCTTCGTCCGCACCAAGCGCGACCCCGCGCTCCTTGAGTACGTGGGCCAGGGCGTCTACCGCACGAGCGTCTTCCCCGTGGGCGTCGACGAGGAGAAGCGCCTCCGCATCAAGTACACGGAGCTCCTGAAGAAGGAGAACGGCCTCGTCCGCTACCTCTACCCGCTCAACACCGAGAAGTTCTCGAAGTTCCCTCTCGAGGAGGCCAAGGTCGAGGTCACGATCAAGTCCAAAGGCAAGATCAAGACCGTCTACTCCCCCTCCCACACGGTCGACCTCCAGCGCGCGAGCGAGACCAGCGCCCGCGCCGCATGGTCCGTTCGCCGCGACACTCCGCGCACTGACTTCGAGATCCTCTACTCGACCGACGAGTCGGTCGTGGGGATGAACCTCCTCACGTACCGCCCCGTGGCCGACGAGCCGGGGTACTTCCTCCTCCTCGCCTCGCCCGCCGCCACGCTGGAGGGCCCCGTCGAGCCCAAGGACATCGTCTTCGTCCTCGACAAGTCCGGCAGCATGCGCGCCGACAACAAGATGGGCCAGGCCAAGGAGGCGCTCACCTTCTGCCTCCGGAGCCTGAACGACGGCGACCGCTTCGGCATCGTCAGCTTCTCGAGCGGCGTGGACAAGTACACGGAGAAGCTGATCTCCTTCAACGAAGCCGAGAAGGAGAAGGCGACGCAGCACGTCTCCCGCATCGAGGTCCAGGGCGGCACCAACATCAACGACGCTCTCGTCCAGGCGCTGACGCTCTTCGAAAAGGGCGAACGCCTCAAGATGATCATCTTCCTGACCGACGGCCTCCCCACGAACGGCGTCACGGACGTCCAGTCGATCGTCAAGAACGTCACCGCCGCCAACGCGCTGAGCGTCCGGCTCTTCAACTTCGGCGTCGGGTACGACGTGAATACGACCCTTCTGGACAAGCTCGCCCGCGAGAACAAGGGCGACTCCGACTACGTGAAGCCGAAGGAGAACATCGAGGAGAAGGTCTCGGCCTTCTACACCAAGGTCCAGTCGCCCGTCCTCTCGTCGCTCAAGCTCGATTGGGGCGGCGTGAAGGTGAAGGACGTCCTCCCCCGCACGATCCCCGACCTCTTCAAGGGCGGGCAGGTCGTGGTCACGGGCCGCTACGAGGGCGCGGGCCCGCAAATGCTGGTCCTGACGGGCATGAGCCGGGGGAAGGAGCGGCGCTTCGAGGTCGAGGGGACCTTCGACGCGAAGTCCGACGGCCTGGCCAAGTTCTTCATCGAGCGCCTCTGGGCCCAGCGGAAGATCGGCGACATCATCGACCAGATCCAGCTTTACGGGAAGGCCCAGGAGCTGGTCGACGAGATCGTCCGGATCTCGGTGAAGTACGGGATCATCACGGAGTACACCTCGTTCCTGATCCGGGAGGACGTCCAGCTGGGCGACGCGAAGGGGAACGCGCGGCGGGCCGGCGAGGAGCTCCGCAAGCTCGAGAAGGCCGATGGCGAGCAGGGCAACCGGCAGGCGACGGCAAAGAAGGAGCTGCAGGCGGCGGACAAGGCCGCGGCCCCGGCGGCCGGAGCGGGCTTCGGCAAGTACAAGGACGAGCACGGCAAGGAAGTCGAGGCGAAGACGGTGGCGAACGTCGGCCGCCGGACCTTCTTCCAGAAGAAGAACGTGTGGCAGGAGGCGGACGTCCCCGAGAGCGTACAGGCGAAGGAGGTCAAGTTCTACTCCGACGAGTTCTTCAAGCTCCTGGAAGAGCACCCCGAGCTCAACCTGATCGCGGTCCTGGACGGCGACGTGATCGTCAAGGTGAAGGACCAGCACGTCAAGCTGGCGAAGTAGGGTATCCGCTTCCGGAGAATTCTTCCGTAGGCCATGGAATCCTGAACTCGAGCGACCTCTTCTCGTGTATCTTTCTTAGCGGCCGGCCCTGGAGAAGAGGGGTGAGAGCGGGTCCCGGAGACCTGAATGAGCGCCCTCCTCCTCTCTCTCTGCCTCTCGGCCCAGACCGAAGCCTGGGTCTCTCCGACAGGCCAGGACGCGAATCCCGGCACGAAAGATGCGCCCTTCGCCACCCCGGCGCGCGCCCTGCGCGAGAGGAGGGGCGGCCGCATCTTCTTTCGCGGCGGGACCTACTTCCTCACCGAACCCCTCGTGTTCAAAGCCGAGGATTCCGGCGCCACGTGGGAAGCCGCCCCCGGCGAGAAGCCCGTCCTCAGCGCCGGCCGTCCCGTCACGGGTTGGAGGAAGGGGGAGAGCGGCGTCTGGACCGCCCCCGCGACCGGCCTGTTCCGCCAGCTTTTCGTCGACGGAAAGCGCGCGATCCGCGCCCGCTCTCCCAACGCCGACTTCTTCCGCGTGCAGGGCGAAGTCTCGCTCGACAAGCAGGCGAAGTTCAAGTTCCGCGCGGGCGATCTCCGGCCCGCGTGGGTGGGCGCCGAGGTGATCGTCCTCCAGTCGTGGGCCGAGATGCGCTCCCCGATCGTCTCCGTCGAGGGCGAAACGGCGACCCTCGCCGGCCAGTGCGCCAAGTACAACCGCGAGGGGAATCCCCGCTACTGGATCGAGAACGCCCCCGACCTGCTCGACGCGCCGGGCGAGTGGTTCCTCGACACGAAGGCCGGAGTCGTCTCCTACAAGCCGCTCGACGGACAGGACCCGTCGAAGGTCGAGGTCATCGCCGCGTCGCTCCCGCAGGTCGTCCGCTTCGAGGAGGCGAAGAACGTCCGCCTGAAAGGCCTCACGTTCGCCCACTCCGACTGGTCGATGGGCCCGAAGGGCTACACCGACGTGCAGGCCGCGTTCGACATCCCGGGCGCGGTCTGGGGCGAGCGGGCGGTCTCCGTCACGCTCGAGGACTGCACGATCGCCCACGTCGGCGGCTACGGGATCGAGTTCGCGAAGGGGTGCAAGGAGGTCCGCATCGTCGGCTGCGAGGTCGTCGACGCCGGCGCGGGCGGGATCAAGATCGGGGAAACGGCGCTGCGGAAGGACGAGGCGGACAAGACCGCCGGGAATTTCGTGACGGACAACCACGTCCACGACCTCGGCCATGTCTACCCCGCGGGGGTCGGCATCTGGGTGGGCCACAGCTCGAGGAACACGCTCGCGCACAACCACGTGCACGACGCCTATTACTCGGGGTTTTCGATCGGCTGGTCGTGGGGCTACGGCCCGAGCGGCGCGCAGGAGAACGTGATCGAGCAGAACTACGTCCACCACATCGGGCGCGGGATGCTGGCCGACATGGGGGGGATCTACACGCTCGGGACCTGCACGGGCACGGTGATCCGGAACAACGTCTTCCACGACGTCTGGTCCTCGAGCTACGGCGGCTGGGGGATCTACTTCGACGAGGGGACGACGGGGGTCGTCGCGGAGAACAACATCGCGTACCGCTGCAAGTCGAACGGCTTCCATCAGCACTACGGGAAGGAGAACGTCCTCCGGAACAACATCTTCGCTCTGAACGCGGAGGCTCAGATCGCGCGGACCCGAAAGGAGCCGCACCTGACGCTCACGTTCGATCGGAACATCATCTACTGGAAGGAGGGCAAGCTCATCTCGGGCAACTGGGAGGGCGACCAGTTCCGCTGGGAGAAGAACCTCTTCTGGAATCCGTCCGGCACGAAGGGATTGCCGGAGGCCTGGAAGGAGAAGGGACTGGACAAGGAGTCGGTGATCGCCGATCCGCTCTTCGCCGCCCCCGAGAAGGGCGACTTCACGTTGAAGCCCGATTCCCCCGCGCTGAAGCTGGGCTTCCGGCCGATCGACGTCTCGAAGGTGGGCCCCCGCTCCCGCCCATCGAAGTGACAACCCCGCATCCCGGCCGCCCGGCTATCAGTTGAGCAGGGGGGAATGGCAGGGATGGGGGCGAGGGTCGCCCTCGGCCTGGAGGGCCTTGAGGAGCAGGCGGCCCATCCGAGGGGAGCCGAAGAACATGTTCACCTGCTCGCCGCAGGCGCACGTCACATGCCGCTTGCCCTCGAGCTCGTCGCCGTCCTTGACGAGAAGCGCCACCTCGTCCCCGCACGCGATGCAGCGGAAGAGCAGGTCCACCCCGCCTTCCACCGGCCTCTTCCCCACGAGCTCGAAGGGTGTGTCCGTCATCCTTCCCGCCTCCAGCTGTCCTGATATGATCTATCGACCGCGACCGGCGCGGACTTAAGGAATTGGAGACGGTCACGCGATTTTTTCGCCGCTCCTCGCCCTGCTCCGGAACCCGGTCGCCGAGTTCCACGTCTCGCCGGCGGGCCGCGAGGAGGCAAACTGTTAACGAAATCGCGCCGCGATTTCGTTAACAGTTTGGTACCATGCCGCCCATGCAACCGGCCCCTGCGCCGGAGGCGACGGCGTCCATGCCCGTCCGCCCCCGTCCCGAGGTGCTCGCTCCCGCGGGCAACATGGACTGCGTCCGCGCCGCCGTCGAGAACGGCGCCGACGCCGTCTACTTCGGCGTCCGCAAATTCAACGCCCGCGCTCGCGCCGCGAACTTCGCCGTCGAGGAGCTTCCCGAACTCTTCGCGACCCTCCACCTCCGCGGCGTGAAAGGCTACGTCGCCTTCAACACGCTGGTCTTCTCGAACGAGCTCGACGAGGCGGCGGCGCTCCTCGAGAAGATCATCGCCGCCGGACCCGACGCCTTCATCCTCCAGGACCTCGGCATCGCGCGCCTGATCCGCGCCATGGCCCCCGAGGTGCCCCTCCACGCGAGCACCCAGACGACGACCACCACCGCCGAGCAGATGGAGTACCTGAAGGAGCTCGGATTCTCACGGGTCATCCTCGCGCGCGAGCTTTCGGTCGCCGACCTCCGCAAGATCCGCGCCGCCACCGACATGCCGCTCGAGGTCTTCGTCCACGGCGCGCTCTGCGTCGCCTATTCGGGGCAGTGTCTGACGAGCGAAGCGCTCGGCGGACGCTCCGCCAACCGCGGCGCGTGCGCTCAGGCCTGCCGCTACCCTTACGATCTCATGGTCGACGGCGTCCCGCGCGACCTCGGCGACCGCAAGTACCTGATCTCCCCCCAGGACCTCGCCGCCTACGACATGATCCCGGAGCTGATCGGCCTGGTCGACTCGGTCAAGATCGAGGGGCGCCTCAAGTCCCCCGAGTACGTCGCCGCCACGACGCGCGCGTACCGGAAGGCGGTCGACGAGGCGGCGGCGAAATTCTCGCGCGACGAGGTCCTCGCCCTCCAGCAGGTCTTCTCGCGCGGGTTCTCGCACGGCTTCCTGGGCGGCATCAACCACCAGGTCCTCGTGCAGGGCCTTTCCCCCAAGAAGCGGGGCGTCCTGATCGGGAAGGTCGCGGGGGTGCGCGGCGACCGGGTGACCGTCACCCTCGAGGCCCCGCTCAAGCCGGGCGACGGCATCGTGTACGACTACGGGAAGCCGCAGGACGACGAGCCGGGCGGACGCGTGATGCACGTCTGGAGGCGGGACCAACGGGTGGACACCGCCGACGCTCCGGAGCAGGTCGAGTTCGCCGTCTTCGACTGCCCGCTCCCGCAGGTCGGCTGGAAAGTGTGGAAGACCGACGACCCCGCGATCTACCGGAAGCTGCGGGCGACGTACGAGAAGACGGGCGCGCGGGTGGCGATCGACGCGACCGTCGAGTGCGAGGGCGACACCCTGCGGGTGACGTTCTCCGACGGTGCCCATCGCGTGACCGGCGAGGCGGGTCCGCTCCAAGTGGCGGTCCAGCGGCCCTTCACCGTCGACTACCTGCGCCAGCAGCTCGGCCGTCTCGGCAACACGCCCTTCGAGCTCCGCGGCCTGGAGATGAGGCTCGAGGGGGTCATGCTCCCCGTCAGTCAGCTCAACGACCTCCGCCGCCGCCTCTGCGAGCAGCTCGAGGCG
>CAZSCC010000033.1:0-29992 GCA_964604905.1 uncultured Planctomycetales bacterium
ACTCGGGATTCGCGGGCATGCAGTAGACGCAGCGCAGGTTGCAGCGGTCGGTCACGGAGATCCGCAGGTTGGTGATGGCCCGGCCGTATCCGTCCACGAGCATGGCGGTCTATTATACAGGTCCGCAATCCATATGCTATAGTGGGCGCCCCTGTGACGGAACTCTCGATCGTCCTCCCCGCCATCAACGAGGCGGACAATCTCTCCAGCCTCCTCCCGCGGCTCCACGAAGTGGCGAAGTCGATCGGCTCCTACGAGATCCTGGTCGTCGACGGCGGCTCGACGGACGACACCCCGCAGCGCGCCACGATGCACGGCGCAAAGGTCCATTTCCAGAAGGAGCGCGGTTACGGGATGGCGCTCAAGGAGGCGTTCGCGCTGGCGCAGGGGAAGTACATCGTCACGATGGACGCGGACTACTCGCACGACCCGTACTTCATCCGCGACCTCTACGAGGCGCGGGACAAGGGGGCGATCGTGATCGCCTCCCGGTACGTGCCGGGCGGCTCGAGCGAGGTGAGCGGGTTCCGGTCGGTGCTGAGCCGGATCCTCAACACGGTGTTCCGCAAGGTGCTTGCGATCCCGCTGCGGGACATGTCGAGCGGCTACCGGCTCTACCGGCGCGAAGCGCTCCGGGAAGCGGAGATCACGTCGCCCCACTTCGACGCGCTCGAGGAGGTCCTGATCAAGATGGTCGGAATGGGCCACTCGGTGGTGGAGGTCCCGTTCGTCTACAAGGCGCGCGGCGCGGGGGTCTCGAAGGCGCGGGTCATCAAGTTCGGCCTGCGCCTGGCCCGGACGCTCCACAAGCTCTGGCAGCTCCGGAACGGATGCGACTGGTGCGACTACGACCACCGCGCGTACGACAGCTCCCACTTCCTGCAGCGCTACTGGCAGAGGAAGCGGCACGAGATCATCATGGGCTGGCACAAGCCGGGGGGGCGGGTGCTCGACATCGGCTGCGGGTCGAGCCGCATCCTGGAGAGCGTGCCCGGCATGATCGGCCTCGACGTCTCGATCCAGAAGCTCCGCTTCATGGGTCAGCGCGGATGCATCGTCCTGAAGGGCAGCGTCTACACCCTTCCCTTCCCCGACGGGGTGTTCGAGGAGGTGATCTTTTCTCAGGTGATCGAGCACATCCCCCCCAAGCCCCAGATCATGTCCGAGATCCGGCGGGTGATGACTCCGGGGGGTCGCCTCATCATCGGGACGCCCGATTACGACCGCATGTTCTGGGTGATCCTCGAGGAGTTCTACAACGGGCTCAAGCCCGAGGCCTACGCCCATGAGCACATCGCCCACTACACCCTGGGCTCAATGCGCAAACTATTGGCCGACAACGGCTTCCAGCATCTCCGCTCCCGCTACGTGGGGGGCGGCGAGCTGGTCCAACTGGCCCTCAAGCAATGAAACTGTTAACGAAATCGCGCCGCGATTTCGCTAACAGTTTGATTAACTCGGAACGAGAACGCTGGAACCGGAAACACCGGGAGCGCGGGCACGACCTACCCTCGATCCCCCTCCTCATGTATCAGGGCAGGCTCACGCCGGGTCGCGCCCTGGACGTGGCCGGAGGGCTGGGCGAGAACGCCTCGATCCTCGCCCTGGCCGGATGGAAGGTCACGATGCTCGACCTCTCCGACGAGGCCGTGCGACGCGCGACGGCCCGGGCCCGCGAACTCCGGGCCGACGTCCGGATCGTCCAGGCAGACGCGCTCCGCATCCCCTTCCGCGGGCCGTTCGACACGATCGTGGTCACCCGGTTCCTCGAGCGCTCGATCGCCTCCGAGCTCGTCCGACTCCTCGCCCCCGGAGGCACGATCCTCTGCGAGCAGCCGACCCGCGGAATCAACGAGGCCTACTGCGCACGGCCCGGCGAGTTCCCCCGTCTCTTCGGAGGACTCGAGACGGTGATCGACGCGGTCGACGGCGACCGCGCGGTCTACATCGGAAGAAAGCCGCCGCCGTGAGGACCCGGGCCTCGACGGTGAAGATGTACCGCGCAGGCGCGACGTTCTGGCCCTTCCTCATCTGGGCCCTCGCCGCCGGGACCGGAGCCGTCTTCGCCGAACGGGAGGCCCTGGCCCGACCTCCCGGTCTCCACCGGTGGACCTTCCACGGACTTTTCGCCGCGGGCCTCCTCCTGGGACCGATCTCCTTCGCCGTCCAATGGGCCCGTCGCTGCCTCGTCCGCGTGAAGCTCGACCCCTCCCAGGGCCTGATCCTGGCCGGCGACCGCCTCCTCCCCTGGAGCGAGATCGAGGGGATCGAGCACCGCCCGGCCCCTTTGAAGGGCTTCGCCTCCTTCATCGACCCTTCCGAACTGGGGGAGATCGGCCACGTCCCCGCCAGCGTCGCGGCCCCAGTGGTGCTGCTCCACTCCCTCCTCACGATCTTCTACTACCTGCTCCTCCCGCCCCTCACGCTCCTCTCGCCCTGGCATCCGCGCGTCACGGTCCTCCTCCGGGACGGCGGGCGCCTCGTCTTCCGCGACCTCGAGCGCGACGGGGAGTTCGTCTTCCGCGTCCGGAAGGGGATCCGCCCGTAGGCCGGGACGAAACGCAGCGCGCGGGGTATAGTCATACCCGCGTGACGACGTACCGCCCCGGCGCGACGATCTGGCCCTTCCTCTGCTGGACCCTGATCGCCGTCGGCGGCGCGTATTTCGCCGAACACCACGCCCTCCTCCTCCCCCGCGACGACCCGGACCGCTGGGTCTTCCACTTGATCTTCTGGGGCTGCATCGTGCTGGGCCCCCTGGCCTTCCTCGCCCACTTCCTCCGCTCCCGGCTCACCCACGTGACGGTCTCCCCCGGCGAGGGCCTCATCCTCTCCAGTGGCCGCCGGATCCCCTGGAACGCCATCCGCTCGGTCGACCATCGAGCGGCTCCCTTCAAAGGCAGCGGGCCGCTCGACGCGCTCTCTGGCGTGGACGGCGCGGGCTGCTTCTGGGTGGCGGGCAAAGGGTGCTTCTGGGGCCTCGTCGTCGTGGCCGCGGTCTCGATCCTCTACTACATCTTCTTCCCCGTCCTCTGCCTGCTCTCCCCCTGGCATCCCCGGGTGGTGATCCACCTGAAGGACGGCGGACGGATCATTTTCCGCGACCTCGAAGAGGACGGCGACTTCGTCCTGAAGGTGAAGACCGGACTGGGAATCCTCCCGGCCCGCTGACACGGCCGTGTGCGCCGGGCGTCCGACAGGAGATGCAGGTCTTCTGGCAGGTCGACCTACACCGGGCCTGTGCCTGAGAGCGCCGCCTCGATCTCCTCGCGCACCTCTTCCGTCGCCTCGAGCGGGAGACGGCGCTCCAGCGCCTCCCGCGCTCCCAGCCGCCCCAGCGCCCACGCCGCGTGCGCCCGCACCAGCGGCTCGTCGTGCTCCAGCGCCTTCTCGAGCGCCGGCACCGCCGCCGCGTCGCCCGAGTTCCCCAACGCGATGCAGACGTTCCGCAGGAACCCCGAGTGCTTCGCCCGCTTGATCGGGCTGTCCCTGAAGCGGCGGTTGAAGTCGTCCCGCGTCATCCCGAGCAGATCGATCAGCGCCGGGGCGAGCAGGCCATCTCGCGCGTAGAACTCCCGCTCGGGCGCCACCTTCGCGAACTTGTTCCAGGGGCAGACGTCCTGGCAGATGTCGCAGCCGAAGACCAGGTTCCCCATGAGGGGTCGCAGCTCGCGCGGGATCGCCCCCCGGTGCTCGATCGTCAGGTACGCGATGCAGCGGCGCGAGTCGAGCACGTACGGCGCCACGATCGCCCGCGTGGGACAGAGATCGATGCACGACGTGCAGGTCCCGCAGAAGTCCTCCTCGTGCGGCGGATCGGGGTCGAGCTCCAGGTCGGTGATCAGCTCGCCCAGGAAGAACCACGACCCCAGGTCTCGCGCGATCAGGTTCGTGTGCTTTCCCTGCCACCCCAGCCCCGCCTGCTGCGCCCAGGGCTTCTCCAGGACCGCGCTCGTGTCGACGCAGACCTTCGCCGCCCCGCCCAGCGACTCGACGTGGCGCCGGAGCTCGTCGAGCTTGTCGAGGAGGACGCCGTGATAGTCGTCGCCCCACGCGTAGCGCGAGATGCGGCCGACGCGCGGGTCCTCCGAGTGCGTCCCCGGCGAGTGGTAGTTCTTGGCGACGCAGACGATCGACCGCGCGCCCGGCAGCACTTTCGCCGGGTCCACCCGCCGCTCGGGCCCGCGCGCCATGTAGGCCATCTCGCCGTGGAACTCCCGGGAGAGCCACTCGCGGAGGAAGGCGGCGTGGGGCGCAACGCCCAGCCGGGCGATCCCGACCTTCTCGAAACCGAGTTCGAGGGCCTTACTTCTGATGGAGCTCGCGCTGTTCATCGTAGTCGTCCGCGAACCGACCGGCCATCCCCAGTTCGTACCGCTCGTGGAGCGGATTGGGCGCCGCCCCGCGGTACCGCGCCACGCACTTGTAGCAGACCGCGCGCTCGCGCGAGAACGTCCAGAAGACGAGGTCGACCAGCGCCGCCGCGCCCAGGATCCCGACCGAGACGTACACGTTCCGCGCCCACGCGATCCCGGACGCGACGATCGCGGCGACGATGATCGCGAAGCCAACGTAGCCGTTGAAGTCCTTCTCGATGTAGAGGTGGCCGCAGCCGCAGAGGACGCAGCGGTCGACGACGTTCGACGCCCGGATGCTTTCCGTCATCGAGACCGGCCGCCGCGCGTCACACTTCCCGCACGCCAGCTCCGCGGGCGCGGACTTCGGATCGAAGCGGGTCGCCGCGAGGCAGGTCTCGCAGTAGGAGGTGATCTCCATCAGATCGGCCTCCGCGAGCCCAGCGTGAGCGCCATCGAGATCGATTCCCCGATCAGGACGAAGACGACCGCCACGTAGAGGATCCCCGTCGCCGACTGGTTCGCCCTCCGCTTCGCGCACGAGAGCGCCATGAGGCCCAGCGCCATCGCCATCCCGATCCCCGCGATCAGCCGGACGCCGATGACCAGCTTGTCGAAATCCTCGAGACGCCCGTAGTCGGAGAAGCGCGTCGCCACGTAGACGATCGAGACGGCCCCCTTCGCGCCGATCGCGGCCACGAGCCCCCGCGACAGGCCGATCAGGATCTCGAAGGGGAGCTTCGCGTTCGAGAGGTACCAGTGGCCCGTCGTCATCGCCACCATCGCCGTCCCGAGCACCCCGGCACAGGTGAGATAGTGGGCCGAGAGGAGCAGAGCCCCCCCGGGGGCTCCCTCCCGGGCCGCGAACGCGGCGAACGAGACGAACAGCACGCCGAGCGAGACGGGCATGAGGAGCGCGTCCTTCCTGAGGTCCCGGGTCGCCGCCCGCACGATCACGTTCTCGACCAGGATCAGGAACGCGAAGAGCAGCGCCCCCACCGCCGCGACGCGCGCCATCGGCGTCCCCGTCCCGACCGCCGCCCAGGGCTTTCCCAGCAGCACCGCCGGCACGACCAGGAGGAGCGCCAGCGTCGCGTGGAACTTGAAGTAGTAGGTCCCGATCTCCTTGAAGGGGACGAACGCGATCGCCCCCGCGGTCCCCAGCGCGAAGAGGTGGAGGAGCATCGGCAGCCAGGTCATCGCGCCACCCCTCTCCGGGGGACGTACCCCTTGAGTTCGCCGGGCTTCACGACCTCGGGCGGCCGGACGATCCAGTCGGCGGCCACCGCGTACTCCGCGGTCGCGTGGCTGTAACCGTCGAAGAAATCGGGGAACGCGAGGAGCAGCTTCTCCGCCCACCCGCGGTGCTCCGCCTTTCCCCCCAGCCTCCAGAGCCGCGCGAACGTCTTCGCCGCGAGGGCGTTCTCGTGCAGGTTCACCCGCAGCTTCGCGAGTTCGGCCCGGTCGAGCGCGTCGACCGCCCGGTCCGCCAGCGCCTTCTGCGCTGCGCTCCAGAAGCGCCGAGGGAGGTCCTCCGCGATCGACTCCGCCGCCTCGAGCCAGCGGCGCTCCCCCGTGTGGTCGAACGCGTCGAGCGCCGCCGTGGCGAGCGCGATCGGGTCGCGCAGGAGCGAGGGGAGCCTCGGCGCCCCGTCGTGGTAGTGGGCCACGCCCTCCGCGGTCACGCAGTCCCGGAGGAGCCAGTCGAGTCCCTTGAGGGCGATCTCGGCGAGCTCCGGCATCTCGACCACCTCCGCGGCCCGCAGGAACGCCGAGGCCATCGCGGAAGAGGCGTTCACGTACACCGTCCGGTCGACGTCCGGAGGCGGCCGCTTCGCGCGCGCCTCGGGGAGGGCCAGGTAGTACGCCTCGTCGGCGTACTGGCTCCCGCCGAAGACCCCGCGCTCCGGATCGAGGAGCGCCGTGCGGGCCCACTGGATCGCGGCCACGGCCCGGTCGAGGTACTTGTCCCGGCCCGTCACGAGCGACGCGTCGAGGTAAAGCTCGATCAGCCCCGCGTTGTCCTCCGCGATCTTCTCGAATCGCGGCACGCTCCAGACGTCGTTCGTCACGTAGTGAAACCAGCCGCCGTGGATCGAATCGTACATCCCGCGATCGCCCATCGCGTCGAGCGTCTTGAGGAAGACCTGCTGGAAGTCGGGCCCCTGCGTCTCGTGGAGCGCCTGGAGGACCACGCGGAGCGAGGCGACGAGCGGGAACTTGGGCGCCTGGCCGAAGCCGCCGTGGACCGCGTCGAACGTCGAGACGATCCCGCGGACGGTCTTCCGGAAGATCTCCATGTCGATCTTCGCGATCCCGGCGGGGGGCTTCTCGAGGGCCTGGGCGATCTTCTCGTCGCGTCGCGCGATCTCCTCGGCCAGCCGGTGCTTCTCGCGCGCGTAGCCGTCCTTGAGCTGGACGAGGAGCTGGACCATCTGGACGCGGTCGACGTAGGTGGTGCCTCCCATGAGGTCGCCGCCCGGGGTCAGGAATGCGGTGGTGGGCCAGCCCCCCAGGTTGTATCGGTCGTTGAGGTCGGGCCGTCGGTCGGTGTCGACCTGGACGGGGACGTAGTCGCGGTTGAGGAGCTCGGCGATCTGGTCGTCCCCGTAGGTGGACTCCCCCATCTCGCGGCAGCCGTGGCTCCAGGAGGCGGTGAGGCTGAGGACGACGGGCTTGTCCTCGGCTTGCGCCTTCCGGAACGCCTCGTCGGACCAGTCGAACCAGCGAACCTTGGAGGGCTGCACTCTCGGCCTAGACCTTGGCGCTGCAGATGGCGCAGCCGCCTGCGCCGCAGTTGCAGAGCCCGGTGAAGGGCGCGTCGGGCGACGCGCCGAAGTTGAGACCGAAGACGGTGTACTTCCGCGACGCCTTCTTCGAGCCGCACTTCGTGCACGAGACCTTCTGCTTGGGCCCCTTGACGAGCTTCTCGAACCGGCTCTCGCACTTCCCGCAGAGATACTCGTAGATCGGCATCGGCCGCGATTGTAATCTGGCACGCGAGCGAGGTCAACGTGAGACGCCTTTTCCGCGGGCTCGGACGCAACGTGGCCGGCCTGGGGTTCGCCAGCTTCTTCACCGATCTGGCCTCCGAGATGGTGACCCCGCTCTTCCCCCTCTTCCTGAAGAAGGAGCTCCACGCCGCCCGCGCGGTCCTCGGCGTGATCGAGGGGGTCTCGGACGCGGTCGCCAGCCTGCTGCGCCTCGTCTCCGGATGGCTCTCCGACCGCCTCCGAAAGCGGAAGGCGCTCATCTTCGCGGGCTACGGCGTGGGCGCCGTCGTCCGCCCCCTGATCGGCCTCGCCACCGCGGTCTGGCACCTGGGCGCGATCCGCATCGCCGACCGGATCGGCAAGGGGATCCGGCTGGCCCCGCGCGACGCGCTGCTCGCCGACTCGTGCGATCCCGCCCATCGCGGGAAGGCCTTCGGCTTCCAGCGCGCGATGGACAACCTGGGGGGCGTCCTCGGGATGCTCCTGGCCGCCTGGATGCTCGCCCGCTCGGGCCAGAACCTCCGCCAGGTCTTCTTCTGGAGCGCGATCCCCGCCGCGTGCGTCCTCCTCGTGATCGCCGTCGTGCTCCGGGACAAGCCGTCGACCGCCCCGCCGGCGAAGCTCAAGCTCAAGCTCACCCTCAAGCCGTTCGACCCGCGCTTCCGCGGGTTCCTGCTCGCGGTGGTGGTCTTCACGATGGGCAACTCGTCGGACCTCTTCATCCTCTGGCGGCTGAGCGACCTGGGGCTCGCCGACCGGTGGGTCCCGATCGTCTGGTGTGCCCACACGGCGATCCGGATGCTCTTCGCGATCCCGGCCGGGATCGTCGCCGACCGGCTGGGCCGGAAGCGGGTCGTGCTGGCCGGCTGGATCGTCTACGCGGCGGTTTACGCCGGGCTGGGCCTCACGACCTCGCTCCCCGTGGCGTTCGTCCTGGTGGCGCTCTACGGCCTCTACTGGTCGCTCGCGGAGAGCCTGCTCCGGGCAATGGTGGCCGACCTCGTGCCGCCCGAGCTGCGCGGGACGGCGTACGGGATGTACTGGTTCGCGGTCGGGATCACGATCCTTCCCGCCAATCTGCTCTTCGGCCTGGTCTGGGACCGCTGGCACGCCGGTCCGGCGTTCCTCATGGAGGCGACGTTCGCCCTCGTGGCGACCGGGATGCTCCTCGCGCTCCACATCCGGAAGCCGGATGGAATCGCGGCCGCGGGGAGTTAGAAGGGGACACTCAGATTCTCACCACAAAGACACAAAGGACACCCAGAAGACGCTCTGTCCGAAAGAGATAATGAGTCTTCTTTGTGAGTTTCGTGCCTTTGTGGTGAAATCCACGCTCGTGTTTCAAGTTGGACCTACTTAGAAAGGAGCCCCATGGCCGACCCCGCAATTCCCCAGAAGGCGCCGTACGTGATGGAGATGCAGCCCGGCGAGTACCACTGGTGCGCCTGTGGCCACTCGAAGTCGCAGCCCTTCTGTGACGGCTCGCACACGGCCTCGGGCACCGGCCTGACGCCGGTCAAGGTCACGATCGACGCCGTGAAGAAGGTCGCCTGGTGCGGCTGCAAGCACTCCGCCAAAATGCCGATGTGCGACGGCTCGCACAAGCGGCTGCCCTAAGAAGCTGAAAGCCTGAAGCCGGAAGGCGGCCTCTCCTCCAGATCCGATACCTCGAGGCGACCCGACGTGCGAACAGACTGAGGACTGACGGCTTAAATCCGCTTGACCTGCGACTGGTTGGGCATCCGGTCCGGACCCATGTAGGTCGTCCGGCACTCGACGCCGATCTCGTCCGCGTAGCTTCCGTCCGGGTAAAGGATCACGACCGCGTCCTTTTGGACACAGACCTCTTCACAGAGCTTTCAGCCGACGCAGTCCTTCGCGCGCACGTTGCGCGCGACGGCGAAGAACTCGCCCGGCTCCTGGGGTTTGACCATCTCCAGGCAGTCGAAGGGGCAGACGTCGACGCACCACTCGCAGCCCGTGCAGTTCTCCTCGCGGACGACGGCAATCGGGCGCTTCTTCGCCTCGATCTTCTCCTCGATGACGCCCGCCTCGTTCTGGATGCAGTCGACGGGGCAGTAGCTCGCGCAGACCCCGCAATCGATGCAGTCGGGCGGGTTGATGATGTGGAACTCCTTGGTCTTCGCCCAAACGTGCGCCTCGCCGCCCCAGATGCAGGGGACGGGACACTTCTTCGCGCAGATCGTGCAGCCGATGCACTCGGTGTTGATGTAGTACGGCATGGACTACTTCTTGACTTCGTACTTGATGACGTTGACGGGGCAGCCGGCGGCGGCGTCGGCGATCTGTTCCGACCACTCGCCCCACTTGTCCTGGCCCTCCATCTGCACCACGCTGGTCGTCTCGGTCACGTGGAAGACCTCGGAGATCGTGTCCTCGCAGAGGTCGCAGACGATGCAGCCGGGGATGATCCAGACCTTCTCGACGGTGCCGCGGTCGGGGTTGGAGGACTTCCCGCCCACGCCGCTCTCGACCACGTTGCCGTCGAGGTCGTTCCCTGTCGCCGGCGCAACAGGTGCCGCCACTGCGGTCGCGGCCCCGGCGGCCGCGGGCTTGGGGGCCGGCTTCGCGGCCGGCTTCTCCTGCTTGGGCTTCGCGTTCGGGTTGGTGACCTTGTTCTCCGGGTGGACCCAGTCGATGACCTGCGCCACGCGGTTGTAGGTGGCGTTCTCGTACTCGTGGGTGTGCCAGATGGCGATCGTGGGGCACGGCTCGGAGCAGAGACCGCAGTACATGCACTTCTGGTAGTCGATCTCGAACCGGGTGGCCACCTTGCCGCTCTTCCCGGCCTCGCGCTTCCACTCGATGATGATGCAATCGACCGGGCAGGCCTTCATGCACAGGTCGCAGACGATGCAGGCGTCCATGTCGACCTTGAGGAAGCCCCGGAAGTTCTCGGGCATCACCCACTTCTCGTCGGGGTAATGCATGGTGACCGGCGCCTGGAGCATCTGGCGCATGGTGATGCGCATGCCCACGACGACGGTGTAGAGCCCCCTGACCATCCCGGAGGCCCAAGAGATGACGCTCATGACGCCTTCTTTATAACACAGGGAACCGGGAGAGGCAAGAATCCCGGGGCGTCAGAGGGCCGGAGGCGCCTTCCGCCCCGAGCGCTCCAGGAGCTCCCGCGCCCGAGGCGCGAGCGGGTCGGGCTCCTCCGTCATCCGGCAGAACCGCTCCTCCACCCGAGGCCTCCCCATCGCCCGGTCCCCGAGGATCTCGAGGTACTGCGATCGGCACGGGCCGTCCAGGTCCAGCCGCGGCAGGAGGACCTCCTCCAACAGCGAGGCCGGAATCCAGAGCCGCTTCAATCGGCCGATGGCCGGTTCAACGTCGCCCTCCTCGGCGTCCATCCGGTCCAGGGTCCGGAGGAGCCGGGGCAGCGAGACCCGCGAATCCCAGGCGCCTTTCAGGGAGAGCAGGAGGGCCATCCCGAAGATGAGTCCCAAGGGGGCGAGGAGGACCGCCCCCTGCAGCCCCCCGAACGCCATCACCACCCCCCCGATGACGGCGCTCACCAGCGCGATCAGGACGAGAAGCTCCACGAGCGTGCAGCCGCGCTTCTTCATGGTCCACCTCCACGAAGCACTTCCCCGGCCACCGCCTCCCTGATGGATTGGACGCCTGCAGCGACGGAAGGATGGATGAATTCGGAGGCGGGGGCTAGCGGATCTCCAGCTCCTTCGGGAACTTCGTGAGGTTCCGGCAGCCGCTCTTCGTCACGAGCACCATGTCCTCGAGACGCACCCCGCCGGTCCCGAAGTAGTAGAGGCCGGGCTCGACCGTCACCACCGCCCCCGTCTCGAGCGTGCTGTCGCGCACCGAGATCGACGGCGCCTCGTGAATGTCGAGGCCGACCCCGTGGCCCGTGCCGTGGAAGTAGCCCTCCATCTTCCCGCCGCGCGGCCCCGTCCTGTAGCCCAGCCGGTCGAAGACCTTCTTCACCTCGGCGTGCACGTCCTTCCCGTTCACGCCGTGACGCACTCCGGCGATGCCCACCTCCTGTGCCTCGTGGACCGCCGCGTAGAGGCGCCGCACCGCCTCCGTCGGCTTCCCCTTCACCACCGTCCGCGTCATGTCCGCGAAGTAGTGCGAGTCGCCCGAACGCGGGAAGACGTCGAGGATCAGCGTCTGGTCGGGCTTGACCGGGCCCGTCCCGCGGTTGTGAGGGTCGCAGCCGTGGTCGCCCGAGGAGACGATCGTGTTCTTCGCGATGCAGTTCCGCTCCATCAGCGCGACGTTGATCACCCGCTTGAGGAGTTCGCTCGTCACCACCTCGCCCCCGTGGTAGATCTTGTGGCCGCGGATCTTCGAGCGCCGGAGGAGGTCGAGCGCTTTCTCCACCGCCTCCTCGGTCGCCCGCTGGGCCGACTCGATCGCACGGATCTCGACGGGGGTCTTGAGGAGCCGCGCCGGGAAGAGCGGGTGGGGCCTCGCCGCGACCTTGATCCGCCGCCCCCGGAGCTGATCGGCCAGCTCGAGGGGAAAGTTCGCGGGGACCTCGCAGCTCGAGCAGCCGTGGTCGCGGAGGACGCGCTCGATCACGTGGGCCATCGTGCAGCCCTTCCCCACGCGCTTCGTGATCTCGCTGAGCGAGAGGACCGTGTCGACCCCCGCCTCGTCGCGGCCACGGCCGATCTCGAGGTCGTTCAGCACGATCAACTTCCGCTTCCCGACCTGGACGTAGGCGACCGGGTCGCCCACCAGGAACCGCGTCGCGTAGAAGAGGTTCGCGTCGGTCTCGCTCGCGGCGTACATCACCAAGGCCGTCTTCATAGGGAGCTCAGGAGATAGGGGAGATATGGAGATGACACCGAATTCGACCCGTTTCTTATCACTTCATCTCCTCTCATCTCCTCTTCTTATCTCCTGATCTCCTCCCATCTCCCTATCTCCTTAGTTCATCCACGCCAGCAGCTTCCCCAGCTCGTGCCGCGCCGCCCGGTAATGGGGCTCCAGCTCCAGGGCCTTCCTCAGGTGGCGGATCGCCTTCGCGTACTCGTACCGCTTGATGTAGATGCGCGCGAGGTTGAAGTGCGGGAACTGGCGCGGGTCGTAGCGCGGGGCCTCGATCGCCTTCTCGAACCACGGGATCGCCTCGTCCAGGCGCCCCAGTTCGATCAGGTACGCCCCGATGTCGTTGTAGGGGTTGCCGAACGTCGGGTCCACCTCGATCGCCTTGCGGCACTCCGCAATCGCCCGATCGTACTGCCGCCGGAAGCTGTAGGTCCAGCCCAGGAACGTGTGGGCCTCGGCGGTCGGGTCGAGCTCGATCGACCGGGTATAGCAGGCGATCGCCTCGTCCAGGCGCCCGGCCATCTGGTGCTCGTAGGCCCGGCGGAACCACTCCCCCCCAAGGTCACTCATGGTAGATCCCCGGGGCGATCTCGCGCCGGAGCCGCTCGTCGATCTCGCGGAGGATCTCGAGGTTGGTCACGAGCGCGCGGTACTCGATCGGGAAGGCGTAGGCGTTGAGCGCGACCCCGGCGCCCCCGATCGCCCAGTGGATCCACGCCCAGTCCCCCAGCGCCTTCGTGTGCGCCCCGCCCCCGACGATCACCCCCGCCGCGAAGAGGAGCGGCGCGAACGTCGCCAGCGGCGAGACCACCATCTTCAGCTTCCGGAGCCTTCGCACGAGCTCGGCGTCTTCCCCCAACACTTCCATCGCCTGCTTCATCTCCTTCCCGCTCCCGATGAAGTGGAACATCACCATGACGTGCAGGAGCGACAGATAGATGCCGAGGAGCACCCCCAGGATGAGGTGGAAGCCCACCACGTTGAGGCCGAACCGCTTGGCCGCGATCCCCAGCCCCATCTGGACGACCATGAAGACCGACGCCCAGACGGCCATCCCCGCGAAGATTCTGTGCATGGGGCAATCGGAACAGAAAGTCTACTCCGGCGCCTCCCACTCCAGGAAGAGCTGCCGAACGCGCGTTTTAACCTCTTCGTCCCCCGATTTCAAGAGCGGGATGAGCGGCGCCGCCGCGCCCGGGCCGCCTCCCCGGTGGACGGCTCTTCCTCCTCCGCTTTCTCCCCTGACCGGAAGTTCAGTGTTCTTCGGCGCCTTCTCCAGCACCGCGGCGAGACGCATGGGTCTCTCTCTATCCGAACCGGTTGGCCCACAGCTCGAAGATCTGCTCGAGGTCCTGCCCGCTGAGCGGCGGGGCGTCGGGCGCGGCCAGGACCTCCTCGAGGTGGATGACGGTCGAGCAGCGGACGACCGCGGCGCTGACCGACTCGTTGGCCAGCACGAACTGCACGGCCGCCTGAGCGAGCGTCCTCCCCGGCTTGACGAGGCAGCGCAGCTGGGCGACCCGCGCGCTCGGCTCCGCGCCGCCGGCGAGCGCCCCGCCCGCCAGGACGTGGACGGCGACGACGCCCCGTCCCTCCCGCGCGAGCCGACCGATCTCGAGGTTCGCGTCCTTCTGGTCCAGGAGGTTGTAGCGGACGAGGCCCGCGCCCTCGAGAGCGAAGTCGGGGCCCACGATCGTGCAGCCCCTCTCGCGCGCCAGCGCCGCGACCGACGGGCTCCCCGGGCAGACGCCGATCTCCCCGACCTTCCGTCCGGTCCGTCCCAGCGGCCTCAGGTCCATACGGCGCTTACTTGGGCCCCGAAGGGAGCGCCGGACGGTGGACGAAGCCCGTCTCGTCGCTGAAGAGGTTGAAGAGCTTGCGGTCCAGGAAGAGCTTCCAGATCTTCGCGTTGAGCGCGCCCCGGTCGACCTCCTCCTGCACGATCTGGATGGCCTTCTCGACCGGGATGGCCGGCTTGTAGGGGCGGTCCTTGGCCGTCAGGGCCTCGAAGATGTCGACGATCGCGAGGATCTGGCCGCCGATCGGGACCTCGTCGCCCTTGAGCTTCCACGGGTAGCCCGTGCCGTTGATCTTCTCGTGGTGGCAGGCCGCGATGTTCGCCACGCGCCGGAGGTCGCGCGGCCAGGGGATGCGCTTGAGGATCTCCCACGTGTCCACGATGTGCTGCTCGATCTGCTTGCGCTCGCCCCCGGTCAGGTTGCCCCTCTCGATCGCGAGGTTCTCGTACTCGGGGGCCGTCAGCAGGGGTTTCTCCTGCCCGTCCAGGTCGACGAACCGCTCGGCCAGGACCTCGCCCAGCAGCTTCCTGTCGTCCGGCGCGAGCGGGCGCGGGATGTTGACCCGCTTGATCGCGGCGACCCACGCGTCGACCTTCGCGGCGGTCTTGCCCTGGGCCTTCGAATAGGCCAGACGGTACTCGATCGTGCGGATTTCGCTGTCGAGGAGCTTGTTCTGCTTGTCGAGCACCGCCTCGGGGACCGCGATCTTCCCGATGTCGTGCAGGAGCGCGGCGTACCGCAACTCCTTGATCTGGACGTGCGTGAACCGCAGGCCGGCGAAGAGCGCGGGGTCGGAATCGTTGATCGCCTCCGCGATCGCCACCGCGTACTTCGCCACGCGCATGCAGTGGCCGAACGTGGTGCGGTTGCGCCGCTCCAGGGCGAGCGTGAACGAGTTGACCAGGCCCTCGAACATCCGCTCGATGTCCTCGTGCAGCTTGGCCTTCTCGATGCAGATGCCCGCCTGCGAGGCGAGGGCGGCCAGGAACTCCTCGTCGAAAGGGTCGAAGAGGGTCACCTCGCGCTCGACCCTCTCGGGCGAGTCGAGCACGGTCCGGCCGTCCCGCTTCTTGTTGATCAGCTGGATCACGCCGATGATGTCCCCTTCGCGGTTCCTCATGGGGATCACCAGCATCGACTTGCAGCGGTAGCCCGAGGTCTGGTCGAACGCCTTGGAGTACGTGAAGGGCACGCCCGGGGGCAGCTGGTACACGTCGGGCAGGTTGAGGATCTCCCCCTTGAACGCGACGTACCCGGAGATCGTCTTGGGGTCGAACGGGAGCCGCATCTCCCTGAACGGCACCGCGATCGAGTCGTTCTGCACCACCTTGAGCGCGAGGTACGGGGTGATCCGGTGGATGCTGTCCTTCCCGGTCGCGCCCTCGACCGACTGCACGTCGTCGACCCGGACGTAGACGGCGCCCGCGTCGGAGTCGGTGAGGAAGCGGCTCTCCCGGAGGATCAGCCCGAGGAGCTTGGAGAGGTCTTGCTCCGCGGAGAGCTGGGTGCCGATCTCCTGGAGCTTCTGGAGGCGCTGGACGAGGACGCGGGTGCGGGTGTCGACCGTCTCAAGGAGGCGCGACGTCGTGGTCCCCGACATACCCGTCCTCTTCCCCTGCTCACTTCCGCCCCGTCCGGCCGGATTCTACCCCGCCCCCTCCTCGACAACAAGCCTTTCCATAAGGTATGCTCTCTCTCCTATGCGCGACCCCGCGATCCGCGTCATCCTCCTCCCCCGCGACACGAACGCGCAGGGCTCCATCTTCGGCGGCGTCATCCTCTCCCACCTGGACCTGGCCGGCGTGGTGGAAGCCCGCAAGCACGCCGACCAGCGCTTCGTCACCGTCGCGATGAAGGAGGTCGAGTTCCGGAAGCCCGTCTACGTGGGCGACACCGTCTCCTTCTACACGAAGACGAAGCGCGTGGGGAGGACCTCCGTCACCGTGCAGGTCGAGGTCGAGGCGCAACGCTGGGACGACCCGAAGAAGAAGGTGATCGTGACGAGCGCGGAGGTCGTCTTCGTCGCCGTGGACGAAGCGGGGAAACCCACCCCCGTGAGGGGCTAGGTTTTCTTCAGGAAGTCCTTGGCCTTCAGGATCTGGTTGTACGGTACCACTTCCTGCAGTTCCGCCAGCGTCGTGATCCCCGCCCGGACCTTCGCCAGCGCGTCCACCACCATCGGCTGCAGGCCACGCTGGAACGCCAGCGCGCGGATCTTCCGGTCGTCCGGGTCCTTCGAGATCTGGTCCTTCACCTCGTCGTCCGGCTCCCAGTACTCGTAGACCGCGACCCGGCCGCGGTACCCCTCGTTCTCGCATCCCTCGCAGCCCGCGCCCTTGTAGAGCGGGACGTCGCTCAGCAGTTCCTTGAGCCCGAGGTCCTCGAGCACCGCCGGGTCCTCGCGGTACTCCGACTTGCAGCTCGTGCAGATGCGCCTCATGAGGCGCTGGTAGCAGACCGTCAGGATGCTCATCGAAAGCATGTTCGAGTCGACGCCCATGTCGATGATGCGGCGGATCACGCCCACCGCGTCGGTCGCGTGGATCGTCGTGAAGAGGAGGTGGCCGGTCACCGCCGCGCGGGTCGCCATGATCCCCGTCTCCTGGTCGCGGATCTCGCCGACCAGGATGACGTCCGGGTCCTGACGCAGGAAGCCGCGGAGGTATCTCGCGAAGGTGTTTCCGATCGCGTCCTGCACCTGGCACTGCTGGATGCCGTCGAACATGTACTCGACCGGGTCCTCGGCGGTGATGATCTTGAGCGCCTGCTTGCGGAGCACCTCGAGCGTGCAGTAGAGCGTGGTCGTCTTCCCGGAGCCGGTCGGGCCGGTGAAGATGACCATCCCCTGCGGGTTCTGGATCGACCTCAGGTACCGCTTCAGCATGTCCTCGGGCATCCCGAGCTGATGCAGCGTCGGGAGCGGCGCGGTCCGGTCGAGCACGCGGATGACGGCGTTCTCGCCGAAGAGGGTCGGCTGGATGGCGAGGCGGAAGTCGACGATCAGCTTCTCCCCCAGGCGCTTCCGGAAGCTGCCGTCCTGCGGCTTGCGCCGTTCGGCGATGTCGAGCTTGGCGTCGATCTTGAGCTTCGAAATGACGCGGAGGCAGTTCTCCGCGGTGATCGGGATCTGCGGCTGCGGCCGCAGCTGGCCGTCGATCCGGAACTTGACGTCGGCCCGGTTCTCGTACTGCTCGATGTGGATGTCGCTCACGGTCTTCTTCACGGCCTGGTAGAGCATGTAGTTGATGATCTTCGGGACCTCGGTGTCCTTGAAGGCGTCCGTGTCCATGTCCTTCAGGTCGACCTCGACGTCGCTGACGGTGACCTCGGTGCTGAGGTCGACCCCGCCGCCGTCCTTGGCCCCTCCGGCCGCCGCGCCCGCCGGCACGATCCCTCCGGAGTAGACGGAGTTGAGGACCTTCTTGAGCGTATCCTCCTCGACGAGGAAGAAGTCGATCCTGCGGGCCCCGGTGACGCTCTTCAACGTCTCCATGACGTTCGGGTCGCAGGAGTACGAGCAGGCGACCTGGAGCGCGGCCGCGTCCTGGTTGAACGGCAGGATCATGTTGTGTTCGGCGAACGACTGGGTGATGCGTTTGGCGATCGAGGGATTGAGACGCTCGCCCAGCGTCGCGGCGTCGAGGAGCGGCATCTTGAGGCGCTCGGAGAGCATCAGGAAGAGCTGCGATTCGGAGAGGAAGCCGAGCTCGACGAGCGCCTGGCCCAGGCGGCCGCCCTTCTGCTTCTGGAGCGCCAGGCCTTGCTGGAGCTGCGGTGCGGCCAGCAGGCCCCGCTCGACCAGGGCCTGTCCGATCCGCCGCTCCCGGAGCGACCGGCCGCGGAGCAGCTGGTGGCATTTGACGATCAGGCCCGGGACGTCCGCCTCCTCGACGGGGACGGGCTCGAGGTGAAGGCCGAGCTGCTTCTCGAGCTTCGGCAGCTCCTTCGCGCGGCCCCACGAAGCCGGCACGGCGGCGAAGAGGACGTTCCGGACGCGGTGGATGGGGAGGAGCTTCTGCTCGAAGGCGACCGGCTCGGGGATCAGGTGGAGAAGGCGGGGGTGGAGGGAGTGGCCGTCCACCTCGATGACCTCCTCTCCGTTGCGCCGCGAGAGGCCGCGGAAGAGCTCGTCCCCCGCGAGCGAGCCGCCCAGGACGAGCGCGGAGGTGAACCGTTCGCCGCTCGCCTTCTGGCGCGTGGCCGCGGCGCCCGCCTGGTCGGCGGTGATGAAGCCCGCCTCCATGAGGTACTTCGGGACGCCGTCGGCCTGAGAGGATCCTGATTCAACCATAGTTTCCCTTACCCGACCGCCCGCCCCCCCCACTCCTGTAATAGCGGACAACTCCCGTTCCCTTTCACGCCCGGCCTTAATTCAAGAGTGTACCTCGGGCGAGGGAGCGGATTCTACGGCGACCGGCCGGCGTCGTCAAGGCGCGATTGCCCCCGCGCCCGTCGGACGGGAAGCGCCCCTGGGGCGGCCGCTGAGGTCTTGAGGGGCGGGGCTCAGGACTTCGTCTCGATCGTCGGGGGTCGGGTCCGCCGTCGGGTGGCGTTGCGGGTCTTGTATTCGGGCGACGTGAACCACTCGCGCATCTGGGCGATCTTCTTGAGGGCGGCGGGATCCAGTCCGATGAACTCGATGCCCGCGTAGTAGTCATGGTCGCCGCGGGCGCTCTGCTCACACCACTGGACCACTCCGGCGGCCTCGATGAAGTCGGCGTATTTCTCCATCTCGATCCGGACGGTCACCTTCGAGCCCACGGGGAGGGACTCCCGCGCGAGGAGCAGGACGCCTCCTTCGGAGAGGTTGATCGCGGCGTGAGCCTTGTGCATCCTCCCGAGTCCGAAGCGGGTGAGGAACCCCTTGATGTGGAACTGGGCGGAGGCGTCGTCGATCCGGAAGCGGAGGTACTTGCGGAGTTCCCGTTTCGACGGCTTGGGTTGCCGGCCCGAAGAGGCGTCGCCTTGTCCTTCGGGGGGACGGGAACCCTGAGGCTGCAGTTCCGGCATACCCTAATTCCTCGACCCCGCCGACCCCGGCTCCCCTGAGCGTATCCAGGCACATTATATCCCGGAATTCCGTCCTGCGGCGGCCGAACGGTCCGCCCCGAGGAGAGGGCAGCCGACGGGACGCATGGGGCGACCTGGGTGATCGACATCCCCCCCCGCAGGCCCGGCACGATCGTGGGCGCCGCGCTCGAGACCTTCGCCCCCGTCCCGAGCGCCCCATGGACGTTGTCCGCCCACGTGTTCCCCGTCCCATCCGAGAGCAGCGTCAGGGCGCGGGTATGGCCCGCCGGCAGGCGGCCTCCCCCGCGGTCGCGCGACCGGCCCTTAAGATCATCCCGCGCATCGACCGACGCGTGACCGTTCTCTGGATGGGCGACGAAGGATCTTGCGCCGCGGATGCAGTTGTATGCGCAGGGGTATTCGTGTAGGATTCGGACATGCGAATGACGGTGGGCCTCCGGCGCACGGAAGCCGCCCCGTCACCCCGTCGACAATCGTAGCCCCCCGTCTCCCCGGTCGCTCCCCCCTCTGATTTGGCGGTTCCTCGATCGAACTCACTGGGCCGTGGTGTAACGGTAGCACGAGGGATTTTGGATCCCTCTGTTCAGGTTCGAATCCTGACGGCCCAACCATTCGACTCGCGCTCGCTCCTGGCAGGCCATTCCGGCACGCGGGGCAAATCGAAGCAGCGGCCCGTACTTCAAGCTCAGGATTTGACCTCTCGGCTTCAACTTTGTAGGGTAACCTCTTCCCTGGGAGGACCAAGGTGCCGGAGCCCGATCCAAAATCCGACGAGTGGATCAACGAGTTCAAGAAACTCAACTCCGGCTCGCCCTCTCCTTCCGACTCCCCCCCGGCCGCCCCGGGCGACGCCGCCCCCTCCCCCAAGGGGTCCGAACGACGACGGCACGGCCGCTTCGAACTCGACGGCGCCAGCACCCAACTCTACAAGGAGGGGTTCCTCGCCTTCATCGGCGTCGGCAAAGACAACCTCGCCCGCGCCGCCATCGACCTCTCGGAGGGAGGCGGCCAGTTCCTGGTCCACCAGCGCCTCGCCCCCGGCACCAAGGTGAAGATCAAGATCGGCGTCGAGAAGTTCAACGACACCGTCGAGGCCGCCGGCGTCGTCCGCTGGTGCTTCCAGAGCGCCAAGAAGAAGGAGGACTTCTACGTGGGCGTGCAGTTCTCCAACGTGGACGGCGCCCAGAGCCGGAAGCTCGCCGCCATGCGCGAGTGGTTCACCTCGCCCCAGTACAAGGCCGTCCGGCAGACCCGCCTGCGCGCGAAGGAGAAGCCCGGAGGTATCGTCTTCCCGAAATGACGGCTCAGAGACGCCGCCGGATCGCGCGCGCGGCCGCCGCGGGGTCCCTCTGCGCGATCACCCCCGCGCAGACCGCCACCCGGCCGAACCCCCGCTCGACGTTCCCGGCCGTGATCCCCCCGATGCAGAACCACGGCACCCCCAGCCGCTTTGCCGCCGCAAGATAGCTCCGCCCCTCCGGCTTGAGATCCGGCTTGAGCGGCGTCGCGAAGACCGGCCCCACCGAAATGTAGTCCGCCCCCGCCCGGACCGCCCGCCGCGCCTCCGCGAGCGAGTGCGACGTCGCCCCCACGATCCCCACGCCCAGCCGGCGGGCCGCCCGGATCGGCAGGTCCTCCAGCCCGAGGTGCACCCCGTCCGCCCCCGAGGCGACCGCCGCCGCCGCGTCGTCGTTCACGATGAACAGCGCGTCGGGCACGGCCTTCCGGACCGCCCGCGCGAGCCCGAGATCCACCCGCGGCTTCTGCCGGAGCTGCAGGATCTCCGCCCCGCCCCGCAGCGCCTCCGCCGCGACCTCCTCGAGCGGCCGCGACGTGACGGAAGGATCGAGCAGCACGCAGAGCCGCGCCGAGGCCAGGCGGCGGAGCGGATCGGCGAACCGCTTCTCCGCCGCGTAGAGCGCGTACCGGAGCCGCTGCGCGGCCCCGCTCAAGGGGGCGAAACGGCCCTTCGCGACTTCTTCGATCGTCCGGAGCGCCTCCTGGGCGCGCTTGAAGTTGGCCTCCGCGACCGAGGCGAGCGGCCGCGGCTCCGCGACCGCCCGGTCTCCGTCCCGGCCCACGTCCGCGTCCGAGTCTCGCGCCGCAAGGAACGCCCGGGCGTGCGGCCGGGCCTGGACGTCGAGCGAATGGCGGGCGTCCTTGAGCGAGGCCGCGAGCGCCCGGTCGTCGTGGTGGAACCGGGCGAGGTCCTCGAGCACGCGCAGCGCCTCGCGGGCGCGGTTGAGGTTCGCGTCGAGGATCCGGAAGAGGGAGCGCATCCCGCGGATTCTAGACTCCGGGGCCTACTCCGTCCACTTCGCCTTGAGCGTCACCCGCTCGCCCTTGCGGAGGACCAGGATCTCGGTCTCCTTCCCGGGCTTCACCCGGTCCGCGATGGCCGCGCGGAGCGACTCGCGCGCCCCCGCGCGCCCCAGCTTCTCCCCCGAGATCGCGAGGATATGGTCGCCCGTCTTCACGCCCGCCGCCTCCGCGGCGCTCCCGCCGTGGACCGCGTCCACCCGGAGCGCCCCCTGCGTGATCTCCAGTTTGAGCGCGTCGCACTCCGCGCCGTCCAGCTCCTGCACCGTCACCCCGAGCCGCCGGGGCGGCGTCGAGGGCTCGGCCTCCGGGAGCTGCAGGCCTCCCGGCAGCTTCCCCGCCCACTTGGGACGCTCTTCGAGCGAGGCCACGTCGAGCAGGATGTCGATCGCCGTCCCGGCGACCTTCTGCAGCTGGTCGTAGGAAAGCTTGTCCGGCGTGTCGCTCGGCCGGTGGTAGTCGCGGTGGAAGCCCGAGAAGAAGAACGTATAGGGCACCTTCTTGTCGCGGAACGAGGAGTGGTCGCTGTCGCCCCCCATGAGCGTCACCTGCGGGGTGATCTTGGCCTTGAGGCCGTTCTTCTCGGTCGCGCGCTCGACGATCTTCTGGACCACGCCGCCCTCGGCCGATCCCACCCCCTGCACCTCGATCGGCTTCTGCGGGTTCCGGCCCACCATGTCGAGGTTGAGCATGTAGACGTGCTGCGCGATCGGGGCGATCGGGTGGCCGACGTACCAGCGGGAGCCGATCAGCCCCGCCTCCTCGCCGCTGAAGAGCATGAAGAGGACCGACCGCCGCGTCCGGAGCCCGCCTTCCGCGAAGGCCTTGATCGTCGCCAGGATGGTCGTGGTTCCCGAGCCGTTGTCGTCCGCGCCGTTCCAGATCCGGTCCTCCCCGCCGGACCCCAGGCGGCCGAAGTCGTCCTGGTCGGCCGTCCCCACGTGGTCGTAGTGGCCGCCGATCACGACGTACTCCTTCCTCAGGTCCACGTCGCTCCCCTCGAGGAGGCCCACGACGTTCTTCGTCTCCCGGCCCTTGACCTTGAATTTCTGGAAGTAGGTCCCCTCGTCGCCGACGGGCTTGAGCCCCGCTTCCTTCATGACCCCCGCGATGTAGTCCGCCGCCTTGTCGCACCCGGGGTAGCCCGCCGCGCGGCCCTCGAGGGCGTCGTCCGCCAGGAACGCCGCGTGCTTCCTGAGGAGCTCGGTCGTGACGAGCGCCTTCGCCTTCTCGACGCTCCCCGCCGCGGGGGCCGCCACCCGGTCGGGCGCGGCGCGCTTCGGAGCGGGCACCGCGGGCACGCCCTTCAGCTCCTGCCGCACGGCGTCGAGGAGCTCCGCCCGGAGCCGCTCCCGCTCGGCCTGGACCGCCTGGTCGATCTTCCTCAGAAGCTCGTCGTTCTTCTTCTCGTCCTGGACCGGGGGGGCGAGCAGGACGGACAGCGCGAGCAGGAATCGCATGGGGTCCTCCGTAGCGTGAGTCTCCTACATTATACGGGACGCGTCACAGTTTGATGGTTTTCCACCGGCCCCGGCGGTAGAGGACGGAGAAGATCGCCGCCCGCGCCGCCCAGTCGACGATCATCGTGATCCAGATCCCGGTGATCCCGAGCCCGAGGGGGAACGCCAGCGCCCACGCAAGCGGGACCCGGATCCCCCAGACGCCGATGATCCCGACCAGGATCGGGCTCCGCGTGTCTCCCGCCCCCCGGAGGGCCCCCCCGAGCGACATCGACAGCGCGAGGAACGGCTGCTCGAACGCCGAGATCGCCAGGCAGAGCGCCGCCATCCCCACCGCCGCCTCCGCGTCGGGCCCCTGCAGGAAGAGCCGGACCAGCGGCGTCGCGCCGAAGAGGAAGGCGATCCCGATGGCGCTCATGAGATAGAGGGAGCAGCGGGCGCTCTCCCGGAACGCCGCGTCCGCCTTGTCCGGCCGACCCGCGCCCAGGAACTGTCCCACGACCGCCGAGCCCGCGACCGCGAATCCCCATCCGGGCATGAACGTGAGCGATTCGATCGTGATCGCCGCCCGGTGGGCCGCCATCGCCGCCGTCCCCAGCAGCGTCACCGCCTTGTTGTAGATCAGGAACCCGCTCTGCAGGACGATCGGCTCGATCGCCGCCGGGAGCGAGACCCGTGCGAGCCGCCCGAGCGTCTCCCGCGTGACCGCGCGGAAGCTCGACGCGCCCAGCCGGATCGGCGAACGCCGGGTCGCCAGGAAGCCCACCACCACGACCGCCTCCGCCGCCAGCGCGATCGCCGTCGCCAGCCCCGCGCCGCCCACGCCCATCCGCGGCGCCCCCAGGTTGCCGTAGATCAGGACCCAGTTGAGGAAAATGTTCAGGACGTTCGCGCCGAGCGTCGCGACCGTCGCGAACCCCGTCCGTCCCGCCCCCCGGAGGATCCCCGACGCGGCGACGTAGAGGCAGAAGAAGACGAGCGAGGCCGCCTGCCACTTCAGATAGTCGCGCGCCATGCCGAGCAGCTCCGGCGCCCCCGGCACCTGGAAGAGGCCCGCGAAGGCCGGGAGCACAAGCAGCCCGATCGCCGTGAGCGGCGCGCCCAGCGCGAAGCCCAGGACCAGCGCCCCCGCGGCGTCCCGCTCCTGCGCCGCCCGGTCCCCCGCGCCCCACGCGCGGGCGACCACCGCGACCGTCCCCACCGAGAGGGCCGAGAGGACGGAGGTGATCGTGTGGGCGACCGGCCCGACCACGCCCATCGCCGCCATCGCCTCGGGCCCCAGCCCGCTGATCATGTAGGTGTCCACGTAGAACATCAGCGTGTGGAGCAGGTTCTGGAGGACCACGGGCCAGGCCTGGCGCAGCACCTCGCGCCGGAGCTCCGAGCGCTCCGCCTTGCCCAGCGCCGCCTCGGTCGTCATGCGAGCCGCCGAGTCTATCACCCGGCCGGCCTTTCAAATCCCAAAACCCAAATCCCAACTCGCCCCCCTTCCCTCCCCCCAGGGGGGCCCGAGGAGGGGATCCCTTCGGGATTCTGGATGGGGGGCTTGGGAGTATCCGCCCCTGAAGCAGCCCGCTGGATTCCTCCAGGCAACGTGAAAACGTCGGTCCAGGTTCTTATCTCCTCTCCTCTCCTCTCCATATCTCCACGATCTCCCTATCTCCATCTTCTTACTCTTCTCTGTCTTATCTCCCCATCTCCTCTTCCATCTCCCTATCTCCTCGGATAGACTAGAAGCGACTACCACACATGGGCATCAAAGGCGACGTCAAGTCCATCTCCCTCGCGAACGTCCTCCAGGACCTCGCGATGAACGAGAAGACCGGTACGCTCGCGATCCGCCATAAGGAGCGTGTCATCCACCTCTGGTTCGAGAAGGGCGGCCTGCGCCTCGTGGGCCTGGGCTCCCGCGAAGGACCGTCCCTCCTCAACGGACTCCTGGCCCAGGAGAAGATCCGCGCCGACGAGGCCCCCGCGATCACCGGGAAGAAGACCAGCGACGGGGGCTTCATCCGCGGCCTCGTCAAGAAGGGCCGCCTCGCGCGCGAGGACCTCAAGTCCGCCCTCGAGCACCAGATGAGCGAGCACCTCTGCGACTCGTTCCTCTGGCCCGACGCCACCTTCGAGTTCGAGGAGGGCGAGCCGGACGACCGGCTCTTCGACGTCGACCAGCTCGACCTGGAACCCCGCCTCGCGGTCGACGCCGTCATCATGGAGGCCATGCGCCGCTCCGACGAGTGGGGCGAGACGCGGAAGGCGATCCTCTCGTCGAACGAGATCCTCATCCCCGACCCGCAGCGCCTCTCCAAGGACGCCGAGCCCTCGCTCCGCCGCATCTTCTCGCTCCTCGACGGCGAGCGCTCGCTCGCCGACATCGAGCAGCTGACGCGCCTGGGCCAGTTCAGCCTCCTCCGCGCCGGAGCGATCCTCATCCGCTCGGGCGCCGCCCGCCCCGTCTCGGCCGCCGAGGCGTTCGAGCGCGGCCGCGCGCGCGCCGCCAGGAAGGAATGGGACGCGGCCCTCCGCATGGCGAAGTACGGCCTCGACCACGAGCGGAAGAACACCGGGCTCCTCGAGCTCGCCCTCCGCGCCGCGGAGGAGCTCCAGAACGCCGAGCTCGCCGCGAGCTACGCCCGGCAGCTCGCCAGTGCCCAGGTCGACTCCGGCCACCTCGAGGCCGCCATCAAGAGCTACCAGAAGGTCCTCGTCCACGCCCCCAGGGACCTCAGCACCCACGAGCGCCTCTTCTCGACGCTCCTCCAGCTCGACCTCAAACTCGACGCCCTCGCCCAGGGCGAGGCGCTCGCCGCGGCGTACAAGAAGGCCGGCCTCGCCGACAAGGCGCTCTCCGTCTACCAGCGGCTCGTCGAGAAGCTGGGCGACCAGCCGGAGCTCCTGGAATCGCTGGCCGAGATCCAGCGCCACCTGGGCGACAAGCAGGAGGCCGTCAAGCTCTACGCGACCCTCCTCGAGAAATCGATGGAGGCGAAGAACGACGCCGCCTCGCTCGACTACTGCCGCACGATCCTCCGCATCGACCCGCGCCACGAGGAGGCCCTTGCCCTCCGGCAACAGCTCGAGAGCGGCCAGATCGAGCTCGCGCGCAAGCGCAAGCGCCTCGTCCGGAGCGTCGTCCTGGCCGGGGTCCTCGGGGTCCTCGTGTTCGCCGCCGCCTCTTACGAGTTCCAGGCACGCTCGCTCTTCAGCGAGATCCGCAGGCCCGTCAGCGACGCGCGCGAGAAACGGAACTACCGGGAGGGGCTGCGTCTCTACGACAGTCTGCTCGACGGCTGGCGATTCAGCCTCAAGGCGCGGGAGATGCGCCCGGATCGGGAGGACATGGAGAACCGCTACGTCGCCGACGAACTCGCGCGGGTCGACGGCCTCGAGCAGCTCGGCCAGCTGACGGAGGCGATCGCCGCCCTCAAGGAGGCGCGGACGATGATCCGCCGCAGCGACCTCGACGGCAGCACCCAGGAGCGCCTCCGTAAGCTCAATGGGAAGCGCGCCGACACCGAGCGCGAGTGGGACGGGACGCTGTCGACGATGGCGGCGAAGGACGTCGCGCTCGTCCGCGATCCCCTGGCCGTCCCGGCCCTCGGGAAGCTCCTCGGGAGCGACAAGCCCGAGGTCCGCCTCGCGGTGGCCTCCGCGCTGGGCGAGATCCCCGGCGAGCAGGCCGTGACCGAACTCCTCCCCGCCCTCGCCGACCGCGACCCGGCGGTCGCCTCGACCGCGGTGGCCCACCTGGTGGGGAAGAAGCGGACGCCGCTCCGCGCGATGCTGCTCTCGGCGCGGCCGTCCCATGCGCCCGGCGAGGCGATGGTCGTCGAGTGGCGCGTGGTCAACCTCTCGCCCGCGGAGGTCGAGCTCACGCTCGAGGAGCCGCCCGCCCAGCGCCTCCAGGCGACGGGGCCGCATGGCGCCCTCGCCCTCGCGCCCGGAAGCGCCGGCCGCCGGACGATCCGCTTGGGCCCCGGCGAGTTCGTGGGGGGAGGCTTCCCCGACCTCGCGGCGAAGGCGAAGGTGCCCGGCCGCTACCAGCTCGAGTGGAGCATCCCCATCACCTGGAACACGAAGCAGTTCACCCTGACGGCCGCCCCGCTGGCCGTCGAGCGCACCTCCCGATAGCCGACGGTATTGGGCACAGATACACAGAGGCACGGAGAATCTTTTGTTTTAGATCCGCTCTGTGTCTCCGTGGCCAATCAGAGGTTCGCGACCACCATGTCGCCCACCCTGTCGGTGGGAACGCCGCTGGAGGCGTCGATCGAGGGGAGCGCCCCCGAATCGAGCACCTTCTTGACGGCCGCCTCGATCCGGTCGGCCGCCTTCTTCTCCCCGACGTGCTCGAGGAGCATCCCGCCCGCCAGGATGGCGGCGAGCGGACTGACCTTCTTCAGGCCCTTGTACTTCGGCGCCGAGCCGTGGATCGGCTCGAAGACGGAGACCTTTCCGGGATTGATGTTGCCGCCGGCGGCGATGCCCATGCCGCCCTGGATCATCGCGCCCAGGTCGGTGATGATGTCGCCGAACATGTTCGAGGTCACGATCACGTCGAACGCCTCGGGGTTCTTGACGAACCACATGCAGGTCGCGTCGACGTAGGCGTTGTCCTTCTGGATCTCGGGGAAGTCCTTCGCCACGTGGTCGAACGCGCGGCGCCAGATCTCGTGGGCGCGGACCGCGTTCGCCTTGTCGACCAGCGTCACCTTCTTCTTCCCGCCGCGCCGGCGCGCCGTCTCGAAGGCGTAGCGGATGATCCGCTCGCAGCCCTTCCAGGAATACCTCGCCTCCTGGATCGCCACCTCGTCGGGCGTGCCCTTCTTCTCGTACCGTGCCTCGCCGGAGTACGCGTCCTCGGTGTTCTCGCGGCAGACGATCATGTCGATGTCCTTCGGCGTCTTCCCCTTGATCGGGCAGAGCGCCTCGGTGTAGAGCTTGATCGGCCGCAGGTTGACGTAGAGGTCGAGGCCGAACCGGAGCCTGAAGAGGATCCCCCGCTCGAGGACCCCCGGGCCGCAGCGCGGATCGCCCAGCGCCCCCAGGATGCACGCATCCAGCGTCTTGATCTCCGCGAACGCCCGGTCGGAGACGAACTCCTGGGTCTTCAGGTAGTGGTCCGCGCCGAACGGGTAGTCGATCAGCTCGAGCGCGAAGCCGTCCTGCGCGCGCTTGAGGACCTTGACCGCCTCCGCCGCGACCTCGGGCCCGATGCCGTCGCCGCCGATGACGCCGACTTTGTATGTTTTCATAGGGGCGACAGCTTACCCCGCGATTTCCGCGATGTCCAGCACAAGAGGGGCGCGCGCCACGGGCGCGATCATAATTTACATTTTGTATTTTATGGACCTTGACAGCCGTCCGATCATGGGCCATAATTTCCCCGGAGCGCCACGAAGAGAGAGAGAGGGGAGAACCATGCCGCAGCCCAGGCCGTCCCGGTCCAAGCTTCCGACCGTCCTCGTCGTCCTCGCCTGCGCGTCGATCGCCGCCTACTTCGCCTTCTTCCGCGGGAAGTCCAACCCCACGGAACCCGTGCCCTCGGCCGCCGCGGCCGAAGTCGCGGTGATGAGGGCCGAACCGCCCGCGATCATCAACCCCGAGCCGCCGAAGGTCGAGCCCAAGGTCGAGAAGAAGCCCCCGCCCCCGCCCCCGCCCCCGCCGCCCGTTCAGAAGAGCGCCGTCCAGGAGATCGAGGAACTTTGCGCCGCCGGCAAGTGGCGCGAGGCCCGCGCGAAGACCGCCCCGCTCTTCCTCTCCCCGCTCAGCGACCCCGAGCGCCTCGAGATCGCCCGCAAGGGCGTCGAGATGGGCCGCCAGCTCCTCCAGGGAGCCGCCGAGGAGAAGGACGTCGAACTCTACGAGATCAAGCAGGGCGACACGCTCGAGGGCATCGCCCGGAAGTTCAAGACCCTCAGCGGCGTCAAGGGCGCCATCATGCTCGTCAACAACTACAAGGAGAACGCGATCCTCCGCGACGGCCGCAAGGTCCGCGTCCCCCACGGCACCTGGTCGATCGTCGCCGACAAGTCGCTCTTCAAGCTTTGGATCTGCTACGAGGGCGCCCCGTTCAAGGCCTACACGATCACCACCGGCGCCGTCAGCAAGGAGACCCCCGTCGCGAAGTTCATCGTGGGCGGCAAGAACCCCAAGCCCGCCTGGTGGCCCCCCGCCGACGTCAAGGTCTCCGGCAAGGTCCCCGTCCCCTACGGCGACCCCCAGAACCCGCTCGGCGACTGGTGGATCGCCCTCGACCACGACCTCCACCACGGCATCGGCATCCACGGCACCAACGACCCCGGCTCGATCGGCTCGAAGGCCTCCAACGGCTGCGTCCGCATGCTCAATGAGGAGGTCGGCGACGTCGCCGCCATCGCGTTCAAAGGGATGGTCGTGACCGTCGTCGAATAACCCGAATCAAGAATCGCGGATCACGGGACGGAAGGACCCGGGTCATTCCCGGAAGCGATAGAGGCGCCCGTTGAAGTCGGCGACGCGGACGCCCTCCGCATCGACCGTCAATTCCCCCGTGAAGAGGTCCGCTCCGCCTTCACGCCACCGGCACTCCCCTCCCAGGCTCCAATGGGAAATATCCATTTCCCCGTGGACGATGACCCCGTCCCCCGCTGTGTTTGGATGCAGCCCGAAGACGGCGGACTCGTCCACCCGCCGGAACCAGAGGAGGCGCCCGTCTTCGATCGCCAGGGCGAAGCATCCGCTTCCCGTTCCGACGAGGAGTGCCTCGCGGATCGGAACCGCCCCGCGCCCCTTTCCGGGAATCCCGCCTCCGTTCGCCCGGAGGACGCGACCCCACGCGCGAACTCCGTGGCGCCACGCCTCGACCGTGCAGACCCACCCGATCCCTTCCCCGTCGCTGAAGAACGATCCCTGGCGCTCCGCCGTATGAACAAGCGCCTCCGCCTCTGGAGGGAACCAGCCGAGCTCGAACGCCCAATCTCCAAGCCCGTGGCGCTGGGTTTCCAGAGCGATGTTCACGGCGGGTATCTCCGCTCTTCGCGATTCGTCTCGGGACTCCCGCATCGCCGCGGGCGGGGGGAGGGCCGACCCTTGATTCGTGATTCGTGATTCGGCCGGTCGTTACAGCTTCCTCTGATACTCCTTCAGGATTTCCGTCGGGATCGGCCGCCCCGTCCATAGCTTGAACTGGTGGTCCGCCTGCCGCAAGAACATCTCCACCCCGTCCACCGTCT
>CAZSCC010000034.1:0-12020 GCA_964604905.1 uncultured Planctomycetales bacterium
TCCTTCAGCTTCGCGATGATCCCGTCGGGGTCGGGGATCTGGCCGGTGTTGGGCAGGCCGTCGCTCAGCAGGAAGACCGTGTCGGCGTAGCCCTTCTCCGACTTGTCCACCGAAGCGACCGTCCTGCCCGGCGCGCCGGGAGCGCTCTTGGGGGCCTTCTCGGCGCCCGCGCCGGAGGGGGCGAAGAGGAGGGCGCGCTCCGTCGGATCGTAGATGTTGGTCCGGCCCGTGGGGTCGAGGCCGTCGATGAACTCGTACGCCTGCTTGCGCGTCCCGGCGTTCAGCTTCACCATCGTCTCGGCCATCGCGGTCCACTGGTGGTTGTAGAAGATGAGGTTGAACTCCATGCCGTCGGGAAGCATCGCGAGCGCTCGCTTGAGCTGCCAGCGGGCGATGTCGATCTTGCGGTCGCCCGCCTTTTTGATGTCCTGCCCCGGCAGGCCCGGGCCGGTCGCCACGTCGGGCGGGATGTCCCACTCGGAGGGCTGACGCATCGAGCCCGAGCGGTCCAGGACGAAGACCACGTGCTTCGACTGGATGGGGATGCCGTAGAACGTCGTGGCGGCGCCCTGCTGGTTCGCGGCCGACTCCTCTTTCTTGACCTTGTACGTCCCGGCCTTGACCTCCTCCTTGCTCGCGTCCCACCAGGCCCTCCAGGCGGGATAGTCGCCGTGCTTGTCCACGCCGGTGAAGGCGATCAGCGCCTGGTTGATCTCGTACCGCAGGCGGCCGTCGCTCTTCTGGAGCGCCTCGATCAGGTTCTCGACCGACTCCTTCGCCATGAGCGCCTGGAGGGTCGCCACGGCGGTGGCCTTCACCTGCCAGGAGTCGTTCTGCAGCATGAGGACGAGGACGTTGACCACTTCGGGCGTCTTCGCCTTCTGCGCCCGGAGGGCATCCATGGCGGCCACGCGGACCTGCGGTTCCGGGTCCTTGAAGACCGCCTCGATGAGCGCCTTCTGGGCCTCCGGGTGGCTGCCCTGGCCCAGCGCCTCGGCGATCCCGGCGCGGCGGGTCCAGTCGGCGGAGGCGCTGAACGTGCGAGCCTTGATCTCTCCGGCGAGCCCGAGGATCGCCGCGTCGCTCTTGAGGCCCCCGAGCGCCCGGACGATCAGGTTCTTGATCGCATCGATCTTCCGGATCTTGGCCTCGACCGCCTGTCCCTTCTGGTCGAGCGCCTTGTCATATTTGGCGGCGGTCTGGTTCTCCTGGATGACGCGGAGCTTGTCCTCCCATTGACTCTTGAGCTCCTTGGCGCATTCGGCGTAGCCTTCCAGGAGGAGGTCGACCGCCCGCTTGGTGTCGGCGGCGGCGATCCTCTGGACGGCATTCTCGACCGCTTCGGGGTTGGAGTCGGCGACGCCTTTCTTGAGATCGCCGCGGGCCTTGTCGAGGTCCTGCGGCGCGACACCGACGAGAAAGAGGAAGATCGCGATCCGAGTCATAGATCCCTCCCCGGCTGCCCTAGACCTAACGTTCGGAAGGTCCGGTTCACTTCCGCGGTTCGGCCTCGATGCGGAGCAGGTGGGTCTCGGTGCGGAGGAAGAGGGCCCCCTCGATGGGGACCGGCGAGGCGAAGGTGCGGCCCTTGACCTGGTTCTTCTCCACCTTCGTGAAGGTCGTGCCCGGCTTGATCACGGTCGTCGCGCCGTCCTCGCTCAGGAAGTAGATCATCCCCGCCGCGTAGAGAGGGGAGGCGGAGTGGGCGCCGCCCAGGCGCTCCGTCCAGTGGACCTTCATCGACTTCGCGTCGATGCAGGAGGCGAAGCCGGTGCTGCTGACCAGGTAGAGTTCTTCCCCCACCAGGAGCGGGGAGGGCTCCAGCGGGGCGTTCCGTTCGAGCTTCCACGCGACGTGCGTGTCGGTGACGTCGCCCTTGCCGTCGGCGCGGATCGCCAGGAGGACCGGCTTGTCGAAGCCGGTGCTCAGGAAGACGAGGCCGTGCCCGTAGACGGGCCGGGGGACGACCGAGTAGCCGCCGGGATACTTGACGTGCCAGATCGGGCGGCCGGTCGCGGGGTCGTAGCTCGAGACGCCGTTGGCGGCGGGGACCACCACCTGGGCGCTCTTGCCGACTTCGATCACGAGCGGCGTGCAGAAGGAGAACTTCTTGCCCTCGCTGCTGGGCTCGCGGGCCGCCTTCCACCGCTGCTCGCCGGTCTTCCGATCGAGGGCGACGACGGACTGCGTGTCGCCGCCGTCGCAGGCGATGACGAGAAGCTCGCCGTGGAGCGTCGGCGATCCGCCCGACCCGTGCACGGGGCTGTATTTCAGGACCTTCTTCCAGACGATCTGGCCCTTGTCGGAGAGGCAGGCGGTGCCGTTGCTCCCGAAGTGGACGTAGACGCGGTCCTGGTCGAGGATGGGGGTGGGCGAGGCGTGGCTGTTCTTCCTATGGATCCCCGGCGCGGCGTCGAGGCGGAAGATCTCGACGTTGTGGACCTCCTTGCCCGTCTTCGTTTCGAGGCAGAGGGCGCGCAGGGATTTCCCCCCCTCGGTCGCGGTGGTCAGCCAGAGGCGTTCCTTGGCGATCACGGGCGAGGACCAGCCGAGCCCGTCGATGGGGACCCTCCACGTGACGTTCTCGGAGGTCTCGGTCCACTTCACGGGGAGGGCGGTGACGGCCGAGTGGCCCTGCCCTTCGGGCCCGCGGAACTGGGGCCAATCCTGGGCGGCCGAGCAGAGGGCGAGCAGGGCGGTGAGGATCATCGGGGTTTCTTCTCCTGGGCGAGCACGCAGCGCAGGCCGACGGCGTCGTCTCGGAGTCCGGCATCCGCGGCCCTCCGGGCGGAACTGGTGAGCTTCTCGGGTGCATCCTTCCAGCTGCCGCTGCGGAGGACGCGCTTCTTCGGGTCGCCCCCGGCGGCCCATTCGGAGCCGTCCGCGGGAGCTCCTTCATAGGTGTCGTGCCACGCGTCGGCGCACCATTCCCAGAGGTAGCCGTGCATGTCGTAGAGCTTCCACGCATTGGGCTTCTTCGCGCCGACGGGCGGATCGTTCCCCGCGGCGTTCCCGGTGTGCCATCCGTGGGCGTCCAGGTCCTTCACGTCGTCGCCGAAGGAGTATTTCGTGGCTGTCCCCGCGCGCGCGGCGTACTCCCACTCGGCCTCGGAAGGGAGCCGGACGACCTGGTCGGCCTCGATCAGCTTGGCGGCGCGGAGGAGTTCGGTGACCTTCGTGCAGAACCCCACGGCCTCGTCGAAGGAGAGCACTTCGACCGAATTGCGCGCCCCTTTCCAGCGGCTGGGGTTCTTGCCCGTGACGGCCTCCCAGAGGTTCTGGGGCACCTCGTACTTCGCCATATGAAAGGCGTGCTTGATCGTCACCTCGTGGACGGGCGGCTCGGACGCGCTCCCCATCTTGAAGCTTGCGGGAAAGTCCTTCTCGCCCGGGGTGATGGGGACGAATTCCTCGCGGAAGGTCTTGAGCAGCTTCGCCGCGTCCTGCGCGGGCGCAGCGGCGGCGAGGAGGAGGAGCGCCAGGAGGGAGGGCCTCATTTCGCCTTCACGTCGAAGCAGAGGAGGGCGCCCTGGTCGCGGAGGTAGAGCTTCCCGCCGATGACGACCGGATGGGCCCAGCTGCTTTCCCTGCTGCGACCGGGCTGGTTGAATCGTCCCTTCTCTTTGTAGCCCTCGGGGGTCGCCTCGACGAGGGCGATCGGGCCGCGTTCGCTGCGGACGACGAAGTGGCCGTCCGCATAGGCGATCGAGCCCTTGCCCACGCTGCGGTCCGACCAGACCCCTCGGCCGGTCTTGAGCTCGATGCAGGTCATGCCGTTCCGGTCGTCGAGGCCGTACACGTGGTCGCCCAGGAGGATCATGTCTCCGTGGTGGCTCTGCATCTGCTTCCCGGAGTAGGCCTCTTCGGCCTTGAACGCCCCGCCGTCGGCGGTCACCTTGAATGCATTGCAGCCGACGCCGTACCCCTGGGCGACGAAGACCATCCCGTTCTTGTAGAGCGGCGTGGAGGCAATGGCCCGCTGGGTGCCGCGCGGGGCCTTCCACAGGAGTTTCCCGTCCTTGGCGGCGATTCCGGCCACGTGGGCCGGCGTGAAGACGATGTACTGCCGGCTGCCTCCTATCTCGGCGGAAATCAGCGACGTGTAATGGGCCGGATCTTTGAGCTCGCTGCTCTGCCAGACGGTCTCGCCGGTGGCCTTCTTGAGCGCGAGCACCGTGCCCTTCGGGCCTCCCGGCGTGCAGACGACGTGGTCGCCGTCCAGGAGGGGCGACTCCGACCACCACCAGTTGGGGCGGTCGCCTCCGAAGTCCTTTTCCAGGCTCTTTTGCCAGCGGATCTTCCCGGACTCGGTGTCCGCGCAGAGGAGCTCGCCTCCCTGGCCGAGCGCGAAGACGAGCGTCCCGTCCGTGGCGGGGGTGGAGCGGGCCCCGGCGCTTCTCTTGCCGCCGGCCTCGCCGACCTTGCAGTTCCAGAGGGGATTGCCATCGGCCGCGTTGAGCGCGATGAGGGTGGAGGCGCCCCCGACGTCGCCCATGGTGAAGAGGCGGGTGCCCGCGACGGAGACGCTGGAGTAGCCCTCCCCGAGCCCCGTCGCCTTCCATGCGAACGGCGGGCCGTCCGCGGGCCACTGCTTGAGGAGGCCGGTGTCGGGCGAGAGCCCGTCGCGGTTCGGGCCGCGCCACTGGGCCCAGTCCGTATCCGGGGCGAGGAGCGCCATCAAGATCAGGCAGGTGAGCATAGGTCGCTCCTCTACTTCGCCTTGAGATCGTAGCAGAGGATGTAATCGCCTTCCCGAAGGAAGAGCTTCTGTCCGGCCACGACCGGGTGGGACCAGCTTGGACGCTCGCCGCTGTGGGGGATCTTGAAGGATCCGGATTCCTTGTACCCCTCGGGGGTGGCTTTCACCAGCGCCAACTGGCCGTTGTCGAAGCGGATGTAGAGATAACCGTCCGCGGCGGTGATGGACGCCGATCTCTGCCGCGCGACGGTCTGCTTCCACTTCTGCGCTCCGGTCGCGAATTCAGCGCACCAGGGCGTGCCGCTGGAATCGGTGTCTCCGTAGAGGTGCTCGCCGATGAGGACGATTCCGCCGTGCTTGTTGTTCAGCTCTTTCTTGAGACCGTAAACTTCCTCCATCTTGACTCCGCCGTCGGCGTCGGGCACCTGCTTGAGGAGGGCCCCACCGGTTCCGTAGCCGGCGTCGACGAAGACCAGGTCTCCCTTGACGATCGGCGTGGGGATGACGGCGGTCGCTCCGAACGGATAGCTCCAGAGAACTTTCCCGTCCGAGGCGCGGATGGCGCGGGCCCCTCCGGCGGTCGTGGTCACGTAGACGCGAACCTTTCCGATCTCCGCGACCACGATGGAAGCGTGACCTGCACCGGGGTCGCCGGGCAGCGCGGCGGTCCAGGTCGGTGAGCCGGTCTTCTTGTCCAGGGAGACCATCGTCGCCTTGTCTCCTCCGGGAGTGCAGACGAGCTTATCCCCGTCGACGAGCGGAGACTCGCTGTAGCCCCAACCGTCCTTCTTCTTGCCGCCGAAGTCCTTCTGCAGGCTCTTTCTCCACCGCTCCTTGCCGGTGGCCGTTTCCAGGCAGATCAGCCCGCCGTGCGCGGTCAGCGCGTAGAGCACGTCGCCGTCCACCGTCGGAGTCGAGCGCGATCCCTGCCATTCCGGCTTGCCGCTGTTCCATGCCGGGCCCAGCTTCGCCATCCAGAGTTGCTTGCCGGTCGCCTCCTCGAAGCAGAGGGCATACTCGTCCTTGTCCTGGGCGGTCGAGGGGCCATCGCCCATCGTGTAGATCCGGCCGCCGGAGATCGCCAGGCTCGAATAGCCCCGACCGGCCCCTTTGGCCTCCCAGAGGAGCTTCGGGCCTTCGGCGGGCCATTCCTTCAGCAGGCCCGTGTCGGTCGACACCCCATCCCGCTTCGGCCCGCGCCATTGGGGCCACTCGGCCTGGGCGAACGCGACGGTCGGGAAGATCAGGGCCACGGCGGCGACAATCCAGGTCGAGGCGCTTTTCACGGTTGGTTCTCCCAATGGAAACTCTGATTATGTATACGTAGTTGATCCCGCTCTCCGGCGTTTATTCCCGGAGAGCTAACCGGCGGCCAGTCGCTTCCGGTGCTCCGCCTGGCAGATGTGGAACGCGATCCCCAGGCCCGCGCCGAGGCCGATCCCGTAGCAGACGCCCCAGAGCGTCATGGCGAGCGGGAGGGGCCCCGAGCGCGCGACCGCCGCCTCGACCCATCCGCCCGCGAAGTAGCCGATCGAGTTCAGGACGAAGAGGGCCGCGATGGAGGGAAGGGCCGCCCTTCGCGCCCCGAACGCGGCCGCCAGGATCGCCCCCATGACGGCCGTGCCGGCGAAGAGCCCCGCGATGCTCCCCGCGTGGCCGCGGAGCGCCATCCACCCGACGATCCAGGCGGCGGAGTACGCGGCGAAGGCGGTCCCGAAGAGCTTGTAGAAGCGCGCGAGCGAGCCGGGTCCGAGGATGAGACGGTGGAGGAGGGGCCCGCTGAGGCCGATGAAGACGATCGCGCACGCGGCGTACATCCCCGCCTCGCCGATCGCCTTCCGGACCCATCGTCCGGTGATCGCCCAGGGGGCGAAGCCCGCGATGCTCACGAGCGTGAAGCCCGCGATGCCGTGGAGGAGGGATCCGACCAGCGACGGGACGCGGAGGGGCGCGCCGGAGGACTTCGCGCGCCCGAGGGTGCCGTCCGGGTCGAGCTGGAGCCACGCCATGCCCCCTCCGTACCACGAGGTCCTCCCGGATGCAAGAGGACTTTCAAGAGGGGGCGGGTTCATAGCCCATGTAATATTGTTATGATACATTATATATGCTATACTGAGGGCGTGGATCAGGAAGGCCTCAAGTGCCGGGCGTGCCACGCGGCCGTGGCGGAGCGCGACTTCAAGAAGAAACGCGCGGTGCTGATCCTGAACGAGGCGTATTGCGCGGGCTGCGTCGGCCAGGGGGCGCTCCAGTGCCACACCTGTAAGGCCGCGCTCCAGGCGGCGGATTTCGAGTCGGGCCGGGCGGTGGTCCTGCTGGGTCAGCGGTACTGCGTGAAATGCCTGGACCTGGCCGTCATCCGCGGGAAGATCAAGAACCGCACGGGCCCCGGGTCCGACCCGAGACTGCGCGTGCCGCAGGCCCCTTTCACCCGGATGGCTGAGCGCTTCGTGCCTCCTCCGCGGGGACGGCTGGAGCTCAAGCCCCGCGGACTCCGCGGGCTCTTCCGAGGGAATGTCGTCCTCGAATGGTTGGACGTCTCGACGGGCGGGGTCCGCGCCCGGGTCTCCGGAAGGCACGAGCGCGAAGAGATCCTCGGCGGGAAGATCCTCCATACGCCGTCGGACCGGCCCTTCCCGTTCACCGCCGTCATCCGTTTCGTCGGGGATGCGCCGAAGGACTCCGGCGGAGTCATCGTCGGGTGCGCGTTCCTGGCCCCGCCCCCGGAGCTCCAGGCGTTCATCCGCGAGCACCTGAGCCGCGATCCCGTGATGAGCGCCGTCGCCTTCCGGAAGGAGGGCGGCGGGGCCCCCGTCCCGCCGGCCGACCTCCGCCCCCTCCGCAAGAACGCCTGAGAGGGCGCTTCAGGCCCGGGCGCCCCGCGCGCGGATCACGGCCATGAACGTCTCGCCGAAGCTTTCGAGCTTGGCGATCCCGACCCCGTGGATCTGGAGGAACGCGGTCGGCGTCACGGGCCGCTTCTGCGCCATCGCTCGGAGCGACTTGTCGCCGAAGATCATGAACGCCGGGATGTTCCGCGCGTCGGCGAGCTGCTTGCGGAGCTCCCGGAGCTGCCCGTACAGGTCCGTGGCCGACGCGTCCAGGGCCGGCTCCGCGGCGGTCTCCTCCGGGGCCTCCTTCGCCGCCCTCTTCTTCTTCGCCTTCTTCTTCGCGGCCGCGACGGGGTGGAGGATCGCCTCCTCCTTGCCGCGGAGGAGCAGGCTCCCCTTGTCGGTTATCCGGAGGACGCCGTAGTCGCCCTCGACCGCCAGGTGCCCCTGGTCGACCAGCTGGTGCATCCACGTGATGAGCGAGCCCTTCTCCTGGTCCTTCAGGAGGCCGAACGTGGAGAGCGAATCGTGCGCCCGCTCCTTCACCCGGTCGGTCTCCTCGCCGCGCAGCACCTCGGCCACGTAGGCCGGGCCGTACCGCTGGTTCGTGCGCGCGATGCAGGAGACGATCTTCTGGGCGAGCGTCGTCGAGTCGGGGACCGTCGAGAGCGACCCCTCGCAGACGTCGCAGGCGCCGCACTTCTCCCGGGTCCAGTCCTGGCCGAAGTACTCGACCAGCCGGCGGTGGCGGCAGCGGCCCCCGGTGCAGAAGTTGTACATGTGGGAGAGCATCCGGTGCTTCGTCTCCAGGTCGCCCGAATCGTTCTTGGCGATGATCGAGTCCCAGAGCCGGAAGTCCTGGCCGGAGTAGAAGAGGACGCAGTCGGCCGGCTTCCCGTCGCGTCCCGCCCGGCCCGTCTCCTGCTGGTAGTGCTCGATCGACTTGGGCATCGCGGCGTGGAGCACGTAGCGGATGTCCGCGCGATCGATCCCCATGCCGAACGCCACGGTCGCCACCACGACGTCGACCTCCCCCCCGGCGAAGCGGTCCTGCGTCCGCGTGCGTTTCTCGTCTTCCATCCCCGCGTGGTAGGGCGCGGCCTTGACCTTCGCGTGCTTGAGCTCTTTGGCGAGGGCGTCCACGTCGGAGCGGCGGATGCAGTAGACGATCCCCGCCTCGCCTGCGTGGGCCTGGACCTCGTCCAGGACGTCCTGGGTGGCGTTCCCCCGCCTCTGGACCCGGTAGCGGAGGTTGGGGCGGAAGAAATCCCCGACCAGGATCTCGGGATCCTTGAGGCCGAGCTGCTCGACGATGTCCTCGCGCACGCGTGGAGTCGCGGTCGCGGTGAAGGCGTGGACGGACGCCTCGGGGAACTCCTTCTTGAGCCGGCCCAGCTCGCGGTAGTCCACGCGGAAGTCGTGCCCCCAGTGGCTGATGCAGTGGGCTTCGTCGATCGCGAACGCCCCGACCCGTCCCTTCACCAGGATGCGCTCGAAGCTCTCGACGGCGAAGCGCTCGGGCGCGACGAAGATCATGCGGTACTCGCCGCGGGCGACGCCCGCTTGGACGCGGCTCTTGTCGGCGGCGTCGAGGCTGCTGTTCACGAAGGCGGCCGGGACGCCACGGGAGAGGAGGCGGTCGACCTGGTCCTTCATGAGCGAGATGAGGGGCGAGACGACCACCGTGAGCGAGTCGGAGAGGAGCGCGGGCGTCTGGTAGCAGAGCGATTTCCCGCCGCCGGTGGGCATGATGACGAGCGAGTCGCGCTTCTCGATCGCGGCGGTCATCGCCTCCCGCTGAAGGGGCCGGAGGGTGTCGTAGCCCCAGTACTTCTTCACGGTCTCCAGCAGCGGGTCGCCCACGGGGGCATGATAGGCAGGGTGGCGCAAATCTGCCAGGCAGATTTACGCCACCCGCGTGGCGCAAATCTGCCTGGCTGTTTTGCGCCACGCCGGGTATACCGCTGTCGGGATGAAATGGGCGATCCGGCGGCTCCTCTGGCCCGCGTCCTTTGCGGGGGCGGTGGGGATGACGGTCTTCGCCGTCTTCGCGCGGTGGGATTACGGCCGCTATTATGCCGGGTTCATCGCGGTGGCCGTGGTCGTCCTCACCCTTCTCGAGGCCGCGTTCCCCTTTCGGGTCGACTGGAGGATGACGGGGAGGTCGTTCGCGCGGGACTTCAAGTACGCGATCGCGTCCTTCGCCACCGTGGCGCTCTCCAACCTGCTCTTCGGGTGGGTCCTCCTGAGGACCGGGGGCTTCGCTCGGGGGCCGCTTCGCGAGGCGCCGCTCTGGGCGGCCGTGCCGGTGGCCCTGGTGACTTACGAACTCCTGAACTACGTGCAGCACCGCGTGAGCCATCGGCCGCAGGGCCGGCTGGGGTGGTTCTTCTGGCGCACCCACGCGACGCACCACCTTCCCGAGCAGCTCTACGCGGCGATGCACCTGGCGTCCCACCCGCTCAACGGCCTCCTCGTGCGTGGCTTCGTCCTCCTCCTCCCGCTTCACCTGCTCGGGCTGACCCCCGGGGCGGTGCTCCTTTTCAACGTCATCGTCACGGTCCAGGCGCTCTTCTCCCACTCCAATCTGGACATCCGGGCGGGCTGGTTCAACTACGTGCTGGTGGGGAACGAACTGCATCGCTTCCATCACAGCACGGAGACGGACGAGGCCGTGAACTTCGGCGGGGTGCTTCCGCTGTGGGACCAGGTCTTCGGGTCCTTTCGCTATCGGCCGGGCGATGCGCCCGGACAGGTGGGAGTGGACACGCCCAAGGAGTACCCGAGGTCCGCCGAGTTCTGGAAGGCGATGGCCTACCCGTTCGCGCGGGACTTGCCGCCGCCGGGCGGGAATGCTTAGCTGTCCCCCATGGGAGCCTTCTTCAAGATCCCGCTTAATTTGCCGCACGCGGCGACCATCTCCGTCCGGATCCTCTATCACCTGAGGCAGGGACGGCCCGCGCCCCGGGCGATCGAGGAGGGGGGGGAACTGGGGGCCCTTCTCGATCCCTATCGCGAACGCGACGGGAACGGCGAGGAGGCGGAGGCGCGTCGGGTGACGGCAGAGGCGGCCGGGCTCGGCCGCGCGATCGTGGCCGAGATCGAGAAGGCCGGCGCGGGGACCGACCGCCTGGGCCAGCAGGTGCGCAATCTCTTCGAGTGCCTGGAGTTGGGCGAGGAGGGGGCCCAGATCTCGCTCCGCGCGGGCGAGAATCCGGATTCCCTGCTCCGTCCGAAGTGATCCGCGAAGGCGCTGAAGAGTGCGCTAGAGCGACCGCAGGAACGCGAGCAGGTCCTTCAGTTCCTCCGCCGTGAAGTCGGGCTCCTCGGTGAGCTTGAGCGGGCGGTGGTGCTTCTGGAAAAGCTCCTCGAGCGTCCGCGCGCGGCCGTCGTGCAGCCACGGGCCGCGCGTCGTCACGCCGCGAAGCGACGGGGGATTGAAGCCCTTGTAGGCGTCATCCCGGGACTCGAGGCCCACGACGAAGACTTCGTCCGAGGTGTACTCCGGCGGCTTGTGGCAGGTGCCGCAGCCGCGGGCCTTGAAGAGCGCCTCGCCTCGGAGCGCGGCCTCGTTCCGCGACCCCGCGGGCGGAGCGAAGTCGAGCGTCGCGAGGAAGGCGGTCAGCGCCTCCACGTCCTCCGGGGAGGGATCGGGACCCTGCATCGTGGTCTTCATCGAGTGGGCGATCGCCGCCCTGAAGTCGGTCTGCCAGCCGTGCCAGGTCCAGGGTCCCGTCTTCGTCACGCCCCGGAGGCTCAACGTCTTCTTCAGGTTCCCGTACTTCCCGTCGTTCTGCGTGTCGAACGTCGACCCGTTGGTGTGGCCGTCCACGTGGCAGGTGTGGCAGGAATACCATTGATTGAACGATCGGGCGGCGTCGTAGAAGATCGCCTCGCCTCGCCGCGCGAGCGACGGTTCCGCCGGTCCGCCGAGCGGGATCGTCTTCGTCAGCGCGCCCTTCTCGAAGTCGACGAGCTGCAGCGCGTTCGCCAGGGAATTCGCCACGACGAGCGTGCGGCCGTCCGGAGAGAAGGCGACCGCCACGGGCCGGCCCCCGAGCGCCACGCGGCGGAAACGGCGGGTGTCCTTGAGCAGGTCGCGGTCGATGTGGTCGCCGGGCCCCCCGAACGCCACGAAGGGCAGGGGGAGCCGCAGGATGAGCAGTTCGTGCGTCCCGCCGGCGGCGATGGCCAGGGCCGTGCCGTCGGGGCTCACCGCGATCCCGTCCACGTCCGCGACCGCTCTCCCGCGAGGGTCCAGCGAGATCGCCTCGCGCGGCCCTTCCTCCGTGAGCGGGACGCGGCTCAGCCGGCTGGCGACCACCCATCCCCGATCGATGTTCTCTTTCGTGGTGGAGAGCCCCCGTTCCGCGATGTTGCAGACGTAGGCCACGGAGCCGTCCGGCGCCAGGGCGAGCCGCCGCAGGTTGTGGCCGCGCATCGCCACGCGGTACAGCGGTTCGAACGATCCGGCGTCAAACACCCGGACG
>CAZSCC010000035.1:0-7170 GCA_964604905.1 uncultured Planctomycetales bacterium
CGCCCCCGAGGAAGATCGAGCCCCCGAAGGCCGACCCGCGGGAGGGATTCCTCAAGCGCCTGGAGGACCGGCGGAAGAAGGCCCTCGAGCACGCCGAGCAGGCACGGCGGGAGGCGCAGGCCGACCGGAAATCCTCCGAAGCGGAGGCCGCCGCCCTCCGCGCGCGGCTCTCGAAGTTCCCCCTCACCTTCGCCCTCAAGGGCGGCGAAACGCTCAAGGGGGCCGTCGCCCTCTCCTTCACGATGTACGACGCGGAGATCCGGGACGGCGCGCGCACCCGGCGGCTCTCCTGGGACTCCGTCGACCCGGCGTCGCTCAAGCCCGTGGCCGACGCCCTCTTCGAGACCTCCCGCGCGAAGGACCAGTACGACCGCGGGAGGTTCTTCATCGGCCGCCGGTTGTGGAAGGACGCGGTCGAGGCCTTCGACCGCGCGGCCAAGCTCGGCGACGGCTACGAGATCCGCGTCCTCGAGTTCAAGGACGTCCTGGCGCGCCTCGCCACCGGCACGGGCTCGTTCCACGGCGCCGCCCGGCGCGCGGGGCCCGAGACGCTCCTGCTCGCCTACGACTGGCGCGACGCGCGGCAGCTCGAAGACTGGGCCAAGGGCCCGACGATCTCGGGGGGCGCGGTGACGCTCGAGGGGAAGACCGGCGCCGCGCTCGTCCTGCTGGGCGGACGCGAGGAGGGCGCCGCGGAAGTCCCCGTGCTCTTCCTGGGCGAGCTCAGCGCGGAGATGAAGCTCTCGTCGACCGTGCCGGTGGTCTTCAACCTCTTCCTGGGCCTCAAGGGGGGCTACGAGATGGAGCTCGGGCCCGCGGGGCTGGCCCTCTTCCGAGTGGACCCGAACGCCCCGGAGAAGGAGCGCCGCCGTGAGGTCGCCCGGAGCGACAAGGTCCGCCTCGTCCCCGGCAAGACCCACGAGGTCCGCCTGCGGGGCCATCAGTGGAAGTACACCCTCTCGGTGGACCGCGGAGAGGCGGTGACGCTCGAGGACCCGCCCCCCTCCGCGCAGGCCCCCATCGCCCACGGCCTCTTCGGGATCTCGATCGGCGCGGGCAAGCTCGTGCTGACCGGCCCGCTCCTCCTCCAGGGCAAGGTCCCGCGCGACGAGCTCGACACCCGGCTGGGCGAGACCGAGGTGCTCGTCCGCCGCGCGCTCGATCCCGAGCTCGACGAGATCCGCGAGCGCCGCCTCAACCGGGTGGCGATGCAGATGCTGGGCGAGGCCAAGTCGCTGACGCTCACCTCGGACGACACCTACTTCATCTCCCGGATCGGCAACGTCAACGACCTGGTCGAGGGCTACGAGAAGCTCAAGAAGGAGCTCGCCTCCTACCTGGACGGGAGCCTCACCCGCGACTTCAACCTGGAGGAGTGGGGCGCGAAGATGGGCGAGCTCATCCGCAAGTACCCCGACGTTCCGTCCTTCTATTACCTGCGCGCCCTCTTCCACGACGAGCGCCAGGCCCGGAACTCGGCGAAGGAGGACGTGAAGAAGGCCCTCGAGCTCTTCCCCGAGTTCCCGGAAGCGCTCCTCCAGCACGCCGAGCACCTCCTCGGGGAGTACGACCTGGACGGCGCGGTCTCGGCCGCGAACCGGGCGATCGACGCGAAGGCCGACATCCCCGACGCCTACGTGCTGCGCGCCCGGGCGAGCTGGGCGAAATCTCCCGCCGCCCAGGAGCCCTACCTCGAGGACCTCGCGATCGCGCGCAAGCTCGACCCGGGCGACAGCGGGGCGAACTACTACCTGCGCGTGCTCACCCGGCAGACGCGCGGGCCGCGGGACCTCGGGTGCCGCTTCGATTTCGAGACCCCGCACTACCTCGTGACGACGGACATCAGCGCCGAGGCGGCGAAGCGGTACGGCGAGGCGCTCGAGGCGGCCTGGGGCCATTACGCGGGGGCCTTCCCGGACGTCCCGCGCGCGCGGGACCGCCGCCGGCCGCGCGTGGCGATCTTCCAGACGGCGGAGAACTACTACACCTACTTCGAGCTGCTCTCCGAGACGCGAGGCGAGGAGACGCTGGGGGTCTTCCGCGAGAACCTCAACGAGCTGGTCCTCTTCGAGACGCTGGACCACGCCGAGACGACCCAGGTGCTCTTCCACGAGGCCTTCCACCACTTCATGAGCCTCATGGCCCCGCAAACGCCCCCCTTCTGGTACAACGAGGGCATCGCCGAGTACATGAGCGCGATCACGGTCGTGGACGGCCGCGTGACGAAGAAGGCGCAATACCTGATGGGCCGTGGCCAGGTGGCCCGCCTGATGGTCGAGGTGGACCACGTCTTCCCCTTCGAGAAGATCATGAACGAGACACCCCGCGAGTTCTACGGCCCCGAGGCCGGCCTCAAGTACGCCCAGGCCTGGTCGATGATCCACTTCTTCTACGAGCACGAGCGCGGCAGGCACCGCCCGCTCATCGAGCGCTACTTCAAGGAGCTGCTGGCCTCCCGCACGCCGCGCCAGGCGTACGAGGCCTCCTTCGCCTCCAAGACGGCCGAGCTCGAGAGGGAGTGGAAGGAGTACGTCCGGAAGCTGAGGCCCTGAAGAGCCGGATCACGAATGGGGAATGGCGAATCACGAATCATGAACCCCGGAGCGGCCGGCCGGAACGCTTCATGATCAGCTTCGGCGAAGCGGAGGACTGGGCGGCGGAATTCGCGGAGTCCACATCCTTCACGTTCCTGCCCGACGCCGTGAAGGAGCGCGCCCCCGCCGTCTGCTCCGGCTTCCTCCGCCGCGCCGGCGTGGCCACCGAGGCGGCCGCGCGCCGCGTGATCCTGGACGATATGCCCGCCCTCGACCTCCCGGCCGCCGTGCGCGAGGCCGTTCCCGAGATCGTCCGCTCGTTCCTCGAGTGGCTTCAGGACTCCGGCCGCCTGGGCGACGGCCGTTCGCTCGCCCTCTTCGTCTCCGCCCTCGCCCCCGCCTACCGCGAGCGCTGCTCCCCTCAGGGCGGCCTCCGGATCCCTCCCGTCGTCAAGAAGACCCCCGACATCGGCCGCAACGACCCTTGCCCTTGCGGGAGCGGGAAGAAGTACAAGAAGTGCTGCGCGACGTGAAGAAGCCGAATCACGAATAGCGAATCACGAATCACGCCGGCCTGATTCGTGATCCGGCCTACTTCCCCGTCCTCTGGCGGAGGAACGCATCGCGCGTCTCCCGGTCGTTCCACCAGGCGCGGCAGGAGGGGCCGGTGGAGAACTCGCGGCCGATCAGCTGGCGGAGCGAGGCGCGCACCAGGTCGAGCAGCGCCTGGGCGTCCGTCGCCTTCACGCCCTTCACCACCGGGTCGAGGATCACGTCGCCCTTCATCGCCCCGTCCGCCGCCTCGTAGAGGGAGACCAGGCGCGCCGCCGCGCGCTCGAGGAGGTCGCGATTCCGAAGCTGCAGGAGCAGCTCGGGCATCGCCGCGACGATCACCCGCGCGAGCTCCGGGTCGCCCTGGTCGAGCTGGCGGAGGAAGGGCTCGACGGCCCGCTCGTCCCCGAGCCGGGCCAGCGCCCGGACCAGCTCGGCGTAGAGCGGCACGTCCTGCCGGCTCTTCGGGAGGAGCGGGAGCAGCGACTCCGCCGCCCGCGGGTCCCCCGAGGAGCCCAGCTCCTGGATCACCGTCCGGCGCACCACGAGGTCCGCATCCGAGAGGTGACGGACCAGGAGCGCCGTCACCTCGGGCGCGTTCACCGAGGCCAGGTCGCGGAGCGCCGCCGCCTTCTTCGACGGGCCCAGCCCCTTCATGCGGGCGTCCGTCTCCGCGAGCGCCTTCGACATCTTGTCGCGGGGGATCGCGTACGCGGCGCGGCGGTCCCAGTCGGGCGCGCCCGGGGTGAAGAGGAGCACGTGGTTCAGCGTCCCGCCGGAGATGCGCGCGCGGCCGATCCAGCCCTCGTCCTTCCGGATGCCGTAGCCGTCGTCCCGCACCTCGTAGGCCCAGAAGAAGGCGCTCTCCAGGAACTGCTTGACCCCCTTCACGGAGTTCGGGAAGACCGCCGGGCCGCGCGAGACCGCCTCCTGGCCGCGCTCGAGGAGGTCCAGCGCCGAGGCCGCGACCAGACGGTCCAGGAACCCCGCGAAGGTCGCGTGGTCCTGGAAGAGCTCCGCGAACTCCAGCGTGTCGCCCGCCGCGATCGCCACCCCGATCGAGCTGGGCTCGCGCTCGGCGAGCACCGTGAAATAGGCGCGCAGGTCGGCCACCGCCTCGGCGTGCTTCCGAAAGAGGTCCGGCTGGCCCGGATGGGTCTTGTCGAGCCGCTTGGACAGGAGCGACCAGACGGCGCCCTGCCCCTGCTCCCAGACGAGCGCGCGGCGGATCGAGGGGGGCGCGAGGTAGTGGCCCGACTCCTTCGCGTACCTGTCGCCCGTCCGCCAGGCGCCGGGCTCCACGCAGAAGACCGGCACCCGCCCGGTCTCCTTGCGGGGGACCAGCGTGTCTTCCGCCACGACGCGCGCGCAACGGCCGCCCGTCAGCACTTCCCCGGCCAGAAGCAGGATCTCCGCGTCGAGGGGGTTCTTCACCTGAGCGGAGAAGACCGAGCCGTCGATCAGGTCGACCGTCCCGGGTCCCTGCGCCGTGTGCAGCGTCATGTAGGTCACGACCGGCCGCGCGGCGGACGGCAGGAGCGGGTAGATCGTGAGCCCGCGATAGTTCATGGGAGGGCCGATCTGCAGGCCCTCGAGCATACCGGTGACCTCGTTGAGCGCGTTCGCGGCGTCCGGCCTCTTGACCAGCTGCGACGAGGCGATCCACTCCGCCTGCTCGCGCGTCATCAGCTTCTTGGTCCGCGGGTCCTCCACCAGGTTGTGGTCCCGGATCAGCTCCTCCTTGAATTCGGCGGCCTTGCGCCACTGGTCGACGCCCACCAGCACGTCCCCGGCCTCGAGCCGCGTGGTCCACGATTCGGGGAACCAGACGTTGTTGTACTTCCGGTATCCCCCCTGGGCCATCGTCTCGGCCACCAGCTTCTCTGGGTCGGGCGGCGCGGGGACCGGGTCGGGCGTCTTCACGGGCGTCGGGGGCAGGAACTTCGCGAGCTCCTTCGCCGCCTCCTCCCGCGTCAGCGTCCTCCCTCCGAGCACGACCTTCTCCTGCCGGAACGCCTGCAGGAGGTCGCGCGGGAGCCAGCGGCCGCCGTCGTCCTTCTCCAGCCCGTTCTCGCGCAGCACTTTCTCGACGTCGATCGGTCGGTCGACGATCCGCGTCGTGGGGGGCCTCTTCTTCGCCGCCGCGAGCTCGGCCTCGAGCAGGGCGACGCGCTTCTGCAGCCCCGCGTCCTCCCCGCGCCCGCCGAAGGTGGCCCATCCCAGGCCGAACGAGAGGAGCAGCGTCGCCGCGAGCGCCCAGGGGACCCACGCGGGGAGCACCGCCCGCCCGGGCGGCAGCGACACGAGGTCGGTCCGGACGGTCACCCCCTCCGTGGACGCCGTCTCGGAGACCGCCGGCGCGGGCTTGAGGATGTTCTCCTTGCGGGTGATGTGGGCCTGCGCGGCCGCGCGGACGCTGGGGAGGAAGATGTCGGTCGTCTCGAGCGGCCGGGTTTCGTGGAGCGCGTTCAGGCCCTCCGAGTAGACCTTGAACTCCGACGTGCACGACGAGCAGCTCTTGAGATGTTCCTCGAGCGCCTGCCGCTCGGCGGCCAGCAGTCCGCCGTCGTAGTAGTCCGAGAACCGTTCCGTCGTGTCGTTGCAGGTCATGGTCTACTTCTTGTCGTCGGGCTTCCCGGCCTTGTCGTGCTCCTTCTGGGCCTTCTCGAACGCGTCCTTGACCTCCTGCACCGTGGGCTCCTGCTTGCCCCAGGAGACCATCTTCATGTCCCAGCTTACCTCGCGGACGGCCATGAGTTCGAGCTTCTTGTTCCCGCCGACCGTGTAGGCGATGAGGCGGTTCGTCTGCGTGTCGAACAGCATGAACGCGTCGGTCGACTGCCCGTAGCTCATCACGCCCGCCAGGTAGCGCGACGACTTGTTGTCGATCGTCTGCGCCTGCACGTCCCGCTTCCCCGCGGCGAACCCGATCACCGTGCCCAGCAGGAGGACGAAACAGAACCAGCCCGCGACGTTCTTCATCATCATCTCAAGCCCCCATTTTCTTCCACACGTCCTTGAAAGCCACCCGCGCCCGGGAGATCCGGGACTTCACGGTCCCCATCGGCAGTTCCAGGACCTGCGAAATCTCCTCGTAGGAGAGCCCCTGGACGTCCTTGAGGAGCAGGATCTCGCGGTCGTGCTCCTCGAGGAGGTCCAGCGCCTTCTTCACGTTCTGCCGCACCTCGTCGTGCTCGAGGCGGACGTCCGGCACGGAGTCGGTGGTGTCCGCCTTGACCTGCGGGATGTTGCGCGTGGTGTCCCCTCCGCCCTTCCAGTCGAGCGACCGGGCCGGGTGGCGCGAGCGGCGCTTGAACTCGTCCTTCGCCAGGTTCGAGGCGATGGTGTAGAGCCACGTCGAGAACTTGGCCGCGTTGTTGTAGTCATTCAGTTTCTTGAAGACCCGGAGGAAGGTCTCCTGGGCCAGGTCCTCCGCGGTCCGAAAATCCCCCACGAACCGGAAGAGGAAGCTGACGATCGAGTTCTTGTACCGCGCGACCAGGATCTCGAACCCGTCCACGAGCACCTGCGGTGCGGCGTTCCGGAGCCGCGCCATGATCTCATGGTCGGGAAGCGCGGACAAATCGTCTCTTCGTTCCATTCCTTACACGACGGATGCGCCCAGAAGGTTCCTTATAGTATCAGCGTGCGGGGGGCCCTGCAAGGTCGGGCCCGGGGGACGCTTTGTGGTAGGATGACGGCATGGGGGAGCAGCACCACCACCCGAAGCTCGAGAACAGCGCGACCGACCTGGCCGCGGTCCGCGGAGGGGAGCGGTCCCGCCTCCTCTGGGTCCTCGCCCTCAACGGCCTGGTCATGGTGGGCGAGTTCGTGGGCGGCTCCCTCACCCGCTCGCTGGCGCTCCTGAACGACGCCTTCCACATGCTCACCCACTGCCTGACGATCGCACTCTCGTACATCGCGATCGTGATCGCCGTCCGGCCCGCGCCGCCCGACAAGACCTGGCGCTACTGGAGGCTCGAGATCCTGGCCGGCCTGGTGAGCGGCCTCTCCCTCGTTCCCATCGCCGCCTTCGTCCTCTACGAGGCGGTCCAGCGGTGGATGAACCCGGTCCCGATCCACG
>CAZSCC010000036.1:0-5329 GCA_964604905.1 uncultured Planctomycetales bacterium
CGTGGAAGACTGGAATGTGACGCGCGCGCTCTCCGTGCTGCTGCGCATCTGCGAGGCGATGAGCTTCGCGCACGAGAAAGGCGTGATCCACCGCGACCTCAAGCCCGAGAACCTGATGGTCACCGCGCGGGGGAAGGAGCAGCACCTCTACGTGATGGACTTCGGCCTCGCGCGCCTCACCGAGGGCGCCTCCAAGCTGTCCGTCTCGGGCTATGTGGTCGGCACGCCGTCCTACATGTCCCCCGAGCAGGCGCGCGGCGAGAAAGTCGACGCCCGGTCCGACGTCTACAGCCTGGGGGTCACCCTTTACGAGCTCCTGACCGGCCGGCGGCCGTTCGAGTCGGACAACGTCTACGAGACCCTGCGGCGCGTGCAGGAGATGGAGCCCCTCGCGCCGCGCAAGATCGACCCCAAGGTCGCCGACGACCTCGAGACGATCGTCCTCAAGTGCATGGCGAAAGAGCCCGCCAGCCGCTACGAGAGCGCCCAGGCGCTGGCCGACGATCTTCTCGCGTACACGGCCGGCGAGCCGATCCGCGGCCGGCGCGAGAGCCTGTCGCGCAAGCTCGCCCGGCGCGTCAAACGCCACCCCATCGCCTTCGCCGGGGCGATCGTCCTCGTCGCGGGGCTCGCCGCCGCGGGCGTGATCGCCTCGGGGGGCACGCGCGACCGCCGCCTGGCCGACCTCTCGCGCCAGTTCGAGGAGGCGCTGCGGGCGCGCGACTGGCCGCGGGCGATCGCCTCGCCGGCCGGGGAGCGCGGCCGCATCCAGACGGCGATGGCCGAGTCGATCCGGGCCGACCTCGCCGCGGGGCAGCTCGCCGGGGCGCGCGCGACGCTCGACCTCCTCGGCACGATCGATGCGGCGGAGGCGGCGCGGCTGCGGAACGAGCTGCGCCTCCGCGAGTCGGCGTGGCCCGCCGTTTTCTCGCTCGAGGCGCCGTTCGCCGAGTCGAACGCGGTCTTCGGGAGCGCCGTCCGGGTCGAGGCCGCACGGCTCTCGCGGATCGACGGGGCGCCGATCGTGCTCACGAAGAAGGCTTGCGAGGGGGGCGTCGAGCTGAAGGCGGAATTCGAGCCGTCGTGGAAGTCGGCCGAGTCGATCGGCCTGGTGCTCAACGGCACGAAGAACGGCGGCTACCGGTTCCTCTATTTCCCGCGCGAATATCGAGCGAGGATCTTCCGCCACGAGGCGCTCGTTCTGGAAGCCCCCATCCCCGGGCTCACCGACGGGCCGCTCCGCCTGATGGCCAAGCGGGAGGGAGACCGGCTCGCCTTTCAGGTCAACGACGCGAAGACGGTCGAGGCGCGCGATCCGTTCGCGGTCGGCATGACCCAGAAGGGGGTCTTCGGCGTCCACTGGCCGATGGGGGTGGGGCTCGTGCGCCTCCTGGCCAGTCACCGCGAGCTCCCGCAGAAGCCGAGCGCGCTCGAGAAGGCGGACGACCTCTTCGTCCAGGGGAAGTACGAGGAAGCACTGCAGGCCTACCGGCAGGCCGCTCTCGCCGCCGCCTCGGCCGTGGCCCGAGAGGAGGCGCGCTACAAGGAGGCCCTCTGCGAGCTGCAGTCCAACCGCCCGGAGGAGGCGATCCGCGCCTTCGAGGAGGTCGTCTCGGGATTCCTGCAGGCGCAGAAAGGGAGCGACACGAGTTGGCTCTTCATGGCCGACTGCCAGCTGCTGGGGCACTACTTCAAGCAGAAGGACGGGATCGAGAAGGCCGCGGCGGTGCTCGACCGCCTCAAGGAGTACGGCTATACGTTCGATCAGCTGGCGCTCCTCATGCCGGCTGACGTGCGCGGGGCGATCGTCTACAACACGCTCAGCGGGAGCGTGGGGCAGAACCTCCATCGCAAACCGGAGGACCACCTCGCGAGGACGGAGTTCTCCGTCAAGGCCTCCCAGCTGATCGAGCCGAAGGTCCCCGACTACAAGTGGCACGCGGTGCTCCGCGCGCAGATGCTGATGGGGGCGTCCGCCGAGGCGATGCGAACGGCCGAGCGGATGTTCCGCGACTACGGCTACCGTAGCGACCCGGTGGACGACTACTGCTGGCTGCTGCGGCTCGAGGGGAAGGCGGAGGATGCCCTCCGGGCGGTGGAGCGGGCGATCCCGGCGGACGCGATGCATCTCGTCGAGCGGGCGCGCATCCACGTCGCGATGAAGAAGTGGGACGACGCGGAGCGGGACCTGGAGGAGTATTTCAAGAAGCCGAAGGACTACCACTCGTTCTCCTCGGCCGCGCTGATCCAGGGGTTCGTCCTCGAACAGCAGGGCGCGCCGGCGGAGCGGGTGCAGGAGGCGTGGAAGCGGGGGCTCGTCCGCAACTGGCGATCCACGGGGAACGACAAGGGCCTCGACCTCTACGAGCAGGGGCGCTCGCCGCTGGGGATGTCGATGCTCCACCACTGGATCATGGCCTCGCTCACGGGGGAGATGACCGACGCGGACGCCGAGCAGCTCCTGTCGGGCCTCATGACGTTCGCGGGAAAGGACAACCCGGTCTTCAACCGGCTGATGCGGCCGTCGGTGCTGCGCGCGACATGGCGGACGCCGCGGGGCCGCGAGGTGGCGCGGCAGCTCGCCTATCGGACCGTGCCCTTCTCCGATGCCGTCCGCTACCCGCTTTTCATGGGCTGGATCGCGTTCGTCCACGAGGTCTGCTTCCCAGCGGAGCCGCTCTCGGTGGAGCACGACGAGGTCCTCTGGCGCTTCGCCCACCAGGTCTACGACGCGTACCGGAGCGGCCTCATCACCGAGCGGTTCTTCCTGCCCTTCGGCGCGATCGTGCAGGGCAACCCGAACTCGCCGGGGATGGGGTGGAAGGACGTGGCGAAACTGCTGGAAAGCGCACCCCGCCTGCGCGGGCCGTTGGCGTACATCTTCGGCCAGCGGTACGTCAAGAAGGGGGACACGGCGAACGCGCTCATCTTCTTCAAAGGGGCGCTCCACGACGCGGGGCGCCAGACGCCCGACCCGGTCCTCCGGCGGCTGGCCCAGGGTGAGATCGAGAAGCTGGAGCCGAAATGAGGGCTGTGATCGCCGCCCTGTGCCTCGCCGGGTGTGCCTCCGATCCGTCCCCCGAGACGATGACGGCGTGGGTGGCGCCGGTCGCCTGGGCGCCGAACGAGCTGCAGGGGCCGGTGCTCCGGCTCCTGGCGGAGAAGGGCCTCGATCCCATGGTCATCGGTGACCGCGGCACGCGGTTCTGGGTGCCGTACGAGCGGCACCGCGAGGCGTGTGCGCTCCTCAAGGAAAGCCCGTATGCAGCCCAGCTCAAGATCCATGCCCTCGTCCTCGGGCCCGGGGCGGCGGCCCCCCGATGGGCGTTCGGGTCGGACGAGGCGACTTGGCCGGCGATTGCCTCCTTCGCCCTCTCCGCTCTCCCCGCCCTCCAGGTGAAAGAGGTGCTTAGGGCCCGGGGCATCGAGTGCGGCATGATCGCCTATGCCTGGAATCCGGACGTGGGCGTGCTCTACGTTCCATCGTCCCAGGCGGCGTCCGCCCGGGACGCCCTCAAGAAGGCATCCTTGGGCGACGCGATCAGGATCACCTGGTAGGGGGAGCCATGTCCACCGATCCGCTGGCCGGTCTCCGGCCCGTCTTCGACGTCGTCAAGAAGATCAACTCGGAGCTCGACCTCCGCAAGCTGCTCGGGATCATCCTCGATACGACGATCGGCCTCTGCAATGCGTGCCGGGGGACGATCGTGATCTTCAAAGGCGAGAAGGAGAAGGCCCGGCTGGCGCGGGACCGCTCGGGCCGCGCTCTCGGGCCCGACGAGACGGGGGTGTCGAGCACCGTGGTCCAGCGCGTGCGCCTCTCGGGCAAGCCGATCCTCTCCGCCGACGCGCGGAACGACGGGAACATCGGGAGCTCGGAGAGCATCGTCAACCTGCAGCTCCTCTCGGTGCTTTGCGTGCCGCTGCGCGTGAAGGACCGCCTGATGGGCGCGGTCTACCTCGACAACCCCGGCATGTCGGCCGCGTTCGGGCCGCGCGAAGTGGAGATCGCGAGCGTGCTCACCGAGCACGCGGCGATCGCGATCCACAACGCGATGCTCTATCGCCAGTCGATCCGTGACAAGCTGACGCGGGCCTACACCCACGCCTATTTCGAGAAGCGGCTCGGGCAAGAGGTCGCGCGGGCGAAGCGGTCGGGGGCGCGCGTGGGGCTCCTCATGATCGACGTCGACGACTTCAAAAGCATCAACGACACGCACGGCCACGACACGGGGAACGCGGTGCTCAAGCACGTGGCGCGGACGCTGGGCCTGGCGCTGCGCGAAGCCGACGTAGTCGCGGCGACGGTGGCCCGCTACGGCGGCGACGAGTTCGAGGTCATCCTGCCGGACACGGGCCGCGACGGGACGCTGCGGGCGGGGCAGCGACTGGTCTCCGAGCTCGGGGAGCGGAAGATCGCCTACGAGGGCGGGAAGCTGCGGCTCTCGCTCTCGGTGGGCGGGGCGGTGTTTCCCGACGACGCGAAGACGGCGCACGAGCTGCAGCTGCGGGCGGACGAGGCGCTTTACAAGAGCAAGCGCGGGGGCAAGAACCGGGCGCTGCTCTGCTGAGTCAATCCGAGCGAAGTCGTAAGGATCGATTCACCCCAAAGTCACAAAGGGCACAAAGGAAGCTTTGTTTTCCTCTTACGGATCCGAGTCTTCTGGGTGTTCTTTGTGGCTTTGGGGTGAGATGGGTCTAACTAGAAGCCCTCCGTCAGCACCGGCTTGAGATCGAACAGCCCCATCGTGTCGGTTTTGTAGCTCGAGGCGCCGAGCGGGATGAGCCAGAGGATCCGGTAGCGGCTGAGGCCCTTCTCGTACTGGCAGTCGCGCGCGAAGAGGCCGCCCAGGATCTGGAACTCGGAGGGGGCGTCGCCCTTCTTCTCGGACCACCAGAGCGGGCCGACCATCACGCGCGACGTGTCCCCGCGCTCGCGGATCGAGAAGAGGCGCCAGAGCACGTTGAGCTCGAAATCCTCGCCCGCCTGCTGCACCACGAACGGCCGGAGCTCCATGCTCCAGGAATCGTCCAGGGCCGGGCCTTCGCGGTAGGTGAAGATCGGGAAGGGCAGCGAGACCTTGCTCTCCCGTTCGTCCTTGCTGACGGTGGCGTTGAAGAGGGGGGTCACCCAGGTGGTCGACGCGCCGTCGGATTCCTTCCAGCCGCCCGAGAGGAGAGGCGCGGCGAACCAGTAGTCCTCCCCCGCGAAGATCGGCCCGGCGTGCAGGCTCCGGAGCGTGCCGTCCTTGTCGGTCGTCGCGTGAAAGAGCGGGGTGATCCAGGTGGCGCGATCTCCGTTGGCATAGGCCCAGCTTCCACTGAGGAG